>JAQSWF010000027.1 GCA_029266775.1 Pseudonocardia sp.
GGACACGGCCCAGCAGCGTCCCGGGATCCTCGCAGCCGTCGCCGCCGCACTGCTCGTGCTGGTGCTGCTGGCAGCGCGGCGACGCCGCCGGGGATGACCGGCCCCGGGGTGGAGACGGACGTCGTCCCGGTCTCCGCCGAGCAGGCCGAAGTGCTGCTGCACCGTCCCGACGAGTTCTCGGAGCGGTTCGGGCTGACCCTCGTCCCGGGCTTCCTGGCCTTTCCCGAAGCGCTGCCGCACACGCTCCAGGCGCTGCGCAACGGTGTCGCCGCCGAGTGGTCGAGCTACTTGATCATCGTGCGCGACGAGGTGGTCGGGTTCGGTGGGTTCACCGGGCCACCGGACGACGAGGGCCGGGTCGAGATCGGCTACTGCATCGCGCCCGCGCGCCGAGGTCGCGGCCTCGCGACCGCGGCTGCGCGTGCGTGGGTCGAGCGCGCCCGGGCGTTCGGCGTGCGCGTGATCACCGCACACACGCTGCCCGCGGAGAACCCCTCCACAGGCGTCCTGCGGCGGCTCGGGTTCGTCCGTGACGGCGAGGCGACCGACCCGGACGAGGGCCCCGTGTGGCGTTGGACGCTGCGCATCGAGCCGTAACCGCACCGTCGCCACCGCCGACACTTGCGGAGAGGAAGTGGCGGAGGCATCGGCGCGAGACGGCATGAGCCGATCCGGCAGCGGGGAACCATGGCGCGTGACCAGCACCAGGACGGCCACCGTCCAGCAGGCGATCGACGAGATCGGGCACGGTCGGTTCCAGCGGCGGCTCCTGGCGGTCTGCGGGGTCACCTGGGCGGCCGACGCGGCGGAGGTGTTGCTCGTCGGGTTCGCGCTGCCGTCGATCCGTGCCGAGTTCGGCCTCGACGCCGTCACGGGTGGGCTGCTCGCCACCGCCGGCTTCGTCGGCATGCTGCTCGGTGCCTGGTTCTGGGGTCCCGCAGCCGACCGCATCGGGCGACGGCGCGGTTTCGTCGTCACCGTCGCGATCTTCGCTGTGTTCGGACTGGCTGCGGCCTTCGCACCGAGCCCCGGCTGGCTCATGGCCTTCCGGTTCCTCGCCGGCTTCGGGCTGGGCGGTGCGCTGCCGCTGGACTTCTCGCTCTACGCCGAGTACCTGCCGAGCCACAACCGCGGTCGCCGCCTCGTGCTGCTGGAGAGCTTCTGGGCGCTGGGGACGATCGCCGCGGCCGGGCTGGCGTGGGTCCTGGTGCCCACGGTCGGCTGGCGTCCGCTCATGGCGACCTCCGCCGTGGCCGCGCTGCTGGTGCTGTGGATCCGCGCGCGGGTGCCGGAGTCACCGCGCTGGCTCGTGGTCGCCGGGCGGGCGGACGAGGCGCGGGAGGTGATCGCGCAGGTCGCCGCCGTCAACGGGCGGCCGATGCCGGCCGACGTGATCGTGCCCGAACCGCCCGCCGAACGCGTCGGCGTGCGCACGCTGTTCGTCCCGCGCCTGCGCCGCGTCACGGTTGTGCTGTGGCTCGCCTGGTTCGGTATCGCGCTGGGCTACTACGGGCTGTTCTCGTGGCTGCCCAGCGTGTTCGTCCAGCAGGGGTACAGCTTCCTCGCCAGCTACGGCTACGCCTTCGTCCTCGCGCTCGCCCAGGTGCCGGGCTACTTCTCCGCGGCGTGGCTGATCGAGCGGTGGGGCCGCCGACCGACGATCGTGACCTACCTGCTGGTCAGCGCGGCCGGCACGTTCGTCTTCGCGCTCGCACCGGGCACCGCGCTGCTGCTCGTCGGCGGCATCGCGATGAGCGCGTTCTCGCTCGGCGCCTGGGGTGCGCTGTACGCCTACACGCCCGAGCTGTACCCGACGTCCGTGCGCGGCACGGGGTTCGGCGCCGCGAGCGGGATGAGCCGGATCGCCGGTGCCCTGGCGCCAGTGATCGGCGGAGTGCTGCTCGCGTCGTCGCTGGTTCTTCCGCTCTCGGTCTACGCACTCGGCTTCCTGCTCGGTGCCGCGGCGGTGGGGTTGCTCGGGGTGGAGACGCGCGGTCGCCCGCTGCGGGACGTGCTCGTCGCGGAAGTGGCCACCCGGTGACCGTCAGGCGGGCAACGGGCCCAGCAGGATGCGGCTGACGCGTCCGTCCCGGATCTCCGCCTCGACCCGGCCAGGACCGGTCGCGTCGGCGTAGCGGGCGATGACGGTCCAGGCCACCCGTTCCGACGTGTGCTGCGCGCGGGTGAGATCCACGCGCACGTTCGGCAGGAGGTAGTCGCAGACGAAGGCGAGCGCCTGCGCGCCGGACAGCGGACCTTGGTGCGGGAACGGCGGCTCGGAGACGACCTCGAGATCGTCGGCGAGCATCTGCAGCAGTGTCGCGCCGTCGCCCGCTCGCCATGCCGCCTCGAACCGCAGGGCCGTCAGGAACTCATCGGCCTGCTGTCCGCCCTGGCAGATCAGCTCCTCGAGGAAGTCCCGATCGCGGTTCAGCTTCGACGACGGCCCGAGCAGTCGCGAGAGGCGGGTGCGCGAGAGCTCCAGGATGCGTACCACGATCGGCCGATACGGCCCGTCGGCCGCGAGCGTGCCCTGGTCCAGCAGTCGGTCGATCGTCTCGATGCTGCTCAGCTCCTGGAACAGCGACAGGTTGCCGGCCAGCTCGTTGCGGCGGTCGGCGATGTCGAGGACGGTGCGGGGCTCCTCGGCGATGGCCGTCGCGTTGATCTGGATCACCCAGAGCTCGTCCGGGCGGGAGTCGAGCACCTCCCGGACGGGCGGGTTCTGCGAGAACAACCCGTCCCAGTAGACGCCGTCGGACAGGCGCACGGCCGGAAAGACCGTCGGGATCGCAGCCGACGCGAGGATCTTGTCGACGGTGATGGGCTCGATCCGGCTGTCGAAGGCACGAAACCGGCCCGACAGCACATCGACGGCCCCGACGACCAGCAGCGGGTACCGCCCGTCACGGTCAGGGCCGATCCTGTCGAGCTCTGCCCAGGGCGCCAGCAGCTCCCGGAAGGGTCTCCTGTGCCGGAACCGCCACGTCATAGGGGCTGATCAGCGGCAACAGCCCGAGGTTCTGCAGCACGCTCGTCCACACCAGGCCGGCATTCGTCACGAGCTCGAGCGGCGTGTCGGCGGCTGTGCTCTCCCAGTAGCCGCGCAACCGGCGTGGCGCATCGGCCACGTCACCCCCGACGACGGCGCGCCACGCGAGCGTCGCGCAGACGGCGCCGCCCGAGGTGCCGCTGAACCCGACGACGCGGACACCGTCCGGCTCCCCGTTGCGCAGCCAGCGCGAGAGCACGCCCGCGGTGAACGCGGTGTGGCTGCCCCCGCCCTGACAGGCGATCGCCACCCGCCGCTGCCCGCCCATGTGCCCTCCCGGTCACGCCCGCCTCACGAAGTGATACACGACCGGCGCGCCGGATACGGATCATTTCGTGGGCAGCTCCACCCTTGCGACGTGCGCCGACGCGACCCCGTACCCGACCGGATCCAGGTATGACGACCTGAGAACCGCCCGCGTCGACGACGGCGGCCTCCCTTCGCGGCAACCCGCCGATGTGATCACTTCGTTATCGACCTGCATGTTTTTGTCGGCGACGCGCCGTGTCGATCTCCCGCGGAGGCGATCACGGCGCGGTTACGTTGCGCGAGCCGGTCGGCGACGGAGTCGGCCGGTGCGTCCGCCGGTACCCCGTTCCCACCCGCCGGCACTCCCCAGGGCGCTCCTTCGGCAGAGGGTGGGAGCGCGGCTGCCGCAGGCTGCGGGGCGCGCCCGGGGTCGAGGGTCCCGTTCATGCAACGAGCGAAGCACCGGGCCGCCGGCACCGGCGTCGACGTCCTCGCCACCACGCTCATCGAGCGTTTGGCCGGCGATCCGCGGCCCCCGTCGGTCGGCCCCCGACACCGCGTCACGGTTCCGGAGCGTCCCTCCGTCGGCATGCGCGGGCTGCCTCTCGTCGTTCCGCCGCTGCCGGTGCGCCCGCAGCCCGTCGGAGCAACGCTGGGCGTGACCGTGTTCGGCGCCGCCGCTGCGCTCACCGCGGTGGTTCCGCCACCCCTCGCCGTCGAGACCACCATGCCACTGGGACCCGCCCAGACATCGGCGCCCGCCTCCACCCCGGGCCTGGCTCCGGCGGCGGCGGCCCTCGCGGCCGCGTTGCCCGCCGCGCCGCCGGTCGCGCCCGAGCGGCCGAC
Organism: Pseudonocardia sp.; assembly: GCA_029266775.1. GTDB lineage: Bacteria > Actinomycetota > Actinomycetes > Mycobacteriales > Pseudonocardiaceae > Pseudonocardia. The sequence continues at coordinate 4,148 of JAQSWF010000027.1, forward strand.
GGTGCAGGTCAACCAGCTCGTCAACGAGGTGACCGGGGAGATGCAGAAGCTCACCCCCACGGTGGAGGCGAACGTCGCTCCCGTCGCCCGGTCCAAGGAGCTCTCGTCGTCGCCGGCCGCGATGCGCAAGGCCGCCGTCTCGAAGGCACTCTCCAAGATCGGTAAGCCGTACCGCTGGGGGGCCACGGGACCGAACGCGTTCGACTGCTCGGGCCTGGTCAAGTGGTCCTTCGAAAAGGCCGGGCGCGCACTGCCCCGCACGTCCAAGGCGATGGCCGGGGTCGGCGTCAAGGTCTCGAAGTCCAGCCTTCAGCCCGGCGATCTGGTCTTCTTCTACCAGCCCATCAGCCACGTCGGGATCTACATCGGCGGCGGCAAGATCGTCCATGCCAGCAGCCGCAAGAACCCGGTCAAGATCTCCGACATCTCGCGGATGAAGTTCACCACCGCCCGACGGGTCTGACCCGAGCAGGCTTACCTGCTCGACGCCGGGGTAGGCCACCCGGGAGGTCCGGTGCATGCGGCGCCGGCGCCGGGGAGGGGCCGTGAGCGGCAAGAATGATCGGCCGGTGGTCGTGGTGACCGGCGCGAGCGCCGGAGTGGGTCGAGCAACGGCTCGGATGTACGGAGAGCGCGGGGCCGCTGTCGGGCTGCTCGCCCGGGGTGCCGTGGGCCTCGCCGGTGCCGCAGCCGACGTGCGCGCCGCCGGCGGGGAGGCGCTGGAGCTGCCCACGGACGTCGGCGACCACGAGCAGGTCGAGGCCGCGGCCGCCCGGGTCGAGGACGAGCTCGGACCGATCGACGTGTGGGTGAACAGCGCCTTCAGCGCGGTGTTCGCGCCGGTCACGGACATCACGCCGGAGGAGTTCCGGCGCGCCACCGAGGTCACCTACCTCGGGTTCGTCTACGGCACGCAGGCGGCCCTCGCGCGGATGCTGCCGCGGAACAGGGGCGCGATCGTGCAGGTCTGTTCGGCGCTGGCCTACCGCGGCATCCCCCTGCAGAGTGCCTACTGCGGCGCCAAGCACGCGATCCAGGGCTTCACCGAGTCGGTGCGCGGCGAGTTGCTGCACGACAAGAGCAAGGTCGGTATCACGATGGTGCAGCTGCCGGCGCTGAACACGCCCCAGTTCGACTGGGTGCTCTCCCGGCTGCCCCGGCGACCGCAGCCCGTCCCGCCGATCTACCAGCCCGAGGTTGCGGCGCGCGCGATCGTCTACGCCGGTGACCATCCGCAGCGGCGGGAGTACTGGGTGGGCGCGTCGACGGTGGGCACGCTGATCGGTGACAAGTTCGCAGGAGGGCTGCTGGATCGCTACCTGGGACGCACGGCGTACGACTCGCAGCAGACCGACGAGCCCGAGCCCCGCGATGCGCCGGCGAACCTGTGGGAGCCGGTCGACGGTCCCGGCGGCCGGGACTTCGGCGCGCACGGGCGCTTCGACGATCAGGCGTCGTCCCATAGCCCGCAACTGTGGGCCGGCCGTCACCACGGCCTGCTCACCGCGGCCGCCGCAGCTCTCGCCGCGGTCGGCGGCGCCGCGGCCCTCCTCCGCCGCCGCTGACCGCGCGAGTCGCTACGTCCGTGCGCGCGAGTCGCTACAAAGTGGCGCGCGAGTCGCTACGAAATGGCGCGCGAGTCGCTACAAATTGGCGCGCGAGTCGCTACGTTCGTGCGCGCGAGTCGACCCGTTGACGCCCGACGGTGCGCACTGGCGAAGTCAAGGACGGTAGAGCACGTCCAGAGCTGCGGAGATCGCTCGGCGCCGCACGAGGCCGCGGAGGCCGTGGTTCCGCAGCGCTGCGCGGGCGGCAAGGGCGCCGCAGACTCCGTGCACCCCGCCGCCGGGATGCGCCGACGAGCTGCCCAGGAACAGGTTGCCGATCACGGTCTCCGACCGGCCCAGACCCGGCACCGGGCGGAACACCAGCTGCTGGAAGAGCTGCGCCGTCCCGCCGTTGACCGCGCCGGACACCAGGTTCGGATCGGTGTCCTCGATGTCGCGCGGCCGCTGCACGTGCCGATGAAGCACACGCGCGTCGAAGCCGGGGGCGAAGGCCTCGACCGTCGCGTCCACTCGGCGGGCCAGCTCATCGGCCGACGCGTCGTCGTCGATTTCGCGCGGAAGGTGCGTGTACGCCCACGCGCTCTCGGTGCCCGCGGGGGAGCGGCTGGCATCGGCGGTGGTCATCTGCCCGAACAGCATGTACGGCGAATGCGGAAGCGTGCGCGACTCCAGGTCCGCCGACCACCGCACCAGCCCCAACTCGTCGGCGCCCAGGTGCACGGTGCCCGCCTGGCCGACCTCCGACGCGCGCCACGGGATCGGCCCGTCGAGTGCCCAGTTGAGCTTGACAACCGGGGTGTCCCAGGCGAACCGATCCAGGTCGGCGCGCAGCCGCGCGGGTACGGCGTCGTCGGGCAGCAGCTTCCCGTACAGCGTCGGCGCGTTCACGTCGGCGATCACCGCGCGACGCACGCGGACCGTCGAACCCGCCGCGGTGTGCACGGCGACGGCACGGCCGCGACCTACATCGATCCGCCGCACCGGCTGCCCGGTGTACAGCGCCGCCCCGGCGGCCTCCGCTCGTCTCGCGAGCGCTGCGGCGAGCTCACCTGCGCCTCCGACCGGCACCGGAAACCCGTGGTGCTGCCCGAGCATGGCCAGCAGCCACCCGTACGCGCCGCTCACCGGTGCGTCGACGGGTGCGTCGGCATGTGCCGCGTTACCGGCCAGCAGTAACCGAGCGCCTTCGCCGACGAACAGCTCCTCGCCCATCCGCTTCGCCGGCAGCAGCAGGAACCGCGCCAATCGCAGCGCCTCTGCCGTGCCGATGCGCCGCAGCATCCGGACCGGCCCGCGCACCGGCGGGAACGTGGTGAACAGCGTCTGCAGCAGCGGTTCCCGGACGGCGTCCCACTGGCGGCACAGCTCCAACCAGGTCTCGCCGTCCCGGGGGTGGTCCTCGGCTAGGCGGGAGGCGGTGTCCTCCCGGTCAGCACACAGCACCGCGGCTCGTTCGCTGTCCGGCCGCGGCGGGTGGGCCAGCACCGACGGCGCACGCGTCCAGCGCAGGCCGTGCGCCTCGAGGTCCAGCGCCCGCAGGACCGGCGACGCCTCGTAGAGCGGGTAGAACGCCGAGAACAGATCTGCGGTGAATCCCGGATGCAAGGACGTCGAGCGGATCGCCCCGCCGATGCGGTCCGTCGCTTCGAGCAGCACGACGTCCCAGCCGGCGTCGGCGAGCAGCGCGGCGGCTACCAGCCCGTGGTGACCACCTCCGATGACGACCGCATCGGCGGTATGCGCAGGCATGCGAGATCTGTGTCCGGGGCTGCTGCCGGCAAAACCTGGGCAGCTCTACAGGTCGGGCAGCAACGGCACCTCCATCCCCTGGCCGTCGCGCAGCAGCACGCCCCGCGTCACGGCTCCGGACCCGAAACGTTCGCGCACCTCGTCGAGCGCTGCGTCCAGCGCGGGCTCCCGCGCCGCTTCGATCTCGGGCGCCGGGGCGAGGACCGGGGACCGCCGCTCGTCGAACGGGAGCACGAGCTGGGCGCCGGCGTCGTCGTCCAGGCCGCCGACGGCGACGCCGACCAGCGTGATTCCCCGCTCGGCGATCAGCGGTGCCGCGGCGCCGAGCAGTGATCGGGCCGCCTCCAGCACGGCGTCCGTTCGCGCCGTCGCCCGGCTCAGCGTGTGCGAGCGGGTCGCTCGGGAGAAGTCGCCGAAGCGCAGCCGCAACACCACCGTCCGGCCCACGCGGTGGGCTGCCCGCATCCGCCGCATCACGCGGTCGACGAGCCCGGCCAGCATCGCCTCGACTTCGGGGAGCGAACGTGGCGTGCGTCCGAGCGCCCGCTGCGCCCCCATCGACCGGCGGCGGCGTGTGACCTCCACCGGCCGCGGGTCGTGCCCGACGGCGAGCGCGTGGAGGTGGCGTCCGGCAGCAGGTCCGATGAGAGAGACGAGGGCCGGCTCGCCGAGCGCGGCGACGTCCGCAACCGTCCGGACGCCGAGGCCGCGCAGCTTTGCCGCCGTCACGTCGCCGACGCCCCACAGCAGCTCGACGGACAGCGGGTGCAGGAACGCGAGCTCGCCGCCGTCGGGTACCACGAGGAGACCGTCCGGCTTGGCCACCCGGCTGGCGACCTTGGCGAGAAACTTCGTACGGGCCACTCCGACCGTGATCGGCAGCCCGACCCGCGTCGCCACCTCACTCCGCAGCCGTCGGCCGATGTCGACCGGCGGGCCGGCGATCTTGTGCAGGCCGCTGACGTCGAGGAAGGCCTCGTCGATGGAGATCCCCTCGACGAGCGGCGTGGTGTCGCGGAAGACCTCGAAGACCGCCCGGCTCGCGGCGGTGTAGGCGCTGAATCGCGGCGGGACGACGACGGCCTGCGGGCAGAGCCGGCGCGCCAGGCCGCCACCCATCGCCGTGCGCACACCGTGTGCCTTGGCCTCGTAGCTCGCGGCGAGCACCACTCCGGCGCCGACGATCACCGGTCGGCCGCGCAGCCGCGCATCGTCGCGCTGCTCGACCGACGCATAGAACGAGTCGAGGTCGGCGTGCAGAATCGCCGGCGCGGACACGAACACATGTTCGAGCGTCCTCCGACTCCTGTCAACGTACGCGCGCACGCCATCCGGGACTGCCGGTCGACTCGAGAAGGCCCGATTGGCGCGCCCAGTTTGTAGCGACTCGCGCGGCAGTTTGTAGCGACTCGCGCGCCAGTTTGTAGCGACTCGCGCGAGAGCCCCCGTCAGGAGGGTTGCGGAGGCGGCCCTGGATCCGGTTGCGGGATGGGCTGTCCCGGCTCGGGTATCGGCTCGGGTGGCGGAGTCGGCTCCGGCCCGGGAACCGGCTCGGGGCCGGGGCCCGGTGGCGGGGTCGGGTGCGGCTCCGGCGTGGGGAACGGGGTCGGCTCCGGCAGTGGCGGGGGGCCCGGGCGGGGCAGTGGCCCCGGGCCCGGGTCGGGCAAGGGTCCGGGAGCCGGCGGTTGCGTGGCGGTCGGGTCAGTGGGCATGACGGTCCTCCTCGCCGAAGGTGCGCTCGTGACTTACCCGGGTCATGCTGCCGGGCAGCCCCTGTTCACCCAGGGCGCACCGACGTCAGTCCCGGCGTGCCTTGGCCGTGGCGCGGTCGTTCGCCTTGCGGATGGCGTCGACCAGCTCGTCCTTGTCCATCTTCGACCGGCCCTTGACGTCGAGCCGCCGCGCGACGTCCTGCAGGTGCTTCTTGCTCGCGTTGGCGTCCACCCCGCCCGCCGACGGCAGGTCGGAGTCCCGGTTCCCGCGCGCCGCCTGATCGTCGGACGGGCCGTACTCCTCCTTGGGCTCCCAGTGGTCGCCCACCTTCTCGTGGGTGTGCTTCAGCGCCGAGAACGCCGTGCGATGCGCGCGCTCGCCCTCGCCGTAGGACTCGACCGCGGAGTCGTGTGCCTTCGCCCATGTGTCCTGGGCCTTCTTGTCCGAGCGCAGAATTGTGCTGGGGATGTCCGCGCCCTTCTCGGTACGTTCCGCCATGTCGAGGACGTACCCTGCGGCGCTGCGCGCATATCGCGGCAGCCGCGAGGGAAGCCCCGTCTCCGACGCCCGCGAGGAGGACGACTGTGACCGATCGACCCCGGGTGGTGGTGGTCGGCGGGGGGTTCGCCGGCTTCCACGCCGCCCGTTCACTGGCCAAGCGGCTGGGCGGCGACGCCGAGATCGTCGTGATCAACTCTACCGACTACTTCCTGTACCTGCCGCTGCTGCCCGAAGTGGCCACCAGCCTGCTCGAACCCCGACGGGTTGCAGTGCCGCTCGCGGCGAGCCTGCCCGGAGTGCGGGTGGTGCTCGGCGAGGTCGACGAGATCGACCTCGAGGCCCGCCGCGTGGGCTGGGTGGATCCCGAAGGCGACCGCCGCTCCCTCACCTACGACCGGCTGCTGCTCACCGTCGGCAGCGTGAACAAGCTCCTGCCGATTCCGGGCATCGCCGAGCACGCCCACGGGTTCCGCAGCCTGGCTGAGGCCATGTACCTGCGCGACCACATCACCCGCCAGATCGAGCTGGCCAGCGACACCGACGACCCCGCCGAGCGGACCGCCCGCTGCACCTTCGTCGTCGTCGGCGCCGGCTACACCGGTACGGAGGTGGCCGCCGAGGGCGTGCTGTTCACCGACGACCTGAAGAAGGCCAACCCCGACCTGGACGGGCAGCCGGTGCGGTGGATGTTGCTCGATCTCGCGAAGCGGGTGCTGCCCGAGCTGGATCCGCGGCTGTCGGCGACGGCGGACCGGGTGCTGCGCAAGCGCGGCGTCGAGGTGCGCATGGGTGAGTCGATCGAGGAAGCCGACCACAACGGTGTGCGGCTGACGACGGGCGAGCACGTTGCCACCCGCACCCTGGTCTGGTGCGTCGGTGTGCGGGCCGACCCGCTGGTGGACGGCCTCGGCCTCAAGACCGAGCGCGGCCGGGTGGTCGTCGACGAGTACATGCGCGTTCCCGGGCACCCCGAGGCCTTCGCCTGCGGTGATACCGCCGCCGTCCCCGACGTCACCCGGCCCGGCGAGGCCACGGCGATGACGGCGCAGCACGCGCAGCGGCAGGGCAAGCTCGTCGGCCGCAACATCGCGGCGTCCCTCGGCAAGGGCACCAGCCGCCGGTACAAGCACCACGACCTCGGCTTCGTCGTCGAGCTGGGCGGCAGGGACGCCGCGGCAAACCCGCTGCACGTGCCGCTCTCGGGCCTGCCGGCCAAGGCCGTCACTCGCGGGTATCACCTGGCCGCGATGCCGGGCAACCGCATCCGGACCGCCGCTGACTGGGCGCTGGACGCCGTGCTCCCGCGCCAGGCCGTGCAGCTCGGGTTGGTGCGGGGGCCGGCCGTGCCGCTGGAGACCGCCGCCCCCGAGCGTCCCCACGGCACCTGACCCACCGGCCGTTCCCGCACCGAGCGAAAGCGGCCTTCGCAAGGTCTACCTTTGCCAACGCCGCTTTCGCTTCGTCCTGGGCCGCTCACGCCGACGTCACACGGCGTCACGCGCCGGTAACCCGCCGGAGGTTTCCCGCCGGAAGACTCAAGTTTCATGTCGATCGACAGGGACCCGCAGGACCTCGACCTGGCGACCCGCGCGCAGATCGACGGCGTGTCCTTCCTGCTAGCGCTGTTCGTCGACCTCACCGGCAAGCCGTGCGCCAAGCTCGTCCCCGTCGAGGCCGCGGAGGCGCTGCAGCGGGACGGGGTGCGGTTCGCCGGCTTCGCCGTCGGAGCGATCGGGCAGCGACCCGACGATCCCGACCTCATCGCGATCCCCGACCCGGCCTCGTACACGCCCGTGCCGTGGATCCGCGCCGACCTGGCGCTCGTCCACTGCGACCCGCACGTCGGCGGCAGGCCCTGGCCGTTCGCCCCGCGGGTGATCCTTCAGGCCGTCCTCGCGCGCGCCCGCGGGCTCGAGCTCGCCGTGGGCGCCGAGGTCGAGTACTTCCTCGTCACCCGCGACGCCGACGGCCGGGTCGCGCCAGCCGACGTCCGCGACCTTGCGCCCCGCCCCTGCTACGACGCACGCGGGCTGACCCGCATGTACGACCACCTCACCGACATCTCCACGGCGATGAACGCGCTGGGCTGGGCGAACTTCGCCAACGACCACGAAGACGGCAACGGCCAGTTCGAGCAGAACTTCACGTTCGCCGACGCGCTCACGACCGCGGACCGCGTCGTCACCGCCCGCTACCTGATCTCGGTGCTCGCCGAGCGGCGCGGGATGACCGCGACCTTCATGCCCAAGCCCTTCACCGACCGCACCGGCAGCGGCCTGCACCTGCACCTGTCGCTGTGGCGCGACGGCGAGGCCCTCTTCCCGGAGCCGTCCGACGCCCGGGGGCTGGGCCTGTCGAAGACGGCCTACGCCTTCCTCGCCGGCGTTCTCGAGCACGCCTGCGGGCTGCAGGCGGTGATCGCGCCGACGGTCAACTCCTACAAGCGCACAGGCGCGTCGGTCCCGCGGTCGGGCGCCACCTGGTCGCCCCGCAGTGCGACCTACGGCGGCAACGACCGCACACACCTCCTGCGCGTCCCGGACGGCGACCGGATCGAGCTGCGCGGTAGCGACGGCTCGGCCAACCCGTACCTGGCCGCGGCCGCCACGCTGGCAGCCGGCATGGACGGGGTGGATCGGGACCTCGACCCCGGCGACCTCGGCAGCGGGAACGGGGGGCATTCCGCACTCCCGCCGACCCTCCTGCACGCCGTCGACGCGCTCGTCGCCGACCCCGTGGTGTCCGGCGCGCTCGACGCCGCGGGCCCCGGAGTCTGCGAGTACTTCGCCGCGTGGAAGCGCGAGGAGTTCCTCGACTGGCACGCCGCCGTGAGCCCTGCGGAGGTCGAGCGCTACCTCACGGCGTTCTAGGCGATGTGCGGGATCGTCGGGTTGCACCTGCGCGACCCTGAGCTGCACCCCTGCCTCGGGCGGCTGCTGACGTCGATGCTCGCCGGGGTCGCCGAGCGGGGACCGGACTCGGCCGGCGTCGCGGTGTACGGCGACCGCCGCCGCTGCCCCGAGGGGTACGCCGCGGTGTCGCTGCTGGACGCGCCGCCGGACCTGCCCGTCCCTGGCGCGCTCGTCACCGAGGCCGGCGACACCACCGTCGTGGCCGCCCCGCTGCCGGTCGAGGAGCTGCTCGCCGCGGTGACCGGAGCCCGCGTGGTCGGCGCCGGCACGGAGGTCACCATCTACAAGGGCACCGGGCGCCCGCTCGACCTCGCCCGCACGTACGACCTCGCCGACGCCCGGGGCTGGCAGGGCCTCGCCCACACGCGCATGGCCACCGAGTCCCAGGTCACGGCGGAGGGCTGCCATCCCTTCTCCGTCGGTCCCGACCAGTGCCTCGTGCACAACGGCTCGTTCGCCAACCATGCGAGCATCCGCCGCGAGCTCGTCGCGGCCGGGGTGGCCTTCGACAGCGAGAACGACTCCGAGGTCGGCGCCCGCTTCGTCGCCGCCCGGCTCGCCGCGGGCGAGGACCTCGACAAGGCCCTGCGCGCGCTGTGCGAGCGCTTCGATGGCTTCTACACCCTGCTCGTCACCAGCGCGGACGGGTTCGCCGTGGTCCGCGACGCGATCGCGTGCAAACCCGCAGTCATCGCCGAGACTCCCCGGTGGGTGGCGATGGCGTCGGAGTTCCGGGCACTCGCCGAGCTGCCCGGGATCGACGACGCTCGCATCTGGGAGCCGGAACCGGAACGGGTGTACGCGTGGCAGTGGTGAGGTCGTCCGGCGTGATCGACCTCGCGCGAACGCCGCTGCGCGCGCTGAACCGCGAGCTGCACGCCCCGGCAGGGGACGCCTACGAGGTGCTGAACCCGCGCGGCGCGCACGCGGTCGCCGCCGGGCTGTGCCACGCGGTCGCGGTCGAGATCCGCGGGCACGTCGGCTACTACTGCGCGGGGATGAACCAGCTCGCCCGCGTCACCGTGCACGGCAACGCGGGCGTCGGTGTCGCGGAGAACATGATGTCGGGGCTGGTGCGCGTGCGCGGCGACGCCTCGCAGAGCGCCGGTGCCACCGCGCACGGCGGCCTGCTCGTCGTCGAGGGCAGCGCGTCGATGCGCTGCGGGACCTCGCTCAAGGGCGCGGACGTGGTCGTGGGCGGCGACATCGGCGCGATGAGCGCGTTCATGGCCCAGGCCGGGCGGATCGTGGCGTGCGGGGACGCCGCAGAGGCCCTCGGCGACTCGATCTACGAGGCGCGGGTCTACGTCCGCGGCAAGGTCGCGTCGCTCGGCGCGGACTGCGTCGAGAAGGAGGTACGCGACGAGCACCGCGCCGAAGTGGCCGCCCTGCTGGCCGCTGCCGGGTTCGAGCACGACCCGCGCGACTTCCGCCGCTACGGCTCCGCCCGCCGGCTCTATCACTTCACCCGTGGGAACACCTATTAGGAGGCGCCGGTGACCCTGCGCGAGTCCGCGACGTTCGACCGCCCGACCATCGCCGCCATCCAGCGGGCCGCCGAGACCGGCGTCTACGACATCCGCGGCTGGGGTGCCAAGCGCTCCGTCCCGCACTTCGACGACCTGCTGTTCCTCGGAGCGAGCCTCTCGCGCTACCCGCTGGAGGGCTATCGGGAGCGCTGCGGCACGGACGTCGTGCTGGGCGGGCGGCATGCCACCGCCCCGCTGCACCTGGACATCCCGGTGACGATCGCCGGGATGAGCTTCGGGTCGCTCTCGGCGCAGGCCAAGGAGGCGCTGGGGCGCGGGGCGTCCGAGATGGGCACGTCCACGACGACCGGCGACGGCGGCATGACCCCCGAGGAGCGCGGGCAGAGCCGGACGCTCGTCTACCAGTACCTGCCCAGCCGGTACGGGATGAACCGCGACCACCTGCACGCCGCGGACGCGATCGAGGTCGTCCTCGGGCAGGGCGCGAAGCCGGGCGGCGGCGGGATGCTGCTCGGGCAGAAGATCGGCGACCGGGTCGCCGCGATGCGCACCCTGCCCGCCGGTATCGACCAGCGCAGCGCCTGCCGCCACCCCGACTGGACCGGTCCCGACGACCTCGCCATCAAGATCCTCGAACTGCGGGAGATCACGGACTGGCGCCCGCCGGTCTACGTCAAGATCGGCGCCACCCGCGCCTACTACGACGTGAAGCTGGCCGTCGCGGCCGGCGCGGACGTCGTCGTCGTGGACGGGATGCAGGGCGGCACCGCGGCCACCCAGGAGGTGTTCATCGAACACGTCGGCATCCCGATCCTCGCCGCGCTCCCGCAGGCGGTGCAGGCGCTGCGCGAGCTCGGCGTCCACCGAACGGTGCAGCTGGTCGTGTCGGGTGGCATCCGCACCGGCGCGGACGTCGCCAAGGCGATGGCCATGGGTGCCGACGCCGTCGCGATCGGTACCGCCGCTCTCATCGCCCTCGGCGACAACGCACCGCGCTACGCCGCCGACTACGCCGCGCTCGGCTCGGCTGCAGGTTTCTACGACTTCCAGGACGGCCGCGACCCCGCCGGCATCACCACCCAGGACCCGGAGCTGGCCGCGCGGCTCGATCCGGTCGAGGGCGGCCGCCGTGTGGCCAACTACCTGCGGGTGCTCACCCAGGAGGCGCAGACCCTCGCCAGGGCGTGCGGCAAGGCGCACCTGCGCAACCTCGAACCCGAAGACCTCGTGGCGCTCACGGTCGAGGCCGCCGCGATGGCCCGGGTGCCGCTGGCCGGCACGACCTGGATCCCGGGCACATGAGCGAGCGCAGCGAGCGAAGCGTTCTTCACCGCCGCTTGCGGGCACTGCCGACCGAGCGCAGCGAGGGCGTGCAGTGACCGCGGACGACGACCGCGCGCGCCCGGTCGACGGCGTGCTGGAACGGGTGATCGCCGTGCAGGTGCGCCGGCACCGCCGGACCCGCGGGATGACCGTCGGCGAGCTGGCCCTGCGGGCCGGGATCTCGAAGGCGATGCTCTCGAAGATCGAGAACAGCCTGACGTCGTCTAGCCTGACAACGCTCGCCCGTTTGGCAGCGGCGCTGGACGTGCCGGTGACCGCGCTCTTCCGCGGTGCGGACGGCGATCGCGAGGCCGTCTTCACCCCGGCCGACGGCGGGGCGCGGACCGTCGCCCGCGGCAGCCGGGTGGGGCACGAGTACACGCTGCTCGGCGCCCTGCGCGGCCCGCACAAGAGGATGGAGGCCCACCTCGTGACGCTCACCGAGCGCAGCGAGGTCTTCCCGCTCTTCCAGCACGCCGGCACCGAGCTGCTGTTCATGCTCGAGGGCGAGATGGTCTACGGCCACGGCGAGGCCAGCTACACGCTGGCGCCCGGCGACGCACTGCAGATCGACGGCGAGGGCGTGCACGGGCCGCAGGAGCTGCTCGCCCTGCCGATCCGGTTCCTGTCGGTGGTGGCCTACGGCGCGGTGCCGGGGTAGGACGTGGAAGGCCGGTCGGCCGGGCAGGCGCGATGCCCGCCGGCTGCCGCGTACCGGGCGCTCGTGCCCGAGCCGGCGGCCGATCCGCTGACGGACCATCGAGTACGCGCGGCGATCGCCGCGTCACACCTGCGCGACCTGCCGCCGGACGTCGTCGCCTCGCTGTTGACCGCAGCGCGGTGGTGCAGCGTGCCCGCGGGACACACCCTGCACCGGGTCGGCGAGGGCGAGCGGCACGTCGAGCTGGTGCTGACCGGCCTGGTCCGGGTCCACGTCAGCGCACCCGATGGACGCACGCTGACCGTGCGGTACTGCCGCCGCGGCGCCCTGATGGGTGTCCTGTCGCTCTATGCCAAGCCGTTCGTCATGCCCACCACGACACAGGCGGTGGTCGACACGGAGCTGATCGCGGTCTCTCCGGCCGTGCTGCGAGCACGTGCCGACAGAGACGTTCGGGTGGCGAAAGCGCTGCTCTTCGAGTTGAGCGAGCGCGCAGCGACCTTCTCCGCCGAGATCGGCGACTCGGCATTCGCCACAGTCCGTCAGCGCGTCGCGCGCCACCTGCTCGATCTCGCCGCGCCCGGCGAACACGGCGCCGAACTGGTGGCGTCGGTGAGCCAGCAGGAGTTGGCCGACGCGGTCGGCACCGTTCGCGAGGTGGTGGTGCGCACCCTGCGCGAGCTCCGTGAGTGCGGCTTGATCGAGACCGGTCGGCGCGGTACTCGCATCGGCTCCGCCGAACGCCTGCTGGCCGAGGCCTACCCGGACCCGCGGCGCAGGTGGAACACAGGTCCCTGACCCACCCGTCCCCCGCTCGTACGGTGCGGGAATGACCGACTGCGTGGTCGTGGGTGCAGGCCCCGCCGGGCTGGCCGCGAGCGCTGCGTTGACCGCCTGCGGCATCGACCACACTGTGCTGGAACGGGCACGCGCCGGTGAGACCTGGCGTACCCAGCGCTGGGACTCGCTGCGGCTGAACAACCCCGGCCGGATGAACCCGATGCTGGGCGAGCAGCCTCCGCACACCTACCTGACCGCGGCCGAGGTCGTGCAACGGCTCGACCGGCTTGCCGCCTGCGCCCCGGTGCGGGAGGACACGCCGGTCGTCGCGCTGTCGCCGCGGCCGACCGGCTTCGTCCTGCAGACCAGCCCGGCGCCTTCTCCTGGCTTGCCCCTCCACTGCTCGACGCCGCCGGTCGCCCCCGCCGCGACGGTGCCGCCGCAGTCGTCCCCGGCGTCTGGTATCTCGGCCTCCGCTGGCTCACCCGCCGCTGCTCTGGCAACTTCCTCGGATTCCCGTCCGACGCCGCGACCGTCGCGGACGGCGTCGCGGCCATGCTCGGAGCCCGCCCGCGCGCCCGGCAGCTCGTGCCGTAGAGCCCGCTCGACGCGGCGCACTCCGCAGCGGTGCACGTAATGAACGAAAGCGCGGGAGGACGTCGTGTCGTCACCATCTCATGCAGAATCTTCTTCTGGAGGAGCTCCTCCAGCGGGTGCGCAGCCCGCCAAGCGGAAGGATCGCACGCACTACCTCTACATCGCGGTCATCGTGGCCGTCGTCGCCGGGATCGTGGTCGGCTTCGTCTCACCCGAGCTTGGGAAGGCGCTCAAGCCGCTGGGGACTGGGTTCGTCGAGCTGATCAAGATGATGATCTCGCCGGTCATCTTCTGCACGATCGTGCTGGGCATCGGCTCGATCCGACAGGCGGCGAAGGTCGGCAAGGTCGGCGGCCTGGCGTTGCTGTACTTCATCGCGATGTCCACGGTCGCCCTGATCATCGGCCTGGTGGTCGGCAACATCCTCCAGCCGGGTGCCGGCCTGGTGATCAGCGAGTCCGGCCGGGCGGCCGCCGAGAAGGCCGCGAGCGGCGAAGCGCAGACCACGACGGAGTTCCTGCTCAGCATCATCCCCACCACCCTGGTGTCGCCGCTTACCGGTGAGTCGGTGCTGCAGACCCTGTTCGTGGCACTGCTGGTCGGGTTCGCCATCCAGGGGCTGGGCAACTCCGGACAGGCCGTGCTGCGGGGAGTCAAGCACTTCGAGCGGGTCGTGTTCCGCGTCCTGTCGATGATCATGTGGGCGGCTCCCATCGGCGCGTTCGGCGCGATCGCCGCGGTGGTCGGCGAGACCGGCTGGTCCGCGCTCGCCGCGCTCGGGCAGATTATGCTGGCCTTCTACATCACGTGCGCGCTGTTCATCGTGGTGGTACTCGGCGGGCTGCTGCGCGCCGTGACCGGTCTGTCGATCTTCAAGCTGATGCGCTACCTGGGTCGGGAGTACCTCCTGATCGTCTCCACCTCGTCGTCGGAGACCGCGCTGCCGCGGCTGATCGCCAAGCTCGAGCACCTGGGCGTCTCGCGACCCGTCGTCGGCATCACCGTGCCCACCGGCTACTCCTTCAACCTCGACGGCACCGCGATCTACCTGACGATGGCCTCGCTGTTCATCGCCTCCGCGTTGGGCGACCCGCTGTCGGTGAGCGAGCAGATCTCGCTGCTGCTGTTCATGATGATCGCCTCTAAGGGGGCTGCCGGTGTGACCGGTGCCGGGCTGGCCACCCTGGCCGGTGGCCTCTCCGCGCACCGCCCGGACCTGGTGGAGGGTGTGGGCCTGATCGTCGGCATCGACCGGTTCATGTCCGAGGCCCGCGCGGTCACCAACTTCTCGGGCAACGCGGTGGCCACGCTGCTGATCGGCAAGTGGGTCGGCGAGATCGACCGCGACCGCGCCCAGCACGTGCTCGACGGCCAGGACCCGTTCGACGAGGCCACGATGATCGACGACGACGAGGCGCCGCAGCTCGCCGAGCGTCCGATCGCCGGCCACGAGCGCGTTGTCGCGGCGGACTCCGGCCGGGTGCCGGCGGGATCGGGGAGCGCGACGCCCTGATCGTCCTACGGTTGAGGGGGCGCGCCACCGCACGGTGGCGCGCCCCGCCGCTTTCCACCCACCGACACGGCGGAACCCGCCTTGACCACACCGGCCGCAAAGGGGAACCGTCTCCTGTGACAGCGGCCACCCGCACCAGACCCCCCAGCCGACGCAAGCACCGTGCCGGCCCCGATGCGATGACGGAGAGCGCCGAGATGCCCGCCTCGACCTACGAACTGATCCAATCCGCGGACGGCTACCTGGCGCGGATCACCGCGCGCGGCGTGGCGGTCCTGGCCAGCCCGACGATCAACCGCGGGACCGCGTTCACGCTGGAAGAGCGCCGCGAGCTGGGGCTGACCGGGTTGCTGCCCTCGGGGGTGTCGACCCTGGACGGGCAGCTGCGCCGCACCTATGCCCAGTTCCAGGCCCAGTCGACGGACCTGCGGAAGTGGGTGTACCTCGCCAACTTGCGCGATCGCAACGAGGTGCTGTTCTACCGGCTGCTGTCCGAGCACATCGAGGAGATGCTGCCGATCGTTTACACCCCGACGGTGGGGTTGGCGATCGAGCGGTTCTCCCACGAGTTCCGCCGCCCGCGCGGGGTCTATCTGTCGGTGGACCACCCCGAGGAGGTCGAGACCGCGCTGCACAACACCGGCCTGGGCCCCGAGGACGTCGACCTGCTGGTCGCCACCGACTCCGAAGGCATCCTTGGCATCGGCGACCAGGGTGTGGGCGGCATCGAGATCTCGGTGGGCAAGCTCGCGGTGTACACCGCCGCGGCGGGGATCCACCCCAGCCGGGTGCTGCCGGTGGTGCTCGATGTGGGCACGGACAACCTCACGCTGCTCAACGACGAGATGTACCTGGGTGAGCGGCACGCTCGGGTCCGCGACGAGCGGTACGACCAGCTCATCGACACCTACGTGCAGGCGTGCGGGCGGCTGTTCCCGAACGCGATGCTGCACTGGGAGGACTTCGGCGCCACCAACGCACGACGGATCCTGGACCGCTACGCCGAGCAGTGCTGCACCTTCAACGACGACATGCAGGGCACTGCCGCCGTGGTGCTGGCCGCGGCGTTCTCCGGAGTGCGGGCGGCCGGGACGCGCATGCGCGACCAGCGCGTGGTCATCCACGGCGCGGGCACGGCCGGGCTGGGCATCGCGGACATGATGCGCGAGGAGATGATCCGCGAGGGTCTCCCGCCCGAGGAGGCCACGCGCCGGTTCTGGGCGCTGGGGCGACGCGGGCTCATCGCCGACGACCGGATCGACCACCTGTACGACTTCCAGGTCCCGTACGCGCGGACGTGGGACGAGGTCAAGGACTGGGGTGCGCCCGGGTCGCGGCCGGGGCTGGCCGACGTCGTGCGCCACGTCCGGCCGACGATGCTGATCGGCACCTCGACCCAGGCCGGTGCGTTCACCGAGGCGATCGTGCGGGACATGGCCGCGCACACCCAGCGGCCGATCATCATGCCGCTGTCGAACCCGACGTCGAAGTGCGAAGCCCTGCCCGCCGACGTGCTGGCGTGGACCGACGGGCGTGCGCTGGTGGCCACGGGCAGCCCGTTCGCCCCTGTCGAGCACGACGGGCTGACCTACCAGATCGCGCAGGCCAACAACGCGCTGGTGTTCCCCGGGCTCGGGCTCGGGGTGACGGTGGTGCGGGCGTCGCGGATCACCCCGGCGATGATCTCGGCAGCGGCCGACGCCGTCGCGCAGCTGTCGGACGCGACCAAGCCCGGCGCGCCGCTGCTGCCGCCGGTGCGCGACCTGCGCCCGGTCTCGGCGGCGGTGGCCATCGCGGTGGCGCGGGCTGCGGACGCCGAGGGCCTCGCCCGGGCTCCCCTGACCAACCCCATCGAGCAGGTCCACCAGGCCATGTGGCGCCCGGAGTACCCGCGTGTCGAGGTCAAGCCGCTGTAGTAAGCACCGCTCGGTCAGAGTCTGCGCCGATGGCGACGGAGAAACACACGATCAGCGTGCTGATCGTCGAGGACGAGCTGGCCGCGGCCGAGGCGCTGGCGCAGCACGTCGACCGCGTCCCGGGGTTCGCCATGGCCGGGCGCGTGCACACCGGCGCGGACGCGTTGCGTCGAGCTGCCACGGGCGGCGTCGACCTGGTGCTGCTCGACATCTACCTGCCCGACATGTCGGGGCTGGAGGTGCTGCGCAGACTGCGGGCCGCCGGCCGCACCGTGGACGTCATCGCCACGACCCGGGCCCGTGACCTGTCGGTCGTGCAGGCGGCGGTCTCGTTCGGCGTGACGCAGTACCTGGTCAAACCGTTCACGTTCGGCGCGGTGCGCCAGAAGCTGGAGCGCTACGCGGCCTACCGCACGTCGCTGACCGGCGCGCCCGTGCTCGTCGCCCAGGGCGAGATCGACAACCTGTTCGGGGCGCTGCGGGACCGGGTCGAGGCCAGTGGCCTGCCGAAGGGCGTCGGTCGCGAGTCACTGCAGGCCGTCGTCGCCGCGCTGCGGACCGCGCTCGAGCAGGACGCGATGGGCAGCCACCCCGTGGACGACGAGGCCGTCGGCGGCCGCTCGGCGGCGGAGATCGCCCGGCAGCTGGGCATGTCGCGGGTGACCACGCGCCGGTACCTCGAGTACCTCGTCGACGCCGGCCTCGCGCAGCGCCAGGCCCGCTACGGGGGGACGGGTCGTCCCGAGCTGGAGTATCGATGGCTGCCCGACCCGCATCACAACCGCCCGCCGGATCTGCGCTAGCTGTGGCGCTGCGGCCCCGCATGGAGCGAGAGTGGCTTTCGGTGCGGAGCATGGACGTACCGAGAGCCACTTTCGCTGCAGCGGAGCAGGCGCGGGAGGTGCTGTGGGCGACGAGGGTCGGACGCTCTCGCGGACCGCGCGCGGGCCTCGCGACGGGGCCCGCCTCCACAGGCCGCGCGGCTGGAGCCTGGCCTCGCAGCTCTTCGCGATCCAGGCCGTGGTCGTCCTCGTCGTGCTGCTCGGCGCGGGCGTCGCGGCGTTCTCGAACGCCGTTGCCGCCAACTCGGACTCCGCCGAGGACGAGGTGCTCGGCGTGGCCCGCACCCTGGCCGCCGCACCGCTTGTCGCGACCGCGCTGACCGCGCCCGATCCCGCCACCGTGCTGCAACCGCTTGCCGAGCAGGTCCGCCGCGACACCGGCACGGACTTCGTCGTCGTCATGACGCCGGACGGTGTCCGCTACAGCCACCCGAACCCCGGTGAGGTGGGTGGCCGGTTCCGCGGCACGATCGCCCCGGCCGCGGCCGGCGGGACGGTGACCGAGACGTTCACCGGCACCCTCGGCCCGTCCGTACGGGCGGTGGTGCCGGTGGTCGTCGACGGCCGCGTCATCGGGCTCGTTGCCGTCGGCCGCACCATCGACCACGTCAGCAGCGAGATGACCGCGCAGCTCCCGATCCTCGTCGGCACCACCGCCGCGGCCCTGTTGCTCGCGGGGCTCGGCGCCTGGCTGGCCAGCCGCTGGCTGCGGCGCACCACCCACGACCTCGGGCCGGCCGAGCTCAGCCGCATGTACGAGTACTACGACGCCGTGCTGCACGCCGTGCGCGAGGGACTGCTGCTGCTCGACCGCGAGGGTCGGCTGCAGCTGCACAACGACGAGGCGCGGCGGCTGCTGCACCTGCCCGACGACGCCGTCGGCCGGCCGGTCGACCAGCTCGGGCTGCCCTCGGCACTCGGCACGGCGCTGCGGACCGGTGGCGAGCGCGGCGACGAGATCTTCTTGACCGACGACCGGGTGGTCGTCGTGAACCAGGCCGCAGCCCGGTGGGCCGGCCAGCGCCTGGGTACGGTCGTGACGCTGCGCGACCACACCGAGCTACGGGCGTTGGTCAGCGAGCTGAAGACGATCCGCGGCTTCGCCGAGGCGCTGAGCGCGCAGGCGCACGAGTCGGCGAACCAGCTGCAGACGGTCATCTCCCTGATCGAGCTGGGTCGGGCAGACCAGGCGCTGCAGTACGCCGCGACCGAGCTCGCCGTCGCGCAGCACCTCACCGACGTCGTCGTGGGCAGCATCGGCGAGCCCGAGCTGGCGGCGCTGGTGCTGGGCAAGGCCGCCGAGGCCGGCGAGCGGGGCGTGGAGCTGCGCGTCGTCGACGACATCGAGCTTCCGGCCGGCGTGGCCGACCCTCGCGATCTCGTCACGATCGTCGGGAACCTCCTCGACAACGCCGTCGATGCCGCGGCAGAGGGCGCCTCACCGCGCTGGGCGCGGCTGGAGGCCGGGGTGCTCACCGTCGACGGCGTCGAGGAGCTGGAGATCGTCGTCGCGGACAGCGGTCCCGGACTCGGCCCCGACGCCGCAGCGCACGCGTTCGAGCGGGGCTGGACCACCAAGTCCACGGACCGTCCGATGGGCCGCGGGATCGGGCTGGCGCTGGTGGCCCAGGCCGCGCATCGCCTCGGCGGCGCGGTCGAGGTGACCAACGAGGGCGGCGCGGTGTTCACCGTCCGGCTGCCGCGCGGCGGCCCGCACGGGCCCGGGCCGGAGAAGGGCGTGGCCGAGCCCGCGACACCGGCTCGGATCGCCGTCGACGTCCCGCTGCCGGCGTCGACGGTATGAGGTGACACGGCGGACCAGCCTGAGCGGTGTCCGCTTCGAATGGCTCGTGTGGGAGCCCGACGGCTGTCGCCGGCTGTGCGCGGGCTGCCGTTCGGGCTCGTCGTCGCCGGGACGGCGCTCGTCGGAGTCGCCACGGCGCTCGCGGCCGTGCGGCTGCCGGCCACCCCGGGGGAGGCCCGGCTCGCGGAGGCGGCTGTCGCCGCGGTCGGCCCGGCCCGCGCGGCGCCGGTGACGGTCGGGCTCGACCAACTCGCCGCGCGCGTCCAGCTGTCGACCTACGCGGAGCTGACCGGCGCCTTCCCACGCCACGTGACGGCCCTCGCGGGCGCTCGCGAGCTGGCTCTTCTCGCGTGTGCATCGCTCCTGCTCGCGCTGCTGGCCCTGGTGCGCAGCCTGGGTGTGCGCCCGCCCGCGGCCCTCCTGGTGCTGAGCGTCCTGGCGGTGTGTCCGCCGGCGGTCGCGGCGCTGGCGCGGTTCGGGCCAGGGTTGCTGGGCGTGACGTGGCTGACGGTCGGGGCGGCGCTCCTGGCGCGCCTGCGCCCCGGGCTGCGGATGATCGGGCTGCCCGCGGTCGTGGTGGGGGTCGTCTCGGCACCCGTGCTCGCCGTCCCACTGCTGGTGATCGCGGCCGCGCTGCTGGTCGCCGAGCGGGTGCAGCGCGGCCCGCTGCTGCTCGCCGTGGCGGTTCCGGTCAGCGTCGCGCCGCTGGCCCTGCTGATGCCACCCGCCGGTGGGTCCGCGGTGCCCGCGCTGGTCGTCGTCACCGTGCTGGGTGCCTTCGTGCTTGTCGACGACGTCGTCACCCGGCTCGTACGGCGCTCGCCCAGGATCCGCGGCAGGGTGCTCGGCGGGGTCGGCGTCGTCGCCGCCGTCGCGGCCGTGCTCGTGCTCCTGCCCGTTCCGAGCGGACTCAGCCGCGCGCGCCCGGTCGTCCCGGCCGCACCCGGACCGGCCGGCCCGCTCGGCTCGGCGACAGGGCCCGACGCCCGGGCCATCGCGCCGGCCGCCGAATCGTCCCTCCTCGGCGCCCTGCTGGCGGACAACCCGAACCTGCGCGCCCCGGACGGCGTGCGCGTGCTCCTGCGGACCGGCGCGGCCGACGACCGCCCGCTCGCCGTGCTGATCTCGCTCGCCGCGCGTGGCCCGGTGACCGTCGCCGACCTGCCGCCGGTACCCGGCGACGACCCCGGGGTGCTGCGGCGCCGTGCCGTGCTCGTGGGCATCGACGCCCCAGCGCGGGAGTGGCTGGCCGCCCAACGGCCGCCCTACCAGCCCACGGTCTCGACCACCGGCGACGAGACCGTCGTCACCTGGCCCGTGCCGGGTCCCGGCGCCTGAGCGGCACGCCGCGTTTGGTTTTCGGCACGCCGGGAAGCTCCCGCCGTGCGTATCGCGATGATTCAGGGCCCCGCGGATCCCGAACGGGACGGTGTCGCCGACTACGTCCGGCATCTCACCGCCGCCCTGCACGCCGCCGGGGACGAGGTCGTCCCCGTCCCGGTCGACGGCGTCCGCAAGACCGCGAACCGGGTGCGCGCGTGGCGTCCCGACGTCGTGCACGTGCAGTTCGCGCCGTCGGCGTTCGGGTTCTCCCCGCTGCCCGGTCTGCTGCCCGACCTGGTGCGCGACCGTCCCTGGGTCACCACGCTGCACGAGTACGGGTTGTGGTCCGCGCCGCGCCGCGTGCCCTCGATGCTGTGGCGGCCGCTCGAGCGTCGCGGACTGTGGGACCGCGAGACGTGGCGGTTCGTCCCGCGCAGCCGGGCGATCCTGACGACGAACCCCGGGCACGCCCACGTCGTCCGTCAGCGGTTTGGCCGCACCGCGATCCACGTGCCCCTCGCGCCGAACGTCCCGGACCTGTGCTCGTCGAGCGGCCCGGCCGACCGCGCCGCCACCCGCCGCCGGCTCGGCGTGCCGGAGGACGCCCAGGTCATCGCGTTCTTCGGCTTCGTGCACCCGGTCAAGGGGCTGCGCTACCTGATCGAGGCGTTGGCCCGCCTGCGTGCGACCGGGGACGACCGGCTGCACCTGCTCGTCCTCGGCGGCTTCACCTCCCTGGCCCTGCCCGAGGACGAAGCGCAGGCGTTCCGCGCCGAGCTGACCGACTGGATCCACACCTGCGGGGCAGCCGCGCACGTGACGATCACCGGGCACCTGCCCGCGGAGGAGGTGTCCGCTGCCCTGCACGCTGCGGACCTCGCCGCGTTCCCCTTCACAGCCGGCGCGACGACGAAGAGCGGCGCGCTGTTGTCCGCGTTCGCGCACGGTCTGCCCACCCTCGTCACCGCGGCGGACCCGCCGGAGCCCGAGCTGGTGGACGGCGAGACGGTGGTCGTCGCCCCGCGGGTGCGCGACGTGGCGGTGCTGGTGGAGGCGCTCCGGCGGATGGTCGACGACGAGTCGCTCCGTCGGAAGGTGGCCGCGGGCGGGGCCGCCCTGATGGCGGGACGGACCTGGGAGGAGATCGCCGCACTGCACCGCGACGTCTACGCAAGGGTGACGCGGCCGGGAGCCGTGTCCGCGTGAGTGAGCCGCCTCGCCGGATCCTCGTGGTCGACCTGCTCGGCGGGCTCGGTGACCTCGTCATGGCCCTGCCGGTGGTGCACGCGCTGCACCGCCGCCACCCCCGCGCCGAGCTGCGGGTCCTCACCCACGCCCCCGGCGACGCGCTGCTCGACCACGACCCGGCCGTCACCACCACGGTCCGGACGGAGCGCGGCCACGAACGCGCCGCCGTGCTCGCCGAGCTGGATCGGTGGCGCCCGGACCTGGCCGTCACCACCAGCCGTTACGACGGCATCGGCGAGGCGATCGAGGAGGTCGTCCCGCGGTCGGTGACGAACCTGTGGCGCACCCCGCCGCCCGACGAGCCGGTGACCGCCCGCTACCTGCGCATCCTCGCCGACGAGCAGGTCATCGACCCGGATGACGTCGACCTCGCGCCGCGGATCGTGCTCACCCGCGCCGAGCGCGCCGCGGGCGAGCAGGTGCTCGACGCCGCGGGCTGCGGACCGGGGCAGCAGCCGGTGCTGCTCGTCCCCGCGGCCGGCATGGCGGTGAAGGAGTGGCCGCACTGGCGGGAGCTGGCGACGGCGCTGAGCGGACGGGCGTTCGTAGTCGGGGAGCCGTCGGTGCTGGAGGCGTGGCGCGGCGGCCCGGCCCTGCTGCTCCCGCCGGTGTCCTTGCGCCTGCTCGCGGCGGTGTTCGCGGCCGCCGGACGGCGCGGTGGCGTGGTGGTCGGGCCGGACACCGGACCGATGCGCGTCGCCGCGGCGGTCGGCGCGCGCACCGTCGGGATCTTCGGGCCGACGCTGGCCAGCCGTTACGGGCTCGGACCGACCGGCGCGGACCTGCAGGGCCTGCCGGACTGCCCGCACCGCTGCCCGACCGCGATCACCGAGCAGGTGTGCTGGTGGGAGGCGCAGTGCCCGATCTCGCTGCAGGGACCGGCGTGCATGGCCGACGTCGCGCCGGGCCGGGTCCTCGACCTCGTGCGCGGTCGGGTGTCGGTGCCGGCCTCGTCGGGCGATCAGCTCGCACTCGGCTCGCCCGGCCAGAAGTAGGGCATCTGCGGGTCGGCATCGGGGAAGAGCGGGCCGTAGAACGCCGGGTCCTTGCGGACCAGCGCCGCCTGATGGCTGACGTGCACCCGGTGGTCGCCGATCCACTCCGGAAGCGCGTAGGCCCGGGTCAGCTCGTGCTGCATGCGTGGCACCGACGGGAGTCCCGCCGCGGCCAGGTCGACGCCGATGGTGCCGGCCACGGTGTCCCCGTTGCCCCGGCTCACCCACTCGAGGCACATCACGGTGCCGTACGCGCCCACCCCCTCCGCGTACCCGACCCACATCCGCACCGCCGGGTGCCGCTTCCAGCCGTAGGTCAGCCGCGTCACCGCCCGCAGCACCTGCAGCGCCTCCACCCGCTGCTTTCCGAGCCGCTTGGAGTCGAGCACGGCCGCGCTCTCGGCGAAGTCGGGGTAGGGCAGGAATGTCTGCATCTCACGCCTCGGCGGTCGTGCCGGATGGTCGGCTCTCGGGCGGCATCCCTCCGCTCGCGCGCCGCGATGCTCCCCCGCCCTTCGCCTCCGCCACCAGCGTCACGACCCGAACCAGCGACGGCGTCCGCGGCGTCGACCCGAACCCGAACCGCACCGGCGGGTCGACCGGCGCGAGCCCGCCCTGGTCGACGCCGTGCCACGCGACGCTCGCCGCTCGAACCCGGTGCAGGTCCAGCGCTGCGTAGTACTCGCGACGCCCTTGCCCGGCGCTGCCCCGCGTGCGCACGCCGGGCAGCACCCGCCGCGCGACGAGGTCGACGGCGCTGATCCAGCGGGGGTCGGTGGCCAGCGGCCGGGGCACCGCCCGCAGCAGCAGGCCGAGCGGGGGTCGCGGTCCGACGTCGAACGCGAGGTCCAGCGGCCCGGCGTGCACTTCCCAGTGGTCGTCCCGGACCGTCGTCGTGACCGGGATGCGGCAAACCTCGTCGAAGCGGTACGTGCCGGCGACGAAGGCGGCCACCTCCTCGGTGGGCGCGAGCAGCATCCGATGGCCGTCCGGCCGCTCGACCATGACGTCGGTGAACGCCCCGAACGGCGAGATCGGCCAGTGCCCGACCACGACCCGGAGTCCAGCAGCGGTGCCGAGCCCGGCGATCCGGCCGTCGAAGCGGACCCCGGTCCGGTCCAGCACGGTCACGGCGGAGGAGTGACCCTTCTCGTGCCCGTGCCAAACGCGCTCGCGGCAACTGCGGTGACCTCGCCGCGCACGGTTGCCTGGCGTCGCGTCGGGCGGGAGGCTCGGGGCATGCCACAGCCACAGGGAGCCGAGCTCGATGCCGTGCGGGCACGCCGCGCCTCGCTCAAGGAGAAGTACCTGCGCCCGCCCGGAGAGCGTCCGCGCACTCCCGTCCGCGGGGTGCACCACGTCGCGCTGATCTGCCGTGACGTCGAGCAGACCATCCGCTTCTACCAGGAGCTGCTCGGGTTCCCCCTCGTCGAGCTGGTCGAGAACCGCGACTACGCCGGGTCGAGCCACTTCTTC
>JAQSWF010000028.1 GCA_029266775.1 Pseudonocardia sp.
GCTGATCTGGGACCGTTGTGCCGCCACGATCATGTGCTGAAGACCGATGGCGGCTGGACACTCGAGCAGCCCGAGCCTGGCAGGTTCGTGTGGACGACCGCGCTCAAGGCCCGCTACGAGGTCCGCCCCGAACCCGTCCAGCCCCCGCTGCCTGACACCTGCCCGGCACCCGACGACCCCGAACACGACGAGCCGCCACCCCGCGCACCGGAGATCCTCGAGGTCTGGAAACCCACCCCGAAGCCACCCAAGCCCTCACCGCCACGACCTCCGCCGTCCGAACCCGACGAACAGCCCCCGTTCTGAGCTGGGAGGCACCACCTCCGGGCGCCAGGTCTGAGCAACCTGCCGGCGGGACGTCCTCGACGGGGCCGGGTTCCGCATATCCTCGCCGCTACGGCAGCACGATGCGGTAGCTGAAGTCCCCTCCGTCCGGGGCGACGACCTCCAGGGCGTCGGTCATCACCCGGTGCAGGCGCAGCGAGTCCGCCGTCGGGGTCTCCAGCGGCGTGCTGGTCGCCGCGGCGAAGACGCAGCCCGGCCCGAGCTCGAGGCGCACGGACAGGCCGTCGTCGTTCGAGACGGTCGCGCCGCGTCCGTCGGTCGCCACCGCGTGCGTCTGACGCCGGCCGAGCAGCGCCGAGGCGAGCAGGTCGACGCAGAACTCGTTCGCGATCCGATGCCCCGGCCGGGTGTCGCGGTACTCCACGTGCACGCTGCGGCCGTCGAGCCGGATCGTCTTGCCGAACGGGCCGAACTCGTCGACGTCGTGGAGCACGATCCCGCGGCGGTCGGCGATCTTCTCGGCCCGGTCGGTCTCGAGCATCGCCATGAGTGCGGCGACCGTCACGGGCGCCCGCTCTCCGGTGCCCGGCCCGTACTCGAGGCTCACCGCAGGCCCGCCCACGGGCGGAGGCGCCTCGTCGTAGAGGTTGAAGTTGTCGGGGTAGTACAGGTCGAAGCCGCTGTCGTTCGGCGGGCGTGCACCGACCGTGCCCCGGCTCGCGTCGACGTCGCAGGCGATGTAGGAGTGGTTCGGCGACCAGACGGTGTTCTGCAGCACGAGACCGTCGCACTCGACACCGCTGTCGGACGCCCAGTCGGCGTCGACGAACTGGTAGGCCTTGTGGGTGCCGCTCACCGAGACCGGGCGGCCGTCGACCATCGCGAACAGGTGGGTGATCCGGCCGCCGTTGCGGTCGACCACCACGAGCACCTCGGGGTTGTAGAGCACGACGGTGGGCAGCGGGTCGTGGTCCCACTGCAGGCCGGCGTGCGGCTCACGCCACCAGGGCGGCGGCGTCCCGCCCACGAAACCCGCCCGCATGGACGCCGCGACCTCGGCGACGACCGGACCGTCGTCGCGGTGCTGGCCCGTCGCGCCCGGCTGCACCGCCCAGCGCGCCCAGAAGCTCGCGGCGAGGAACACGTGGGCGTTGCGCAGCTGCAGGGACTCGGCCGCGACGAAGTTCTCCACGTGGTCGAACCCCTCGCGTCCGGGCTCGATCCGCGGCCGCTTGGACCACTGCGACTCGTGCAGACACATGAGGAAGTACAGACGGGCGAGCAGCACCAGCTCGTCCGTGTCCCCGTCAGGCGTGCGCCGCCGCTCGATCGCCTGCTCGGCCCGGTCGGAGATCGCCCGCAGCGTCTCGCCGAGCCAGGCAGCACGAGTGCGGGCCCACGCGGCGTACCAGGTGTCGTAGGCGAGCCGGTTGTCGTGGTCCGGCTCGGGCGGGACATGGTCGAGGCGCCAGTGCTCCTCGACGTAGGGGTCGCTGGTTCGCAGGAGGTCCAGCTCGCCGACGACGTCGTCGTCGGTCAGGTCGTCGGTCGTGACCACCCGCGCCCATGGGTGCGTGGCCAACCACGACAGCACCGCCTGGTAGCGGAAGTTGTTGGCGGCCCGCGTGTCGTAGCCGCCGTCGAACCAGCCGTTGCCGCTGGCCTTGTCGGCGTCGTCGCTGTAGACGAGCAGGTTGCGAGCGTGGCGCTCCGGCGCCGCGGCCATCTCGAGGAGCTTGCAGCGGATGCTGTGCGCCGGCTTGCCGCGGTCCGCGGTGTCGGCGTCCGCGGCGAAGAGGCCGTCCTTCATCTCCTTGTCGATGAACAGGACCTTCGTTCCGCTGCGGCGGTCCCGCCACAGGTACTGCCAGTTCAGCCACCGTCCGTCGGCGAAGGCACCCATCGGTGGCTTCGCGTCCGCGACCACGGTGTTGCCGGGCGTCTCGGCCTGACCCTCCGGAATGGCGCCCTGCCCGGTGCCGGCGTCCACCACCAGGTACTCGACGCCCGCGGCCCGCAGCGCTCCCGCGACGTTCTCCGCGCAGGTCGTCAGGCGCTGATCCGGGTAGTAGACGGGCCGGACCGCGCCGAGCACGGCGTCGAGCACCTCGGAGCCGAAGCGGATGGCGTCGAGGTTCGTCGTGTGCGTGTAGTACGGCAGGCGATGGGCGCCGTAGCCGGCAACGACCGGCACGAGCAGCCCGGCCTCGACGTCGCGGCGCATCGCGGCCACGTCGTCCGGACTGTCATGGGCCAGCAGACCGGCGAGGCCGGCGTTCATCGCCCACATCTGCGCGACGCCGTAGCGCCGGTGGGCGTCGAGGGTGAACGCGTAGCCGTCGCCGACGGAGTTCTCCTCGCTGCCGGGCCGGCTGCTGTAGCTGGCCGCCTCGTCGCGCATGGTCAGGCGGGTGTAGGTGCGCGGCGGCTGGTAGTCGTCGTCGGGCGCGGTGAAGAGGTCGTTGAGCCCCTGGATGGCGAAGTTGACGAACATGACCCGGGCCTCGCCGACCTCGACCCGGTCGGCCAGGTCCACCGCCACGGGCTGCCCCGAGCGGTAGCGGACCGTCACCGGAGGCAGCGGACCGCCGTCATGCGGCACCGCGATGGTCACCGAGTCCGCCGCGACGTCGACCAGCGGCACGGTCGGGAACTGCGCCGACCCGAGGTCGACGGTCGTGGCGCCGACCTGCAGGCGGAGATCCGCGCGCTCCGGGGCCGTGCCCAGGTCCGCCACATCGATCCGGATCTGGTCGAACCCGCGCACGCGCCGGTGGTAGAGCACCCACGACTCGACCGCGTGGAAGGCGCCGGGGGTAAAGATCCGGCGGATGTCGTCGCGGGTGAAACGCGGATCCACCGCGTGCGTCGTCCAGGTCGCGGACGTCGCGGTCTCCGGCTGGTGCCCGTTGCGCCGCACCGTGATCGTGAGCGTGTACGTCACTGCCGCGCCCGGCGTGAGCCCAGGCAGGCGGCACTCGACATAGACGGATCTCTCGGCCCGGATCTCGCCGTCGCGCAGCCCCGCGTACGAGGGCAGGTGGTCGAACGTGAAGACCCCGGTGCGGGCCATGCGGTCGCGCATCGCGTCGGCGAGCCCGGCCCGCAGCCGCCGGGTCCGGACCTGCGACACCCACGACCGACCGTCCACCTCGACGGAGAGCGCGTGACCCACGACCGCCACCGCCGGGTCGGCGACGTCGACGCGAAACGGCAGCAGCAGGTCGACGGACGGCGTACCGGCGGGTCCGGGGACCACGCGCGGGAGCGTGTCGGTGGTGAAGTGCACGATCGTCGGGGGCATGGGGAACGATCCTCTCGGCCGGTTTCCCCTCCATGAGTGGCGATGGACACACCCCGATACCCAGAACCGATGGATCTCGTTGACGCTCCGTCGCACCACCCGCCACGCTGGGTCGATACGCGCGTCGACCGAGGGGCAGCGGGGAGTGACGGCGTGACGAGATCGGCCGGGCCGGGCCCCGGCGACATCACGGTGTGCGTGCTGGGCGGGTTCAGCGCGACGGTCGGGGCACGCGAGGTGTCCCTCGGCGGGTACCGGCAGCGGGCCGTGCTGGCCCGGGTGCTTGCCGGCGAAGGCGAGGCCGTGTCCGCCGAACAGATCGCCGACGATGTGTGGGGCGAGCAGTCCGCCCACGCCACGGTCGCCTCGGTGCACGCCTACGTCTCGCGGCTGCGGCGGCTACTCGGTCACGACGCCCTCCCGCGGCGCCCCGGCGGCTACGTGCTCGACCGTTCCGTGGTCCCGGTCGACGCCGACCTGTTCGTCGCCGACGTGGACGTGGGCAGGCGCGCGCTGCGGCGGGGTGACGACCGGGCCGCGGCCGGCGTTCTCGCCGCTGCGCTGGCCCGCTGGAGCGCGCCGAGCGCGTTCGGCGGCGACCTGCGGGACGCCCACTTCCTCGCACCGCTCGTGGCCCGGCTGGAGGAGCTGCGGGTTGTGGCGGCCGAGGCGTTGGCCGACGCGCACGCCCGGCGCGGCCACGCCGCGGACGACATCGCGCTGCTCGAGGAGCTCGCCGCGCGGGACCCGCTGCGCGAATCGGTGACGGTGCGTCTGGTCGGTGCGCTGTACGCGGCGGGCCGCCAGGCGGACGCGCTGGCCGCGTTCGATCGCTGCAGCCGTGCGCTGGCCGACGAGCTGGGCGTGCTGCCGACGCCCGCGCTGCGCCGGGTGCACGCCGCCGTGCTCGCCCAGCAGCCGATCTCCGGCGTCGCGGGGTGCTCGCCCACGCGCCTGCCGCCGCGCAACCGCTGCTTCGTCGGGCGCGGCGAGCTGCTGCGGGCCGTCGAGGGCGCGCTCGACGACGAGACCCACCGTCCGCGGGCCGTCGCGCTCACCGGGCTGGCGGGCGTCGGCAAGACGGAGCTGGCGACCGAGCTGGCCCATCGGCGGCACCGGCGCGGGCGCGTGGCCTGGTGGCTCTCCGCGGACGACCCGGCCGCGCTGGCGACCGGCCTGGCGGAGCTCGCCACCGTGCTCGGCATCGCAGCGTTCGAGCGTGGTGAGGACACGCGGGCGGCGCTGTGGACGGAACTGGACCGCACCCCCGGCTGGTTGTTGGTCTACGACAACGCCGATGAACCGCGGCTCATGGAGTCGTTCCTGCCGGCCGCCCGGCACGGCGACGTCATCGTCACGTCACGTAACCCCGCCTGGCGCCGACTGGCCCGGCCGGTCGCAGTCGGCCCCCTCACGCGGGAGGAGTCGGTCACCTACGTCGCGATGCGGGTGGGAGACCGGCCGGCCGAGGCCGGGACGCTGGCCGACCTGCTCGGCGACCTTCCGCTCGCACTCGAGCAGGCCTGCGCCTACCTCGAGCAGACCGGCATGTCCGTGCCGGACTACGTGCGGCTGTTCCGGCGCCGCCGCGAGGGCCTGCTGCGGCGCGACGCCGACGGCTCGGGCCGCACCGTCGCGACGACGTGGGGCCTGGCGTTCGACCGGCTCGCGGAGCGGTCGCCGCGGGCGGCCGCGCTGCTCGAGACGATCGCCTTCCTCGCCCCGGACGCGATCGGCGTCGAGACCCTGCGCCGGCTCGAGCCGGACGAGCTGGAGCTGCACGACGCGCTCGGCGAACTGCTGCGTCTGTCGCTGGTCGACCGGGAGGGCGACGACGTGCGGGTGCACCGGCTGGTGCAGGACGTCGTGCGCGCCCGGATGAAACCGGACGCGCGGGTCCGGCGGCTCGACGAGACCGTTCGCGCGTGTCTGACCCAGGTGGGCGAGCCCGGCCGCATCACCGACGCACTCACCATGCACCTCGTGGGGCTCGCCGGTCACGCCGACGCGCTCGACACCGTGCCGAACGGGCTGATCGAGGCCTTGTCGACGGTCGCGAACCGGCAGGCGGACCGAGCGCTGTACCCGGCGGCGGAGCACCTGCTCCGGGCGGCGTTGCGGTTGCACGGGCCCGCGGGCGGTCCCGCGATGCGGGGCCGGCTCACCTGCGAGCTCGGGCGGGTGCTCGACGCCGCCGGCCGGCTGGAAGAGGCACTGGAGCTGCACCGCCAGGCGGTCAGGACGCTCGAGGGCGGCGTCGACGACGGCAGGGTCGAGGCCGATGACCTCGTGCTCGTGTACGCGCACAACCGGCTCGGTCACGTGCTGAACTGCGCGGACGACGCGCCGGCCGCAGTCGAGGCGCAGCATCGCGCGCTGGCGTTGCTGCACCGGGCCGGCCGCGACGACCTGCTGCCGGCGGTCCTGATCGACCTCGGCTACACCTTCTGGGGCGCGGGACGGCTCGACGCGGCGAAGGACGCCCTGTCGTCGGGCCGCCAGCTGCTGGAGCGCCAGGGTCGGCGCGGCGAGCGGGACTGGGCACACGCGACGGCGGGACTCGGCATGGTCGAGCAGGACGCGGGCCACCTCGACGAGGCGGTCACGCACCAGCGCGTCGCGATCTCGACGTTCAGCCACGTCGTCGGCCCCGACCATCCCGACACCGCCCAGTGCCTGGACAAGCTCGGCTACGTCCTGCGCCTGCAGGGTCGGATGGGGGAGTCGGTCGACGCGCACCGGCGCAGCGTCCGGCTGCTCGAGCGCGTGCTCGGGCCCGACGACTCCCGGGTGGCGATGTCGCTGACGAACCTGGGGCTCGCGCTTCACGATGCGGGCGACCCGGACCAGGCCATGACCGTCCAAGCCCGGGCAAGGTCGATCTTCCTGTCGGCGCTCGGCCCCACGCACTCGAGCACGTTGATGGCCGGCCGGCGGCTCGCGGACGCCCTGGCGGACGCCGGCCAGCCCGCCCGGGCGCGCGCAGTGCTGGACGAGGTGGTGTCGGTCGCCGGACCGCACGCCGCAAACGGCGCAAACTTCGCTCTCGGCGGCCCGCTGGGCGTCGCTCCGTCGCCCTGAGCGCACTGCAGCCCGAACGCGGCGTGCGGCGCAGCTGTCCGGCCCCGATTGCAAGAAGGATGCAAGCGCACCGCGCCAGGGTGGGCGGTCCGCGTTTCCTCCGCAGTGCCAGGAGCGCACCCGATGATCGTCGCCGCGCCGTACGAGTTCTCCTCACCCTTCCCCGATGTCGCGGGCCGGCCTGTGGCCGAGCTGGTTCGAGGCGCTCGCGACGGCGATGCGCGGTGCTGGGAGGAGCTGGTCGCCCGCTACCGGAGCATGGTCCGCGGGGTGGCGGCGTCTTACCGGCTCGGCGAGGCCGACGCCGCCGACGTCGGGCAGAACACCTGGCTGCGGGCGATCGAGCGGATCGGCGACCTGCGTGAGCCGGAGAAGTTCGGCGGCTGGCTCGCCACCACGGCTCGACGCGAGTGCCTGGCCTTCCTGCGCCGTACCTCGCGGGAGGTCGCGGACGGCCTGGACGTCGAGGTGGCCGCGACCACACCCGACCCTGAGGCGACGGTCTTGTCGCGCGAGGCGCGCCAGGTTGTCCGGTGTGCGGTGGCCGAGCTGCCCCTCCGTCGCCGGGCGCTCGTCTCCGCACTCTTCGCCGGACCGACGCAGCGCTACTCCGACGTCTCCCGCAAGCTGGACCTGCCTCCTGGCAGCATCGGGCCGACCCGCGCACGTACGCTACGGTCGCTCCGGCGCAGCCTGGAGCGCGACGGTCTGGACGGGGGGTCGGTGGCCTGACGACGAAGCCGCATGAGGGCGCGGTCGTCGCTGCGGTCGCGGTGGGTGGCGTCGCGGGTGCACTCCTGCGTGACGCGGTGGCGGTGGAGATGCCCCACGCCGCCGACGGATGGCCGTGGTCAACCCTGCTGGTCAACATCTCCGGGTGCCTGCTCATCGGGGTGCTGATGGTGCTGGTCACCGAGCGCTTCCGCGCCCATCCGCTGGCCCGGCCCCTGCTCGGCATCGGCGTGCTCGGCGGCTACACCACGTTCTCCACCTACGCGGTCGACGCCGTCGTCGCCGCCGACAGCGGCGGGATCGACGTGGCAGTGGCCTCGATCGTTGCTACGCCGCTGCTCGCGCTGCTCGCGCTGCTCGCGGTGACCGTCGGCGCGGCCACGACCCGCGCGCTGGTTCCCGGGCGTGGAGCGCGATGAGCGCCGTGTGGGTTGCGCTGGGCGCAGCGGTCGGCGCGCCGTTGCGTTACCTCGCGGACGGGGCGATGCGCCGGCTGGTGCCTGGCCCTTCCCGTGGGGCACTTTCGTGGTCAACTTCGTAGGCTCGTTCGTCCTTGGTGTCGTCTCCGCGGCCGGGCCGTCCCCGGCCGTCGCTGCCCTGGTCGGCGTCGGCTTCTGCGGCGCGTTGACGACCTACAGCACGTTCGCCTACGAGACGTTCGCGTTGGCCGAACGCCGTGCACTCGCCATGGCCACGGTGAACGTCGTCGGCAGCGTGG
Source organism: Pseudonocardia sp. (assembly GCA_029266775.1). Classification (GTDB taxonomy): domain Bacteria; phylum Actinomycetota; class Actinomycetes; order Mycobacteriales; family Pseudonocardiaceae; genus Pseudonocardia. The sequence continues at coordinate 8,121 of JAQSWF010000028.1, forward strand.
TCGTCGGTGTTGCCGCCGCGGCCGCGGGTCACCTCCTCGGCGGAGCGCTCCGCTAGTTCTCGGGTGGCGGACCTGAGCCGGGCGGGGCCGGGGTCACGGTGGCCTGCGGCAGGCGCACCTCCTCGCCGTCGGTCAAGCCCGAGCGCTCGCGTCGGACCGCGGATGCGGGCACCCGCAGCACGTTCTCCACCGTCGCGACCCGCACCGCGGCCTCGGCGGTGAGCCCGTCCCGCAGCCGGTCGCCGCCGCCTTCGACGACGACGGTCGTGTAGAAGCTGATGATGCCGGACTGGTCCTGGCCGCTGGGGGCAACACTGGTCACGCGACCGGTGAAGGTGTCGTTCGGCAGCGCGTCGACGGTGACGTCGACGAGCTGGCCGGGCTGGATCCGCGTGGCGTCGGCCTCCTCGAAGGGCACCACCAGCTGGAACGGGTCGGCGGTGTCGAGCACGAGGAACGCGCCCGCGCCGGGGACGCCGGCGTTCGCGCTGCTCGCGTCGCCGCCGCCGCTGTTGGTGACGGGGAGCGGGGCTCCGCTGCCCGGAGCGAACGCGGTCACGGCCGACGGCGGCGCCACGACCTCGCCCGGCGCGCCGTTGAGCGCGGTCACGACGCCGGCCACCGGGGCGATGATCACCGTCTCCTCGACGTCGCGCAGTGCGATCGCGGCCGCGGCCTGGGCGTCGTCGACCAGCGCCTGTTGCGCGGCGGTGTCGGCCGGGGTGTCGTTGCTCGCGGTTGCGAGCTGGTTCTGGGCGTTGACGACACTCGCGACGGCGTTCTCGATCGACACCTGTCCCGCTGCCTCGTCGGTGTTCTCCCGCTGCTCGGCGGCCTCGAGGGCGCCCCGCGATGCGACGACGGCGCCCTGGGCCTGCGTGACCGCCTGCCGGTCGCTCAGGATGCGTGGGCATGCCGGGCTGGTGCGGTCGTCGGCGAGGTCGACGTCGCTGCTGACCGAGCCGAGCGGGGACGACGCGGCGCGCAGCGCGACGTCGGCCCGCAGTGTCCGCAGCGTGGTCGGCGGCGGCGGCGTCGGCCGGGGCGGCGTTGTCGTGGGACGGGGCGGGGTCGTGGGCTGGGTCGGGACGGTGGGCTGGGTGGGGACGGTGGGCTGGGTGGGGACGGTGGGCTGGGTGGGGACGGTCGGCTGGGTGGGGACGGTCGGCTGGGTGGGGACCGTCGGCTGCGTCGTGGGCACGACGGGCGTCGTCGGTGTGGTGGTCCGCGGGCTCGCGCGGCAGGCCGCACGGTCGGCCCGCAGCTGGGCCTCGGCCCGGTCCAGCGCGGACTGGTCGAACCGCAGCTGGTTGCGGGCACTCGCGGTCGCCGACCTGTTCGCGGCGTTCGTGGCGTCGGCCTGCGCCCGGGTCGCCGCCTCGATCTGGCGCGCCTGGTCGAGGGTCAGCTGCGCTGCCTCGACGGCGGTGCTGCCGAGCAGCTTGTCCAGCAGGGCGCTCTGCTGGCTGAGGAGGGCCTCGCGCTGCGCGAGGGTCAGCCGGGCGACCCGGTCGTCCACGCGGGCGAGTACCTGTCCCGGCTCGACGCGGTCGCCGACCCGGACGAGCACCTCCGTGACGGTGCCGCCGTCGACGAAGCCGAGGTTCTGCCGACCGGCCGGGGCGATGGAGCCCGATGCCGACACGGCGAGCGTGACGGGCCCACGGTCGACGCGCACCGTGGGCGGCCCCGAGTCGCTTCCGCTGAAGCTCAGGGCCACCACGGTGATCGCGGCGGCCAGGACCAGGGCGATCGCGGTGAGCAGGACGGCGCGCCGCTGCTGGAGGCGTCCGGAGCTCGGGGTGCTGTCCGCGATGTCCTGGGTCATGCGGTCTCCTCTCCGTCGGTCGTCGAACCCATCGGTGGGCTACTGGTAGCGAAGGGCTTCGATCGGACGCAGCTTCGCGGCCCGGTTCGCCGGGTAGCCACCGGCAAGCAGCCCGATCAGCAAGCTGATCAACAAGGCGAGGAACACGGAGCCGGGCGAGACGACCGGTGGCGGGAAGTCGGGGACGAGCCGGGGGAGGAGCGCCGCCCCGCCGAACGAGAGGCTGAGGCCGACGATCACGCCGATCGTCCCGCCGAGCCCGGCCAGGACCGTCGATTCCAGGAGGAACTGCTGCAGGATCGCGCGGCGGGTGGCACCGATGGCCTTGCGGATGCCGATCTCCCGCGTCCGCTCGGTGACCGAGACCAGCATGATGTTCGCGACGCCGATGCCGCCGACCACGAGTGAGATCCCGGCGACCGCGCTGGTGAACACGGTCAGGAACGTGAGGAACTGCGTTGCCTGGTCGATGAAGTCCACCTGAGCCGTGGCGTCGAAGTCGCGCTCGGTCGAGTCGCTGATGTTGTGGCGGTCGTCGAGGATCGCCGTGACCTGGGCAAGCGCGGCAGGAACCTCCGCTCCCGAGCGCGCCGCGACGATCACGGTATCGACATCGTCGCCACCGCCCAGTACGTAACTGCGGGCCGCCTCGATGGGCATGTAGGCGACGTCGTCCTGGGTCGCGGGCGCCGCGACGCCGATCACCCGGAAGGTCGTGCGACCGATCCGCAACCGCTGCCCGATCGCCTCGCCGGCGTCGCCGCCGAAGAGCTCCGTGACCGGGCGCGGCCCGAGGATGACGACCTTGTCGTTGTTGCGCTCCTGCTGTTCGTCGAAGAACGTGCCCGTCACCAGCTCGAGGTCGGTGACGTCGGCGTAGCTCGCCGTGGTGCCGGTGATCCCGGAGCGGTACCCGACCCCGCCGCGCGGCGTCAGCACGGCGCTGCCAGTCACCAGCGGCGTCACCGAGGCGACGTTCGGCGCCTGGATGCGGCTGGAGAGGGCGTCGACGTCGTTGTCGGTCAGCGGCCGCGCGGTTCGGTCGCCCTCTGCGGGCGTGACCGTGATCTGTGTGGTCAGCGACGAGAACTGCTCGTTGAACCCGGCCTGGATGCCGTTGCCGAGCGCGACCAGCACGATCACCGCCGCGACGCCGATGATGATCCCGGTGGTCGTGAGGACGGAGCGCAGCCGGTTGGCCCGAAGCGCCCGCAGCGCAATGCGCAGTGCCTCGACGAGGTTCACCGGGCGGCGCCACGCGGATGGGGTTGGGGCGGATGGGGTTGGGGCGGCTGGGGTTGGGGAGGGTGAGGCCGAGGCGGGTGGGGCCGGGGCGGGTGCGGTTGAGGCCGGCGGGCTCGGGATCGCTCGCGCCGGCGGTCGTCGCTGATGATGCGCCCGTCTTCCAGCCGCACGATCCGCCTGGCGAAGCTCGCCACGTCGTCCTCGTGCGTGATGATGACGATGGTCCGCCCGGCCTCGTTGAGCTCGACGAGCAGCCGCATGACGTCTTCGGTGGACGCGCTGTCGAGTGCACCCGTCGGCTCGTCGGCGAGGATCATGGCCGGGTCGTTGACCAGCGCGCGGGCGATGGCGACCCGCTGCTGCTGGCCGCCGGAGAGCTCGTTCGGCAGGTGGCTCGCGTGCGAGCCGAGCCCGACCCGCTCCAGCGCCGACCGGGCGCGGCGGGCGCGGTTGGCCTCACCGGCATAGACGAGCGGCAGCTCCACGTTGCGCTGCGCGGTGGTGCGGGGCAGCAGGTTGAACGCCTGGAACACGAAACCGATCTTGCGGTTCCGGATGGCGGCGAGCCGGTTGTCGCTGAGCCGGAGCACGTCCACGCCGTCGAGCAGGTAGCTGCCGCTGGTCGGGGCGTCGAGGCAGCCGAGGATGTTCATCATCGTCGACTTGCCCGAGCCGGAGTGGCCCATGATCGCGATCATCTCGCCCTCGTCGACGTGCAGCGACACGTCGTCCAGCGCGCGCACCTCGATCGCCCCGGTGCTGTAGACCTTCGTGACGTGCTCCAGCTCGAGCATCGTCACCGTCGGCCGCGGCGGGGAGCTGACACGGTCGGGGTCCTCTCACCACTTCTGGGTATGCCGTTTCGTTACTGTCGGTCAGCGCAGTGATCCACAACTTACCGCCCCCTGGCAGCAAGCCGGCTGAGAGCGACCTCAGGGGACCGAACGCCTCGTCAGCTCGGGGTGAGCAGGGCACGGACGCGGTCCGCGCCGACGGCGAGCAGCAGCGTTGGCAGCCGGGGTCCGGTGTCCCGCCCGACGAGCAAGCGGTAGAGCACGGTGAAGAAGTGCCGCTGTGCCGCCTTGAGGTCGGGCGTGGGTGCCGTATCCAGCGGAAGACCTGCCCGCAGCTTGGGGACTCCGTACACCAGCCGGCTGAGACCTTCGAGCGACCACTCGTCGTCGAGCCGGTCCAGCAGGAGGCGGACGGCCGCGCGGTCGTCGTCGTCCAGGGTCGTCAGGAGGTCCCGGTCCGGCTCGGTGCGCACCCGCGTGTGCTGGTCGGCGGGCATGAAGCGGGCCACCCACCGCTGCGCGCAGTCCAGCCGGGGACGCAGCACGTCGAGGTCCGGGACGAGGTCGGTGGGGTCCAAGCCCCGGAAGATGCGCAGCATCTGCGCCTCGTCGGCGGTGGTGATGTCGATCACCGAGCCGAGCGTGCGGTACGGCAGTGGCCGCGGGGTCGTCGGCAGCTCGCCGAGCGCCGTGCGCGTGGACCGCCCGAGCGTGGCCTGCTCGGTGGGCGAGGCGCTGGCCTGAGTAACCCGTCTGCCGAGCGCGTCCCACTCGTCGTAGAGCCGGTAGATCTCCTGGTCGAAGGCGATCGTCAGCGCCTGGTTGGGCCGCCGGCGGGTGTAGAGCCAGCGCAGCACCGTCGGCTCCATGATCGCTAAGGCGTCGGCCGGAGTGGGGACGGCGCCACGGGAGCTGCTCATCTTGGCCATGCCGCTGGTGCCGACGAACGCGTACATCGGACCGGTGGGCTGCCGGCCGCCGAAGACCTCGTCGACGAGGAGCCCGCCGACCTCGAACGACGAGCCCGGCGAGGAGTGGTCCACCCCGGACGGCTCGAAGACGACGCCCTCGTACGCCCAGCGCATCGGCCAGTCGACCTTCCACGCGAGCTTGCCGTGGGTGAACCGGCTCAGGTGCACCGTCTCGGTGTGACCGCAGCCGCCGCAGGTGTAGCGCAGCTCGGTGGTGTCGTCGTCGTACGAGACGACGGTGGTCAGGTCGCGGTGGCACCGGGTGCAGTAGGGCCGGAACGGGTAGTACTCGGCGCTCGCCGGGGTGTCCGCGGAGCCGTCCGGGTCGGCCTGCTCCTGCCCCGGTCCGTCCGAGCCGGAGTCGCGGCGCTTCGTCCGGAACCGGGTGAGGATCTCGTCGATCCGCCGGCGCTCCCGCATGGCCAGCAGCACCTGATCCCGGTACGCGCCGCTCTCGTAGCGCTCGGTCTGGCTGATCGGCTCGACCAGCACGCCGAGCTCGGCCAGCGCGGCGGTCAGGGGAGCCTCGAAGTGCTCCGCCCAACTGGGGTGGGGACTGCCGGGCGGGGCCGGCACCGCCGTGAGCGGCCGTCCGATGTACTCGGCGTAGGACGTGTCGAAGCCGGCGGGCACGCGGCGGAAGCGGTCGTAGTCGTCCCACGACAGGATGTGGCGGCAGGCCCGGCCGCGCCGCCGGATCTCGTCCGCCACGAGGTGCGGCACCATGACCTCGCGCAGGTTGCCCAGGTGCACGGGCCCCGAGGGGCTCAGGCCGGAGGCGCAGACGATGGTGCTCGTCCCGCGCCGGTCGGCCTCGGCGATCACCTCGTCCGCGAGGCGCCCGACCCAGTCCGACTCCCAGAACTCAGCCACCACCTGCACCCGTCTCTCCACACGTTGTCCCACCCAGTGTCCCGCAGCGCGGTCCCGGTCGATGCGGGGCGGGGCTCGACGCGGCACGGCGCCGTGAGATGGAATGGCGGCGTGGTGATGTCTGTGGTTTTCGAGACGACGTCGTGACCGGCTCCGACACCGTGCCCGAGGTGCTGTGGACCCCGGACCCGCAGCGTGCGCGGCAGAGCGCGATCGCCGACTTCGCGCGCTGGGTCCGGGAGCACCGCGACGTCGAGCTGGACGAGCTGGACTACGCCGGCCTGCACGCGTGGTCCGTGCGCGACCTCGACGGGTTCTGGTCCGCCGTGGCCGAGCGGCTCGGTGTGCTCTTCCGCGACCCACCGACAGCGACGCTGGGCCCGCGGGAGATGCCGGGCACGCAGTGGTTCCCGGGTGCGACGCTCAACTACGCCGAGCACGCGCTGACTCCAGGGCCGGGGCGGGCGGACACCGACGTCGCGCTGATCGCGGTGGGGGAGGACGGGTCCGAGCGGTCCGTGACTCACGCCGAGCTGCGCGACCAGGTCGCGCGGGCGCGGGCGGGCCTCGTCGCAGCCGGGGTCGGTCAGGGAGACCGGGTCGTCGCGCTGGCGCCCAACTCACCCGAGACGGTGGTGACCTTCCTCGCGGCGGCCTCGCTCGGAGCGGTGTGGTCGTCCTGCTCGCCGGACTTCGGATCCCGAGCCGTGCTGGACCGCTTCGCCCAGATCGAACCCACCGTGCTGCTCGCGGTCGACGGCTACCGCTACAACGGCAGGCAGTTCGACATCCGGGATCGGGTCAGCGCGCTGCGGGAGGCGTTGCCCACGCTGCGTGCGACGGTGCTGGTGCCGCACCTGGACCCGGCCGCCACGCTCGCGGGCACGGTCCCGTGGGCCGAGTTCACCGCCGACGCGGCGCCGTTGGAGTTCTCGGCGGTGCCTTTCGACCACCCGCTCTGGGTGCTCTACTCGTCCGGGACGACGGGCCTGCCGAAGGGCATCGTCCAGTCGCACGGCGGGATCGTCGTCGAACACGTCAAGGTCCTGGCGCTGCAGCACGACCTCGGCCCGGGCGACCGCTTCTTGTGGTTCACCACCACTGGCTGGATGATGTGGAACTTCCTCGTCGGCGGCCTCCTCGTCGGCGCGACGCTTGTGCTCTACGACGGCAGCCCCGGCCATCCGGACCTCGACGTGCTCTGGGCGGTGGCCGAGAAGCACGGGGTGACGCTGTTCGGGGTGTCGGCGCCCTACCTGCAGTCGTGTGTGAAAGCCGGCCTGCGGCCCGGCGCCGACCACGACCTGTCGGCGATGAAGGCGATCGGGTCGACGGGCTCGCCGCTCGCGCCCGAGGAGTTCCGCTGGATCGCCGAGGCGGTCGGCTCGGACATCCAGATCTGCTCGGTGTCGGGCGGCACGGACGTCTGCACGGCGTTCCTGACCTGCGCCCCAACGGTGCCGGTGTGGCTGGGTGAGCTCTCGTGCGCGGGGCTCGGCGCGGATGTGCGGGCGTTGGACGAGAAGGGCGTCGAGGTCGTCGACGAGGTCGGCGAGCTGGTGATCGCCGCGCCGCTGCCGTCGATGCCCGTGTTCTTCTGGAACGACCCGGACGGCTCACGGCTGCGCGAGGCGTACTTCACCGAGTTCCCGGGGATGTGGCGGCACGGCGACTGGGTGCGCACCACGTCGCGCGGCTCGTTCGTGATCGAGGGGCGCAGCGACTCGACGTTGAACCGGGGCGGCGTGCGGATGGGCACCGCGGATCTCTACGCCGTGATCGAGGCGGTCGACGGGGTGGCCGACTCGCTCGTCGTCGACACTTCGGCGCTGGGCTCAGATGACGGCGCGCTGCTGTGCTTCGTGGTCCTCGGCCCCGGTGCCTCGCTCGACGAGGTCGAGCCGCGGCTGCGGAGCGCGCTGCGCAGCGAGCTCTCGCCCCGGCACGTCCCCGACCGGTTCGTGGTGGTGGAGGAGGTGCCGCGGACGCTGAGCGGGAAGAAGTGCGAGGTGCCGGTGAAGCGGATCCTCGCGGGCGTCGACCCGGAGAAGGCCGTGAGCCGCGGGGCGCTGAGCAACCCGGCCGCGCTCGACCCGTTCGTGAAGATGGCCCACTCCGGTTAGCTCTGCTCTCCGGTGTTGCAGGAAATGGGGATCGGCGACGGGCCGGGCGGGTCAGCGGCGGGCGGACTCGGTGAGATCGGCCGCGGGCAGCGGGCCCAGCATGGCGAACGCCCCGAGGTAGGGCGTGACGTCCCCGCGGACGGTCCAGCCACGGAGCTGTGCGGCGGAGCGGCGCGTCACGAGGGCGCGGGCGAGGTCGAAGTCCGGTGCGCGAAGGGCGACAGCGGCGTCGTCGGCCGCGCCGCGTGAGGTCCACGTCCACCGGTCGCCGACCAACGCGACCGGCGGCAGATCTGCGACGCGGCCGGCGAACCGCCCGACGAAGCGCTCCCGGATCGCGGTCAGCCCCGGCGTGTCCTGGGCCCCCGGTGCCGCCAGCGCGCCCCGCAGGTCCTGCTCGTGAATGATCACGTCGCCGAGGGGACGGACGTTGTGCGAACGCATCCAGGCCCTCAGCGGCTCGGCCACGGCCTCCCACTCGGCGACCAGCGCGGCGACGTCCCGGTCCTGGCGCTCAGTGACGTGCTTGCCCGTCCAGGTGCTGTTGTGGTCGTCGGGCTCGTCACCGGCCACGACGTCGACGCCGAGGCCGACCATGTGCGCGAGGAGGTCGCGGACGGTCCAGTCCGGGCAGGCCGGCACGGTCGTGGCGGCGCGCTCGGGCGGCAGGTCCCGGACGAGGTCGATCACCCGCTGCTGGGCCCGGCCCCACTCCTCGACGGCGTCCACGGGCCCACCCAACCACGTCGCCGCGGACAGGAGTCAGCGGCCGGGCGGGCGGTCGCCGGGGGGTGGGGTGGGGTCGGGGTTGGCACCGCTCGGCGACGCGCCACCGGGGCTGCCGCCGCCGACCGACACGTCGCCGTCCGCGTCGGCCGTCACCGCCGACGCCGGGCCGGGGCCGTTGACCTGCGTGCCGGACAGCGGCGTCGTGTGCGCCGTGTGGGGAGCGCCCGCGCCGAGCGCATCGACCCGGCCCTCCTCGTTGCCCGAACCCTCGTCGCCCCGCTTGACGGCGGCGAGCAGCAGCTGGGACACGTCGAGGATCTCCACACCTGTGCCGCGATCCTCGCCCTGCCGTTGGGTCAGGCCGTCGGAGAACATCACCCGGCAGAACGGGCACCCGGTGGCGATCGTCTCCGCACCGGTGCCGAGCGCCTCGTCGACGCGCTCCAGGTTGACCCGCTTGCCGATCCGCTCCTCCATCCACATCCGCGCGCCGCCGGCACCGCAGCAGAAGGAGCGGTCCGCGTGCCGCGGCATCTCCGCCAGCGTCGCGCCCGCCGCGCCGACCAGCGCCCGCGGTTCGCTGTAGACCTCATTGTGCCGGCCCAGGTAGCAGGGGTCGTGATAGGTGACATCGGCTAGCTGCCCGTCCGGCGCGGCCACCGGCACCAGCCGGCCCTCGCGGACGAGAGTGTTGAGCAGCTGCGTGTGGTGCACCACCTCGTAGTGGCCGTCCAACTGCGGGTACTCGCGGCCGAGAGTGTTGAAGCAGTGCGGGCACGTTGTGACGATCTTGCGGCTACCCGGCGCGCGGCCCTCGAACACGCCGTCGAGGATCTCCTTGGTCTGCGCGGCCATCATCTGGAACAGGAACTCGTTCCCGGACCGCCGCGCCGGGTCGCCGGTGCAGCTCTCCTCGCTGCCCAGCACGACGTAGTCCACCCCGGCGCGGTGCAGCAGCTCGGCCGTCGCCCGCACCGTCTTCTTGGCGTTGTCGTCGAACGCGCCGGCGCAGCCGACCCAGAACAGGTACTCGGTCGACGGCGCCAGCTCGCCATCGAAGATCGGCACCTCGAACGGCAGGTTCTTCGTCCAGTCCAGCCGGTTGCGGGCGCTCTGCCCCCACGGGTTGCCCTTGTTCTCCAGGTTGCGGAACAGCACCCCGAGCTCGGAGGGGAACTCCGTCTCGATCATCACCTGGTACCGCCGCATGTCGACGATGTGGTCGACGTGCTCGATGTCGACGGGGCACTGCTCCACGCATGCGCCGCACGTCGTGCACGACCACAGCACGTCCGGGTCGATCACACCACCCTGCTCGGCCGTGCCGACGAGCGGGCGCGCCGCCTGCTCCGGTCCCGACCCGCGCACCCGGCCGAAGCCGGACTCGGGCACCCCGTGGCCGTTCTCCCCCGCGACGGCGAAGTCGACCGCCCCTTCGTCAGGCATGTCCTTTCCGCCGATGAGGTACGGAGCCTTGGCGAACAGGTGGTCGCGCAAGTCCATCACCACCAGCTTCGGCGAGAGCGGCTTACCGGTGTTCCACGCCGGGCACTGCGATTGGCAGCGGCCGCACTCCGTGCAGGTGGTGAAGTCGAGCATTCCCTTCCAGGTGAACTGCTCGACCTTGCCGCGCCCGAAGTCGGCGTCCTCGGGCGGATCCTCGAAGTCGATCGGCTTTCCCTCGTGCCGAATCGGCTCCAGCGGGCCCAGCGCCTTGGGCAGCCGTTTCGCCGACACGTTGATCGGCGCGACGAAGATGTGCAGGTGCTTGCTGTAGACGATGATGATCGTGAAGGCGAGCATCACGCCGATGTGCAGCAGCAGTCCGACGCTCTCCAGCACCTGGAGCGTCCCGGGTGACAGGGCGTCCAACAGCCGGCCGACACCGAGCGACACCCACGCCCCCGACTCGTAGGGGAACACACCCAGCGCCGCAGCCGCGCCGCGGAACAGGAACATCGTCCACAGCACGTTGAAGATCATGAAGAGGATCAGCCAGGCCCCACCGGTGTGCGAGCCGTAGAACCGCGACGCGCGCGCCTTCCGCTCGGGCGCGTTGCGGATCCGGATCCCCGCGAACACCGCCAACGACGCCAGCGCGAGCACCGCGATCGTGTCCTGCAGGAACCCCAGCAGCGGCCAGCGGCCGATCAACGGGATGTGGAAATCGGGGTCGAACAGCGCCCCGTAAGCCTCCAGGTAGACCGAAGCGAGGATCACGAACGCCCAGAACGTGAAGAAATGCGCGAGGCCGGGGACCGACCACCGGAGCAGCCGGCGCTGCCCGAACACCTCCACCAGCTGCGCGCGCAGCCGCTCGCCCAGATGCTCCCTGCGGTCGTCGGCCGGCTGCCCGGAGCTGATCAGTCGGTACAGCCACACGGCGCGCCGACCGGAGATCGCCAGTGCGGCCACCGTCATCGCCAGTCCGATCACCAGGCGGAGCACCATGCGATCAGCTCCTTCCTCCCTGCGACGCTGCAGGCAGCGTGGCCGAACCCGGCGGGCGTCTGGTGAGGTCCCTCGCCGATCCTCCACCGCCGGTCTACCTTGCGCGGGATCGGGTCGCCTGTCGAGCGGCCGTGACGTTCCCCATGCCGGACGCGCCCGCCGCGGTGCGCGAAGAACGTATTCAGACGCGCCGCCGCGCCGGGTGCAGAACCCGGCGCGGCGGTGGTCGGCGTGCCTCAGTGGGCAGCCTGGTACGCCTCGACGACGGCGTTCGGGATCCGACCGCGCTCGGAAACGTCGTGGCCGTTCTCGCGAGCCCATGTCCTGATCGCGGCTGTGTGCTCGCGGCTGGAGCGGGTGGGCTGTTCGTCCTTTTCCGGGGTAGCGCGCGGGGCCCGCCCCCGGCGGCCGGAGCCGCCGCTGCGGCGGGCAGCCGCGACGAACGCGGCAAGCGAGTCGCGGAGCTTGGCCGCGTTGCCTTCGGAAAGATCGATCTCGTAGGAACGCCCGTCGAGGGCGAACGAGACGGTGCTGGACGCTTCCGATCCGTCGAGGTCGTCGACGTACCGGACATCCACGTGCTGTGCCATTTGCTACTTCCGTCCAATGGGTTGCAACCGACAGGAGACGATTCTGCGGGCCCTTCCCGGAAAGGGCAAACCGACCCGCGACGCATCCAGCACCGACAATAGTGGCGGTTGCTCAGCGCACCACCTGCACCACGTCGCCGCGATCCAGGGTGGCAAAGAAGGCGCGCGCGGCGCTGCTTCCGAGGCGAATGCAGCCGTGCGAGCGCGACCGCACATCGCCCTGGTGGAACGCGATGCCGCCGTTGAAGAACACCGCGTAGGGCATCGCGACGTCGTAGATGCTGCTGATGTGCTCCCGGCTCTTGAACGACACCCGGAACGTCCCCTGCGGTGTGCGGAAGCCGCTGCGGCCGTGGCTGACCCGGACAGGCCCGCGCACCACCTTGCCGTTGCTGAGCAGCCAGGCCTGGTTCGTCGACAGCTTCACGCAGGCGCGTGCCGCCACGCTGCACGGAACGCCTGCTGCGGCGGCGGACAGCGCACTCGCCGCGGGGCTCGCTCCGCTGGTCGATGCTGCGGCGATCCCGGCGCCGAGCACCGACGTGACGAGCAGGGACACGAGGAGAACGGCGCCGCGCAGCATCACAGGGGTCATGTTGTCGGGCGTGTCCGTCGTCCGGTAGACCCTGATCCGGTCACTGGACGGAAGCAGGTCGCGACCGCCTGGCCGCGCCTGGTGGGGTGGGTTCGAACGAGGAGGTGGGCGGCGATGGCATCGGTGCTCGTGCTCAACGGTCCCAACCTGAACCTGCTCGGAACACGCAAGCCCGAGGTCTACGGCCGCACGACGCTCGCCGACGTCGAGGAGCTGTGCCGGCAGACGGCGGGCAAGCTCGGGCTGGACGTCGACTTCCGCCAGTCCAACCACGAGGGCCAGCTCATCGACTGGATACACGAAGCGGGTCCGGCCGTGCGGGCGGGAGAGCTGATCGGCGCCGTCTACAACCCCGGCGCGCACACGCACACGTCCGTGGCGATCCGTGACGCGATCGAGGGCGTGAGCCTGCCGGTGATCGAGTGCCACATCTCCAACGTGCACGCGCGCGAGGAGTTCCGGCACCACTCGTTCATCTCGCCGGTGGCCCGCGGGATCATCGTCGGCTTCGGGGTGCTGGGCTATGCATTGGCGATCGAGGGCCTGCACCGGCTCGGCGCCGACAACGGCTGAGCGCGCCGGCCGGCCTCAGGCCAGGTCGCCGCGCAGGAGGCTGACCGCCGAGTGCCCCGGGTCGCCGTCCCACCGCTCGGTCGAGACGTCGACCTGCGTGAACTGCTCGATCGGGAGGCCCGCCGGCAGCGCGAAGTCGCCGCGGAACTGGCCGTCCTGGGGGGTGAGGGCGCCCAGTGAGATCAGCCGCGTGCCGGTGCCGTCCATCAGCCACGCCTCGAGGTAGTCCCCGCCGGCCAGGTTCGTGACGCCGTCGAGCTGCACGAGCAGGCGCCGGGTGCCGTCGCGCTCGACCACGGCCACGCTGCCGCGGGCGTTGGGGTCCGCAAAGCCGATGGGGCTGAGCTGGGCCAACGGTGCCGGCTGCGGCGCGGGTTCGGTGCCGCCGCGCCCGAGGGCGACGCCGATCCCCAACCCCGCGAGCAGCGTGACCGCGGCTGCCGCGACCGCGGCGCCAAGCCGGATGCGCCGCCGCGCGCCTCGGTCCGGGTGGGGGACCGGTTGCGCCGACGAGGCGTGCCCTGGCGAGGATCCGTTGAGGTCCGGAACGGCGCCGATCTGGTGTGCGGTGCCGGAGGTGGGCCTCCCGGTCCCCGACTGCTCGGGCGTGCGCCTGTCGGTGGCCACGCCGTTGTCGGCTCCCTCGTCGAGCGCCAGGTCGTCCAAGACTGCCTGCCAGACCCGGGGTGGCGGGCCGGTCAGCGGCCCCGCGGCCTCGCCGGCGCGCGCGAGCCGCACGGTGTGGCGCAGCTCCTCCACGTGCAGCTGGCACGCGGTACACGCCTGCAGGTGCGCGCTGACCTGCGGGTCCGCCGGTTCGGCCGGCAGGGCCGCGAGCGCCAGCAGATCCGGGTCGGGATGCGGCAGCGTCAACGCGCCCACCCCTGTCGCAGTCGCTCCAACCCCCGTCGCAGATGGCTCTTGACCGTGCCGAGCGGCAGGCCGGTCACCGCCGCGATCTGCTGGTGGGTGAGATCGTCGAAGAACGCTAGGCGCAGCACTGCGCGCACCTGCGGAGCGAGCCGGTCTAGCTCGTCTGCCACGACGACGGCGTCGACCACTTGATCCGATACCTCCGGCGGGTCGGCCGAGTCACCGGCCCGACCCACCAGGTCCGCGGTGCGGTGCTCGCGCACGCGGTGAGCCAGCCGCTCGGCGACCTGGCGGCGGGTGATGCCCACGAGCCAGGCGCCGAGCGAGCCGCGGCTCGGGTCGAACGTGGTGCGGCCGCGCCACGCCCGGACGAACACCTGCTGGGTGACGTCTTCGGCATCGTGGTGCTTGCCGAGGCAGCGCAGCGCGATCGCGTAGACGACGCCGCCGTGGCGGTCGTAGGCGTCGCGCAACGCGGCGGCCTCCCCGGCGCAGAACCGGTGGTCCAGCGCGAGGGCTGCGTCGCCGATGCGCTGCTCGCCGGGCACCGGCCGGAGCCGACCGTCCGTCATGCCAGGGGAGCCGCGCTCGGCCTCATGGCGCGCTCACCGGCTCGGCCGTCACCACCACGTTCTCTGTATACACGCTCGCGGCCCGGTTGAACGCACCGCCACACGTGACGAGGGTCAGCACCGGCGGCCCGTCACGCGCGAACACCTGGTCCAGCGGCAGCTCGTCCTTGGGCATGCGGGCGACGGTGCGGACGCGGTAGTCGAGAGCCGCGCCGTCGGCGAGCCGAAGCAGCACCGGTTCCCCCGGCGCGAGCTCCGCGAGCCGGTAGAACGCGCCCCGGCCCTGCTCGTAGTCGTCGACGTGGCCGGACAGCACCGCGGACCCCTCGACCGCCCCGGGGCCCGGCCCGAACCGGTACCAGCCGACGGTGGCGACATCCAGCGGCACCGCCATCTGGCCCTTCTCGTCGACGCCCACTTCGACGACGCGCGCGTCGACCCCGATGCTCTCTGCGACGACGCCGACCGGTACGGTCGGGGTGACCGGCACAGGAGACTCCACCGCGGCCGGCGGTAGAGCCGTCGGTGCCGGAGCGGCCGCAGGCGGATCGTCCGGGCCTGCGGTGCCCGCGGCGCAGCCGACGAGCCAGGCCGGGCCGACGATGAGCGCGAGGCCCGCGACCAGCCCGATGAGGGCCGGCCGCGGACTGGTGCGGCTCAGGGTGCGACTCAGCGCCGCGCGGCGGCGCGCATGCGCCGCGCAGAGACCCCGACCAGGGCCACGCCGGCGACGGTGCTCACCAGCAGCCACGCCGGGACGCCGTCCTGCGACGGAGCTCCGGAGGGCGCGCCGGACGGGACGCCGGACGGCGAGCTGTGCAGCTCGGACACGGTGAAGCTGACCAGGCTCAGCGAGCCGCCGTCGAGCTTGCCGATGGCGTGGACGAAGGTCGCCGTGCCCTCCTCGAGGGTCACATCGGCCGGGCCGATCACCGGGTCGGTGCTACCCGCTGCCGCGACGGCCACGGGGATCGTGCCCGCGGGCACCTCCAGTGCCTCCTGGTTGCCGTTGCTCAGCCCGCGGATGACAGGGTCGCCACCGGCCAGGACGTCAACGGCCGGAGCGGCCGCGGTGTGCCGCACGACGACCCGCGCCTGGCCCGCTGGCACCGACCCGACGTCGTTGACGAACGGGGTGATCGTCGGGCTGCCGCCCTCGTTGAGGTGCGCGGCGAGGGTGACGTTCCCGCCCGCGGGCACCTCGGCCTCGGCCGAGAGCAGCGGGGAGCCGGAGCCGTCGGCGGCGTCGGCGGGGAAGAGCGCGACCTGGTGCCCGCCTGCGGGCAGCTCGACCGGGCCCTGCGTGGTGCCCGGCTGGAAGTCGTCGAGGGCGCGCTCGCCGTCGACGTAGACGTCGACGGGAGTGTCCGGGACGCCGTGCACCACGAAGACGGTGCCGGTGTCTTGTGCGGCGGCGGCCGGGCCGGTGGCGAGTGCCACGGCAACGGCGAGTGCGCCGCCGAGGGCGAGGGTGCTTCGTCGCATCGATGCTCCTGGGGGATCAGTGAACCTGTCACCTCCACTACCGGGTCCGGGGGACGTACGGATGCACCGAGGTTGTGGCCCGCGTGCAACCCCGCTTTCCTAAAGGCTGAGCGCGACGGTGCGGTGGAAGGAGCCTGCGGTGCGCCGAACCCTCTACGACGACGACCACGAGGCATTTCGGGCGTCGGTCCGCACGTTCGTCGAGAAGGAGATCACTCCCCACGTCGACACCTGGGCCGCGGCTGGGATGGTTCCGCGCGAGCTGTTCACTACGGCCGGCCGCCAGGGGTTTCTCGGGATGGACGTCCCCGAGGAGTACGGCGGCGGCGGCGTGGCGGACTTCCGGTTCAACGCGGTGCTGGCCGAGGAGCTCCTCCGGGTACCGGACTCCGGGGCGGGGCTGGGCCTGAGCCTGCACAACGACATCTGCGTGCCCTACTTCCTCGCCTACTGCACGGACGAGCAGAAGCGGCGCTGGCTGCCGGGCATCGTCAGCGGTGAGCTGATCACTGCCATCGGGATGACCGAGCCGGGCATCGGCTCGGACCTCGCGTCGATGGCGACCACCGCCATCCGGGAGGGCGACTCCTACGTGGTCAACGGGGCGAAGACGTTCATCACCAACGGGATCAATGCGGACCTGGTGATCACCGCGGTGAAAACCGATCCGGCGCAGCGGCACCACGGCATGTCGCTGCTTGTGCTCGAGCGCGACATGCCGGGCTTCACCCGCGGGCGCAACCTGGACAAGCTCGGCCAGCACGCGCAGGACACCGCCGAGCTGTTCTTCAGCGACGTGCGCGTGCCGGTCGGGAACCTGCTGGGTCCCGAGGAGGGGCAGGGCTTTCGCCAGCTGGTGACCAACCTGCCGCAGGAGCGGCTGTCGATCGCGGTCGCCGCGGTCGCCGCCGCCCGCTCCGCGCTCGACCTCACGCTCGCCTACGTCCGGGAGCGTCGGGCCTTCGGGCAGCCGGTGGGGTCGTTCCAGAACTCGCGGTTCGTGCTCGCCGAGATCGCGACCGAGGTGGACATCGCGCAGCACTACGTCGACGACTGCGTGCGCGCGCTCAACGCGGGCGAGTTGACCCCGGTGGACGCCGCGAAGGCGAAGTGGTGGACGACCGAGCTGCAGGGCCGCGCGGTCGACCGCTGCGTGCAGCTGCACGGTGGCTACGGCTACATGAACGAGTACCCGATAGCCCGCGCGTTCGCGGACGCGCGGGTCACGAGGATCTACGGCGGCACCACCGAGATCATGAAAGACCTGATCGGCCGGGACCTGGTGGAGTGAAGGTCGATCGGATCCACCCTGTCGACGGAGGCGTGGACCCGCGGGAGGCCTCGTCGGCCTGGCGCTGGCCGCGACCGTGACCGCGCGGATCGACCTCGGCACGTCGATCGCGGTCGCCTTCGCCCGCAACCCGATGTCCACCGCGGTGCTGGCGAACGACCTGCAGGCGCTCTCGGCCGGGCGGCTGCAGCTCGGCCTCGGTACCCAGGTCAAGGCGCACGTCACCCGCCGGTTCGGAATGCCGTGGTCGCAGCCGGCACGCCGGATGCGGGAGTACGTGCTCGCGCTCCGCGCCATCTGGGACACCTGGCACAATGACGCGCGGCTGAGCTTCCGCGGGGAGTTCTACAGCCACACGCTGATGACGCCGGCCTTCACTCCGCCGTCGCACCCGTACGGTCCGCCTCCGGTGCTGCTCGCCGCGGTCGGCCCGGCCCTGACCGAGGTTGCGGGCGAGGTCGCGGACGGCCTCGTCGCGCATCCGTTCACCACCGAGATCATGAAAGACCTGATCGGCCGGGACCTGGTGGAGTGAAGGTCGATCGGATCCACCCTGTCGACGGAGGCGTGGACCCGCGGGAGGCC
>JAQSWF010000235.1 GCA_029266775.1 Pseudonocardia sp.
CGGCTCGGTGACATGCTCCTGACCGACGACGTCGGCGAACCGTCCCGGGCGGTACTTCCGGTACAGAGCCAGCGCCACGCAGCGAGGCTACCGACCGCGCGCGGCCTGGTGGGCCGGACCCTGCAGGGCGTGCACGGAGACACAGGGGGACCCCGCGCACCCGCCAGAGCCCGTTGACCCTTGCTGCCTTCCGGCCCTGGGGGAGTTCACAGGATGGACGCCGCGCGGGGTCCGGGGTGCAGTGTAGTCCGGTGACCGGGGTGGGGTTCGGGAGGTTAAGCTCGTCGACGGAGGATTCGCCTAGTGGCCTATGGCGCACGCTTGGAAAGCGTGTTGGGTGCAAGCCCTCGCGGGTTCGAATCCCGCATCCTCCGCCACCGGGACCAGCACGAAGCCGCCCGACGTATCGCCCCTCGCAGTCTCAGCCGCAGTAGGCGACCACCTCGACCATGAACCGGGTGTTCTCGCCCCTGCGGCCGAAGTCCGATGCCTCGATCGCCGACCGCGCCGGCCGGTGATCCCCGAACCGCTCGGCCCACACCTGGTTGAACACCGGCCGGTCGCGCTGCAACGCCCGCATCACGATGCCCACCCGCACCACCGCGGTCAGGCCCGCGCCGGCCGCGGCCAGGATTGCGGTCAGGTTGGCGAACAGCTGCTCGGCTTCGGCGCGCGGATCGTCTGGGATGGCGTGCGTCCGCGGATCGGCCCCGAACAGCGCCGACACGTAGATCCATCCCCCGGCCTCCACCGCCTGGGGAACCGGCCCCGTGTGCGACGGCGCCTCCCCGGTCTCGATCATGCGCACGAGCCCCTCCCCCTCCGTCGCTTGCTCGTCGGACGACCGGTCCAGGATCTCCGACACGACCGGTGGTCGGCAGCTTCTGCATCGGTGGGTCACGGACTCGCCGACAACCTTGATGCAGACGACGAGTCCATCGGCGACGCTTCCTCGGTGCACCCCGGCCAGCTGACCGTGGCCCCGACACGGTCCGCCGACTGATCGACGAGCAGTTCCCGGCATGGCGCCACCTGCCCATCCGGCCCGTCGCGTCGCCGGGGACTGTCAACGCGTTCTTCCGCATCGGCGACCGGCTCGCGGCCCGCTTCCCTCTCGAACCAGGCGAGGTGAACACCATCCGTTACCGGCTCGAGTCCGAAGCCGCCGCAGCTTTCGAACTCGCGCGGCACACCCGCTTCCCCACACCGGAGCCCGTCGCCCTCGCGAGCCCGGGGCGGGCTATCCGCTCCCGTGGGCGGTGCAGACCTGGCTGCCCGGCACGACGGCGTACGACGACGATCCGGGTCACTCGACCGCCTTCGCACATGATCTCGCATCGTTGTCGCCGACATTCGGGCGATCGACACCCGGGGCCCGCACCTTCGCCGGCAGCGGCCGCGGGGGTGACATATGGGCCGAGGACGGGTGGATGGCGACCTGCTTCGCGCGCAGTACCCAATTGCTCGACGTTTCGACCATGAGCCGGACGGGGCGACGCACGCTCGACCGCGTTCTGGCCGCGTCGTCCTGCCGGTGAATCGCCGTGATCGACGTTCGGGCGGCAGAACGTGCAGGGCGGCAGGTTCTGCCGCCCGGACGGTGATCACCGCGGGAACGAAGCGCGCGGCTCCGGAGCAGGACAGCCCTGATCAGATCAGCGACTCCGGGGACGCCGTCAGCGGTCCACCCGCCTCGCCCGTGTTGACCACACCAGCCGGCTCGATCAGCAGGATCGAGGCTTCCGTCTCTGCACTCGGGCGGTGCGGAACCCCGCGCGGAATCGTCACCGTCTCCCGTGGCCCCAGCACGATCGGCCCGTTGGGCGTGTCGATCGTCAGCTCCCCGTCGAGGACGAGGAAGACCTCGTCGGTCTCGTCGTGCTGGTGCCAGACGAACTCGCCCTGGACCTTGACGACCTTGAGCTCGTAGTCGTTCAGCCGCCCGACGGTCTTCGGGGACCAGTGGTCACCGAAGCGACTCAGCATCTCGTCCAGGTTGACCTTGTCGATCCGCATGCCGCGATCCTCGCACCGCGCACGCTGGATCTTCATCCCATCGTTGCGCGCGACCCAACGCTCGGGACTGCACAAATCCTCACCGTGACGATCTCGATCCGGGCCGCGTTCCTCCTCGTCGCCGCTCTCTTCGCGGCCGGCTGCGCGCCGGCCGACGCGCCGAGCACCGCGGCCCCGACGAGCGCCGCCGCATGCGCGCCTGGTGCCCTGCCGACGCTCACGCCCGACACGTTGACGATCGGGACAGACCAGCCCGTCTACCAGCCCTGGTACGTCGACGACACGCCCGAGAACGGGCAGGGCTTCGAGAGCGCGGTCGCGTACGCCATCGCGGAGGAACTGGGATACGCGCGCGACCGCGTGGCCTGGACGCGGGTGCCGTTCAACGCCGCGATCCAGCCCGGCCCGAAGCCGTTCGACCTCACCGAGTTCTCGATCACCGAGGAACGGCGGCAGGCCGTCGACTTCTCGGCGCCGTACTACGACGTCAAGCAGGCAGTCGTGGCGCTCGCGGACAACCGGTTCGCGAACGCCGCCACCCTCGCCGAGCCGAAGGAGGCGCGGCTGGGCGCGCAGGTCGGCACCACCAGCCTCAACGCCATCGGCGCTTCGATGACCCGACCACCCAACCGGCCGTGTTCAACACCAACGACGACGCCAAGCTGGCGCTGTCCAACGGGCAGGTCGACGCCATCGTCGTCGACCTGCCGACCGCCTTCTACATCACCTCGGCCGAGCTGGAGAACGGGAAGATCGTCGGCCAGCTGCCGGCAACGGGCACACCCGAGCAGTTCGGAGCCGTGCTCGACAAGGGCAGCGCGCTGACCGGCTGCGTGTCCGAGGCGGTCGAGCGACTGCGGTCGGCCGGAACGCTCGCGGCGCTGGAGCAGCAGTGGCTCACGTCGGCGGGCAGCGCACCCGACCTGCGGTGACGGCCGTCGAGCTCAGCCCGAGTGGCTCACGTCGGCGGGCAGCGCACCCGACCTGCGGTGACGGCCGTCGAGCTCAGCCCGCTGGCCCGCGAACGGGCCGCCGCGTACCGGCGCTCTCGCGCCCGCCGCTCCACCCTGGTCGCGCTGCTCTCCACCGTGGTGTTCGCCGCTGTCGTGCTGGGCGGCCTCGTCAGCACGCCCGGCTGGCCACGAGTACGCGAGACGTTCCTCGACCCGGAGATCGCCTGGTCGTCGCTGCCCTCGATCGCCGAGGGACTGTGGCTCAACATCCGGGTGCTCGTCGTCGCCGAGCTGGGCGTGCTGGCGCTGGGCCTGCTGCTCGCCGTGCTGCGCACACTACGCGGGGCGGTGTTCTTCCCGGTCCGGACGCTCGCCACCGGCTACGTCGACCTGTTCCGCGGCGTCCCGCTGCTCGTCGCCCTCTACCTGATCGGTTTCGGTGTGCCGGCGCTGCGGCTGCAGGGCGTGCCGACGAGCGCCGCGGTCCTGGGCACCGTCACGCTGATCCTCGTCTACTCCGCGTACGTGGCCGAGGTGTTCCGCGCCGGCATCGAGTCGGTGCACCCGCCGCAGCGCGCCGCGGCCCGCTCGCTGGGCCTGACCTACCGCCAGTCCATGCGCCTCGTCGTCTTGCCGCAGGCCGTGCGCCGGGTGCTGCCTCCGCTGCTCAACGACTTCGTCGCGCTGCAGAGGACGTCGGCCTGATCTCCGTGCTCGGCGCCGTGGACGCGATCCGCGCGGCGCAGATCGAGTCCGCGCGCACGTTCAACTTCACCCCGTATGCCGTGGCCGCCCTGCTCTTCGTGCTGCTCGCCGTGCCCACAGGGCGCATCGCCGATGCCGTGGCCGCGCGGTCCGACCGACGGCAGGGCGCCACGTGACGGCGCCCGTTCTCGAGGTGCGGGGCCTGGTCAAGAGCTACGGGCTCGACGCCCGTGCTGCGCGGGATCGACCTGACAGTGGAAGAACACCGGGTCGTGACGCTCATCGGCCCGTCCGGCTCCGGCAAATCGACCTTGCTGCGGTGCGTGGACCTGCTGGAGGAGATCGACGACGGGCAGGTGCTGCTCGACGGCGTCGACGTCGCCGACCCGCGCGCAGACGCCGCCGCGGCCCAGCGCCGCATGGCTATCGTCTTCCAGGCCTTCAACCTGTTCCCGCACATGACGGCGCTGCAGAACGTCGCGCTCGCGCCGCGCGTCGTGCACCGCCTGTCGGCCGCGGAGGCCGACGAGCGAGCGCACCAGCTGCTGCGCCGAGTAGGGCTCGCAGACTTCGCGGGTGCGCACCCCGACCGGCTGTCGGGCGGGCAGCAGCAGCGGGTCGCGATCGCCCGCGCGCACGCCGTCCAGCCACGCCTGCTGCTGCTCGACGAGATCACCTCAGCGCTCGACCCCGAGCTGGTCGGCGAGGTGCTGTCGATCGTCCGAGAGCTGGCGGCGTCCGGGATGACGATCCTCATGGCGACCCACGAGATGGGGTTCGCGAAGCAGGTCGCCGACCGGGTGTGCTTCCTCGACGGCGGCCGGGTGGTGGAGTCGGGGTCGCCGGCGCAGGTGCTGGGCGATCCGGAGCACGAACGCACGCGGCGCTTCCTGGCGCACCTGATCGCGGCCGGTCGGCTCGCCTAGAGGGGCGCGACCCGTCCGCGGAACCGGTCGGCCGCCACGAGAAGCGTCGTGTCGCCCGTGCGCCGGTACTCGCGCCCGGCGGCCTCCGTCAGCTTGACGACATGCTCGTCGCCGTGCTCGACGGCCAGCGGGTCGAGCCGTTCGAGCAACGAGTCGGGATCCGTGTCCACTGCAGCGGTCTCGTCCGGATCTCGGGCGGCAGCGAAGGCCGCCACGATCCCGCCCACGACCTGCCAGCTCGCCGCCACGCTGGCTCGGGCAACGTCGTCCGAGAGCTCCGGAAGGACGAGGCGCACTGCGGCAGGCGCGGTGACGGCGTGGCAGAACGCAATCGGGGCATCAGACCGGGCGGCGAGCACCCGGGCGGCGGCGCCGATCAGCTCGTCCAGGGCGACGTCGGGCACGGCCGACGACGGACCCCACGCGTCGAGACCGGGACCGAGCCCGTCGACCCGGCCGACCACGCGCAGCCGCCCGCTGACCCCCGGGCCGTCGGAGGGCTCGTCGGGGTCGAGCCGGGGCAGGCGGGCGGTGGCGTGGACGGCATCGAGCGGGCCGGCGAGGCCGGGATCGCCAGGAAGCGGCTGGTAGCGCGCCGCCCAGAACCCCAGGCCTTGGGCGAGCTCGTCGACGAGCAAGGGGTCGGGGGAATCGGGGGCCATGCGCAGTGCGCGGACGGCATGGGCGGTACGGATCACCCCGTGCGTTGCACTGGCGGCGAGCCCGGGCAGCAGGCGCGGCCACCACCGCTGCAGGAGCGCTCGCCAGGGCATCTCGTCGGCGTCGCGGCGCAGATGGGCTATCCAGTCGCCGAACAGGCGTTCGTCACCGAGGTGCTCGCGCCAGTCTTCGTCCTCGATACCGCGGACCGGTTCCGGCGCCGGGGCGAGCCGGGTGCGATACGCGTCCACCCAGCGCGGTACGACCTCCGCGGCCCCGATCCGCACGAGCGCCTCGGCGGCCATCGGCCCGTGGTTGGCGAGGAAGCCGTTGAACTCGGGGCCGGTTCCGCGCAGCCGGTCCAGGGCGTCGAGCAGGACGTCGTTGTCGGTCATCTGCTCAGTGTGCGACGTTCCGCGGCCGGGACCGGCAGGATTCCTAGTCGGCCACGATCAGGTCACGATCGGTGACGACGGCATCGCCGACGCATTCTTCGGCGGCGATGGGGGCAACCTGGCCTCATACGGGCCGTGTATAGGCCCCTCTACAGGCGGAGGAATTCATGACCGTCACGGGCATCATCACGGCGATCATCATCGGTGCCATCATCGGTGCACTGGGCCGGTTGGTCGTCCCCGGTCGCCAGCCGATCCCGATCTGGTTGACGATCGTCGTCGGTATCGTCGCTGCGTTCATCGGCACGGCGCTGGCCCGCGCGCTCGGCATCTCGACGAGCACGAGCGGTATCGACTGGCTCGAGCTGCTCGTTCAGGTGGTGATCGCAGCCATCGGCGTCGTCATCACGGCCAACCTCTGGGCACGCCGCGGCGTACGCCGCTAACGCGTTGTCGAAGCCGGGCACATCCTGCGGGAGGTGCCCGGCTTCGCCGTCTCCGGGCGCGGATGCGTCAGCGAGGCCAGAGGACGGCCTGGGTGCAGCGGAACAGCGCCAGCGCCTTGCCGGTCGGCTCCGCGGTGACGGTCGCGTCCCACACCTGGGTCGTCCGGCCGCCGTGCACCAGCCGCGCCCGGCACGCCAGGCCGCCCTCCAGCACAGTGCCGATGAAGTTGGCCTTGAGCTCGACCGTCGTGAACCCGGTCGCTCCCTCAGGGAGGAAGAGGCGGGCGCCGTAGCCGCACGAGGTGTCGGCGAGGCCGATGACGGTCGCGGCGTGCAGATAGCCGTTGGGCGCGAGCAGCTCGGGTCGCACGTCGAGCCGAGTGGTGAGCACGTCGTCCTCGACGGCGACCACCGAGAAGCCGATCAGCCCGGGAAACCGGCCTTCACCGAGGGCGTTCAGCCGCTCGACGACACCTTCATCCCTCGTCTCCCGCATGATCGATGAGGGTAGCTGCGGACCGTCCGGGAACTCGCCGGACAAGCTCGTGCGTTCTCCGGACGAGAAGTCCTGGAGGTTTCGTGAAGTTCCGGATGTACAGATCCGTCAAGCTCGGTCATCTCCGCATCCACCTCACTCAGCACGGAGTGCACTCGTGGGGCCTGCAGCTGGGTCGCTGGTCGTGGAACGCCCGCACCGGCCGCCACACCTTCGACACCCCCGGCCCGGGCTACGTGCAGACGCGCGGACGGCGACGCTGAGCCGCGAGGGCGGGTAGCGTCGTCGGCTTGGTCGTCACCCCGCCCTCCGACGTCGTGAGTGCGCTTCGCGCGGCAGGATGCGTCTTTGCCGCCGACGAGGCTCGGCTGCTCGCCGAGGCAGCCCGGACATCCGCCCGGCTCGCCGAACTCGTCCACCGCCGCGTCGCCGGAGAACCGCTCGAACACCTGTTGGGCTGGGCGGAATTCTGCGGGTTGCGCGTCGCCGTGTCGCCCGGGGTCTTCGTGCCGCGCCGGCGCACCGCGCTGCTCGTCGAGCTGGCACTGGGGTTGGTGAGGCCGGGCGCGGTGGTCGTCGAGCTGTGCTGCGGGTCGGCGGCGGTCGCGACGGTACTGGCGACGAGAGTGCCGGGATTACGTGTGCATGCGGCCGACGTCGACCCGGTCGCGGTCCGATGTGCCCGCGCGAACCTCGAGCCGCTCGGTGGACACGTGTATGTGGGCGACCTCGACGCGCCGCTCCCCGGTGCACTCCTCGGCCGTGCCGACCTGGTCGTCGCGAACGCGCCCTACGTCCCGACTCCAGCCATCGCTTTGATGCCTCCGGAGGCTCGAGACCACGAGCCGGCGGTGGCACTCGACGGC
>JAQSWF010000029.1 GCA_029266775.1 Pseudonocardia sp.
GCCGTTGGGGTCGCGCACCTGGAAAGCGCGCTCGCCCCACTCCTCGCTGGTCAGCGGCATGGTGATCGCGACGCCTTCGGCCTGCACCCGGGCCAGCTCACCCTCGAGATCGTCGACGGTGAACGCCAGGATCACCCCCGACGCGTGATCGTTCCGCTGGTCGTCGGGCAGGGTCGGCAGCCCGCGGCGCAGGAAGATCACATTCATGCCGGAGTCGTCGCGGGTGAGCGAGGCGAAGCCATCGGCGGACATCACGATCTGGAACCCGAAGTGGTCGACGAGGAAGGCCGTCGAGGCGGGCACGTCGTCGACGTTGAGCGAGACACCGCTGGCGCTGATCTTCATGGCAGCTCCTTTCTACGTACACCGTACACAGTACGCCGTACGGCAAGCGCGTGCGACGATGACTATGTGTCCAGCGACCGCAGCAGCGCCGGCGACCCCGACCGCACCCTCGCGCTGCTGTGGCGGGTGTCCGGGGAGTCACGGCGCGGGCCGCGTCCGGGGCTGAGCCTCGATCGGGTCGTCGACACCGCCATCGAGCTGGCTGACGCCGACGGGTTGAGCGCGCTCACCATGCGCCGCCTTGCCCAGACCATCGGTGTCGCGCCCATGACGCTCTACACCTACGTCCCGGGCAAGGCGGAGCTGCTGGACCTCATGCTCGACGCCGTCTACGCCCGCATGCCGCGCACCGACACCGCCGGCCGGCACTGGCGCGAGCGCGTCACGACCGTCGTGGAGGAGAACCGCGCGCTCCTTGCCGCGCACCCCTGGGTCGCGTCGGTCTCCACCGGCCGGCCACCGCTGGGCCCCGGGCAGATGGCCAAGTACGACCACGAGCTGCGCGCGCTCGACGGGCTGGGCCTGTCCGACGTCGAGCTCGACGCCGCGCTCGCGCACCTGCTCGCCTTCGTGCGGACGCATGCGCGGGACGCGGCGGACGCGATGGCCGCGGAGCGCGAGAGCCGCATGAACGACGAGCAGTGGTGGGAGCGCAACGCGCCGCTGCTTGCCCGCGTGCTCGACGAGACCGCCTTTCCGACCGCGGTCCGGGTGGGCACCGCCGCCGGCCAGGCCCACGGTAGCGCCTGGAACGCTGATCACGCCTGGCAGTTCGGCCTGCAGGTGCTGCTCGACGGGCTCGCGGCGCTGATGGGGCGCCACGAGCGGTGAAGGCGCGCTGCCTACCGAGTCAGCGCCGCGGTCTCCCACCGGCCGTCGCCCATCAGCTCGAGGCGTTCGCTGTGGAACTGCTGCAGCGAGCTGCGGTGCCCGACGCTGACGATCACGGTGTCGGGCAGTTCCTCGCGCAGTAGCGTGTACAGCGCCTGCTCCATGCCCTCGTCGAGCGCGGACGTGGCCTCGTCCAGGAACACCACGCGCGGGCGGGCGAGCAGGGTGCGGGCGAAACCCAGGCGCTGCTGCTCACCGGGGGAGAGGCGGTGCGCCCAGTCGGCCTCATGGTCGAGGTGGGCGGCGAGATGGGGGAGCTGCACCTGCTGGAGCACCCGGCTCGCCGTCGCGTCGTCGACGTCCTCGGCGGTGCGCGGGTAGGTCAGGGCGGTGCGCAGGGTGCCCAGGGGGACATAGGGCTGCTGGGACAGGAAGAGCGCGTCGTCGCCGAGCGGTCTCCGCACGAACCCGTCGGCGTAGGGCCACAGGTCGGCGAGGCTGCGCAGCAGGGTGGTCTTCCCGCTTCCGGACGGGCCCATCACGAGGAGCCCGTCGCCCGGGGACAGCCGCAGGTCGAGGTCGTCGACCAGAACGCGGTCGTCGGGCAGGCCGACGGTCAGGTCCCGCACCTCCAGGCCCTCGCCTTCCTCAGTCTCGACGGTCGGGAGCGTGCGGGCGTCGGCGTTCGCGTCGAGCAGGCCGTTGAGGCGGATGAGGACGGCCTGGTAGCTCGCGAAGTCGTCGTAGGCCAGGCGGAAGAACGACAGAGCACCCTCTACCTGCCCGAACGCGGAGGCCGTCTGCTGGACGTCGCCGAGGGTCAGCGCTCCGGCGAAGTACCGGGGCGCCTGGATGACCAGGGGAATGATCTGCGAGAACTGCGTGACCACCAGGTTGAAGCCCTGGAACTTCAGGCTCCGGAACACGATCGCCCAGGCGTTGTCGATCACGGAGTCGAACCGCGACCGCAGGATCCTCCGCTCGACGTCCTCGCCGCGGTGGAAGGCGATGCCCTCCGAGTTGTCGCGCAGGCGGACGAGCGCGTAGCGGAAGGAGGCGTTGAAGCGCTCGTTCAGGAAGTTCAGGCCGATCAGCGGCCGGCCGATCCGGAACGCGAACACCGTCGCGACGATGACGTACAGGTAGGCGACGAACACCATGGCCCGCGGGATCTCCACGCCGGCCACCGTCAACGGGCCCGACAGCTGCCAGAGGATCACCGAGAACGACACCAGCGACACCATCGACGTGATCGCGCCGGTGATCAGGGCCATCGAGTCGCTGGAGAACGTCGCGACGTCCTCCTGGATGCGCTGGTCCGGGTTGTCCACCAACGAGGCCGTGTAGCGCCCGCGGTGGTAGGCGCGGCCGTCGAGCCAGTCACCGACGACGCGGTCGTTGAGCCACACCCGGAAGTGGATGACCAGCCGTTGCTCGATGTAGAAGCCGATCAGCACCTGGGCTAGCGCGACGACGGACAGGATGGCGAAGAAGACGACGGCGCGGGCGAACCCCGCGGCGTCGAGCTCCTGCAAGGCGGTGTAGAGCGCGTTGATGTTGTAGGAGTTGACCACCTGGACGCGCACGCCGGCGATGGTGAACACGAGGACGGCGAAGGCGGCGAGCAGCGGCCGCCGCCCCCGCGGGCCGCGCGGTGAGAAGTACGGGAACGCCAGGCGCCGGAACTGCCGTCCCCACGACGTCGTGCGGCTCAGCGGCCATCCGACCAGCGCGGCGACCAGTGCAGTGGCCACCGAGACGCCGGCGATCCAGACGAGGCTGTTCCACCACTCGGTCGACCAGTCGACGGGGCTCATCCTGGCCTCCGGGCTGTCGCGCCTGCTCCCACCGCGCGGAGCCTAATCGCGGCCTGCCGCTGGTCCCGGAAGCGCCAGCTCAGAGCGTCTCGCGGCGGCGCTCCAGGAAGCCGCGCTCCACCGCATTGCGCGTGCAGGCTGCCGCCTGCGTGTACGCGGCCGAGGCCTCGGCGGTGCGGCCAAGGCGCCGCAGCAGGTCGGCTCGGGTGGAGTGGAAGAGGTGGTGCTCGTCGAGCCGGTCGGACAGGGCGTCGA
Source organism: Pseudonocardia sp. (assembly GCA_029266775.1). Lineage (GTDB taxonomy): Bacteria > Actinomycetota > Actinomycetes > Mycobacteriales > Pseudonocardiaceae > Pseudonocardia. The sequence continues at coordinate 3,249 of JAQSWF010000029.1, forward strand.
CCAGCGTGAGCGCGGCCGCCGGGCCGTCGACCTCGGCGACCGCGATCGCCCGGTTCAGCGCGGCGACCGGGGTTGGGGCCAGCGCGAGCAGGTGGTCGTAGAGGGTGCGGACCTGCCGCCAGTCCGTCGGTGGCTCGCTGTGCACCGCCTGGATCGCGGCCTGGACCTGGTACGGGCCCGGGTGGCCGCGGCGCAGGCAGCGCCGGACGAGGGTTCGGCCCTCCTCGGCGAGGTCGTGGTCCCACCGCCTGCGGTCCTGCTCGGCCAGCGGCACCAGCGAGCCGTCGGGTGCCGTGCGGGCGGGCCGGCGGGACTCGACGAGCAGCATCAGGCCCAGCAGCCCCAGCACCTCGGGCTCGTCGGGCATCAGCTCGGTCAGCACCCGCCCCAGCCGGATCCCCTCGGCACACAGATCGGCGCGCACCAGCGCGTCGCCCGCGGTCGCGGTGTGCCCCTCGGTGAAGATCAGGTAGATCACCGCCAGCACGGCCCGCAGCCGGTCGGGCAGGTCTGCCTCGTGCGGGACCCGGTAGGGGATGCGCGCCTTGCGGATCTTTCCCTTGGCGCGGACCAGCCGTTGCGCGACGGTCGGTTCGGGCACCAGGAACAGGTGGGCGATCTCGACGGTGGTCAGCCCGCCGATCAGCCGCAGCGTGAGGGCAACCTGCGCCGCCCTCCCGAGCGCCGGGTGGCAGCAGGTGAAGATTAACCGCAAGCGGTCGTCGCGCACAGCACCCTCCTCGACGGGTTCCGCGGGCACCTGCAGGGCCGCCGCCTCCGCCTGGCGCGCGTCACGCGACGACTCCCGACGGTGGCGGTCGACCGCCCGGTTGCGTGCCGTCGTGATGATCCAACCGGCGGGTGCCGGCGGAAGCCCGGTGTCGGGCCACCGCCGCACGGCCTCGGTGAAGGCGTCCTGGACCGCCTCCTCGGCGAGGTCGATGTCGCCGAGGAGACGGACCAGCACCGCGACCGCGCGCCCGTACTCCTCGCGGAAGACCCGCGCGACGTCGGCCTGTGTGGTCACGCCCAGTGGAACGGCCGGACCTCGATCGGCAGGCCGATCACCCGCGCCGCCTTGCGGCCCCACTCCAGCGCGGCGTCGAGGTCGGGGACGTCGATGACGTCGAAGCCGCCGAGGTACTCCTTGGCCTCCGCGAACGGGCCGTCGGTGGTCAGCACGTCACCGTCCTGGAGCCGGAGGACGGTCGCGGTTGCGGGGGCCTCGAGACCGCCGGAGAACACCCAGGCGCCGGCGTCGCGGAGCTCCTGGTTGTACGCCGCCACCTCCTTCATGATCGCATCCAGCTCCTCCGGTGTGGGCGGCGTGCCGTCGGCGGGGGTGTAGACGCTGAGCAGGTAGTGAGCCATCGGAACCTCCGGTTGCCGGGCCGACCTCGTGCCGACCGTCACCTCCTACACGAGCGGGGCGACGGCGAATCGACAGGGCACCCCGGCATTCTCGGACGCGGACGGCCGGGGCGGAACGGACTACCGGCGGCGAGCCGGACGAGGGGTCGTAGGCTGGCCATGTGGCCAGGCCGTTCGACTCCGTCGAGCTGATCTTCAATCCGAACAGCACCGGCAACGCCCGCGGGCGTGCGGAGGAGCTCCACCGGGAGCTGGCCGAGCGGCTGCCGGGGCTGCCGGTCGAGCTGTGGCCGACCGAGCACGCCGGGCACGGCCGTGAGATCGCCCGTGCGGCGGCCCGGGACGGGCATCCGCTGGTGGTGTCGGTCAGCGGCGACGGCGGCTACAACGATGTCGTCAACGGCTTGATGGACGCCGGGGTGGACAGCGCCTACGCCGCCGTCTCGGCAGCGGGCAACGCGAACGACCACCGTCGCGTCACGCGCGAGCGCCCGCTCGCCGACGCGATCGTCGCCGGCGAGGTGTCGCGGCTGGACCTGCTGCGGATGACCGTCGATGACGGGCGCGACCCCCGCTACGCGCACTCCTACATCGGGCTGGGCATCACCCCAACCGTCGCGCTCGAGCTGGAGACAGGCGGCAAAGGGTCGATCAGAGAGGTCATCTCGACAATCCGGACGTTCTCCCGATTCCGGCCGTTCCAGATCGAGACCGAGACCGGCACCGAGTGCTTCGACAGCGTGATCTTCGCCAACATTCGCGAAATGGCGAAATACGCCGTCCTCAGCGAGGAGGGACGCCCGGACGACGGCCGCTTCGAGGTCATCATCCTGCGTCACACGGCGAAGTGGCGGGTGCTGGCCACCGCCGTGCGCGCTGCGCTGTTCGGATTGGGACCGCAGCCGACGGCGCGCGAGTACCGCTTCCGCACCATCGACCCGATGCCCGTGCAGATCGACGGCGAGGTCTCCGAGCTGGAGAGCGACGTACGGGTGACGGTCGAGATCATGCCCGGGGCGCTGGCCACCATCCGCTGACGCCCCCTCGTACCGAGCGAAAGCGGCGTTGACAAGGTCTACCTTTGCCGACGCCGCTTCCGCTCAGCGTCCGCCCATCCGCCGGTCCATGCCGGTCACGAAGTGCGCCTCGGCCGGGCGATCCGCACCTCGTCGACGACGACACGGATCCGCGGGTCGTCCCGCATCTCCTCCAGGCTCTCCGGCAGTGGCAACGACCAGTTCGGGTACTGGTCGACCGTTCCCGGCAGGTTCGGCTGGCGCTCCTCGCCGAGCGCGTCGTAGGGGGAGATGAGCACCATCCGCGAGCGGGCACGCGCGAGCAGCGCGTGCATGGCGGTCACCAGCTGGTCGTCGCCGGGGTCGTGGCCGGAGATCAGGCCCTCCGCGCGCAGCAGCTCCACGAGCTCCAGCCGGTCCAGCTCGGCCTTGGCCCGCTCTCCCTCCGGGTCGTCGAGCAGGCCGAGCTCGGCGCGCACCCGCACGTGTTCACCGTGCAGGAACCCGGCCGCGGTCGGCAGGTCGTGGGTGGAGATCGTTGCAACGGACTTCTCCGGCCACTGCTCCGGCGGCAGCAACGGGTCGCCCGGCGCGTCGCGATCCCGGGTGAACCACAGCACGGACGAGCCGAGGATGTTGCGCTCGGCCAGCGCCTCGGTGACCTCGGGCTCGACGGTGCCCAGGTCCTCGCCGATCACCAGCGCGCCCGCGGTCCACGCCTCGAGCGTGAGGATGGCGAGCATCACGTCGGCGTCGTAGTGCACGTACGTGCCGCGGTCCGGGGACTCGCCGGGTGGGACCCACCACAGTCGCCACAGCCCGGAGACGTGGTCGATGCGCAGCCCGTCCGCCTGCCGCAGCTGGGCGCGCAGCAGGTCCCGGTACGCGGCGTAGCCCGTGGCGTCCAGCCGGTTCGGGCTCCACGGCGGCAGGCCCCAGTCCTGGCCCTGCTGGCTGAAGGCGTCCGGCGGCGCACCGACGTGCACGCCCATCGCGAGCACGTCCTGCAGTGCCCACGCGTCGGCCCCCTCCGGGTCCGTCCCGACGGCGAGGTCGTGCACGACGCGCACCCCGACCTCCTGCGCCGTCCCCCGCACCGCCGCCAACTGCTCCTGCACGTGGGCCTGCAGCCACGCGTGGAACGCGACGCGGGACGCCAGCTCCTTGCGCGCGTCGTCGACCGCGGGCGCGGCCGGGTGCCGCAACCCCTCCGGCCACAGGCTCCACCGTCCTCCGTACCGCTCGGCGAGCGCGCAGAAGATCGCGAACTGCCAGAGGTCGTCGCCGGCACCGGTCGGCTCGGGCCGTCCGGCGGAGTTCCACAGCAGCTCGCACGCGGAGCGCTTCGCCGCCCAGACCCGGTCGTGGTCGATGCGGTCGCCGACGGTGTCCGGACGGAGCGCGTCCACCTGGGCGCGGACGGCCTCGTCCGCCGTGCGGTAGAGATCCAGGTCGGTCACCCGCAACGCGAGCGGCGTCGCGAACCGCCTGCTCGAGGGGGTGTACGGCGAGGGCTGCACCGGCGGCACGGGCGTCATCGCGTGCAGCGGGTTGAGCAGCACGGCCTCGGCCCCGTGCTCGCGGCCGGTCCAGGCGACGAACTCGGCCAGGTCGCCGAGGTCCCCGATGCCCCACGAGCCCGCGGATGCCAAGGCGTAGAGCTGGATCATCCAGCCCCACGACCGGGGCGGGTCGGGCAGCGCCTCGGGCGCCACGACCACGAGCGACTCGCTGCCGTCGACGAGCTCCAGGCGGTGGTAGCCCGGCTCCAGGTCCGGCGGTAGCTCGGTGACGTCGATGCTCCTGCCCGTCGGGTCGAACAGCACCCCCGGGCCGGGTAGCGGTCGGATCGCGTCCACGCGGTGCGCGATCGTGCCCGGCAGCGCACCGGATGCCGCTCGTTCCCGCGCAAGGGCGAGCGCGGCCGCCCGGGACTCCGGCGTGGTCGCGTCGACGTCGAGGAGCCCGAGTACCGAGATGACGACGTCCTCGTCGACGTCCACCACCTCGCGCCTGGTGCGCCGATATGACGTGGCGACGCCGTGGGCGGCCGCAAGCTCCTTCAGGTCCCTGTCCACGCCATCCCGGTTCCCCGACGGCCCCCCGGCGACACCGGTCGGCTGCGGTGCAGTCTCCGTCAGACGACGACCACGGTGTCCGACCCGTCCTGGTCGGAGATGTCCGGGTCGTTGAACCAGTTTCCGTTCTCGCCGAGGTAGCGGAACCGCAGGCGGGTGCCCTTCGGGACCGTCACCGAGGCCGAACGGGTGCCGTTGCCGCGGCGGCGGAGCTCGTGCGTGCCGGGGAGCCACTCGTTGAAGTCGCCGACGACGCTGCAGCGCCCCGCCGTCAGGTCCAGCGGCAGCGCAAACGTCACCTTGACGCTTTCTGCGGTGCGGGACGTACGGATCACGGGCGCCTCCTTCAGGCCGTCGGGTCGCGACAGCGCGACAGGATGGCGGGCCGACCGCGATGATCGGAAGCCGGCGCGCGGAACATGGACCCGAACGTCACCGGAACTTCCTCACACTGCCCTTCGCATCCGCCGGGCTCGCCGGCTGCGCTACGGTCACCCGCACGGGCCACGGCGGCCCTCGGTGCGCTCCCCAGCCATCCCCGCTGTGCCGTGGGCGCACGGTCGTGTGGACGAGGGGTGAGCGGCATGACCACGGTTGTCCTGGTCGGGCTGGCCGCGGTCCTTGTGCTCTTGGCGGCCGGGATCGTGCTCGCGCGCCGGTTCCAGCGGCGCCCGCCCACCACGGTGCGGCCTCTCCGCTCGCGGACGGTCGGGGACCTGGTGCGGGAGCGCTACGGCTCGACCGTCGGGGCCATCCTGATGTCCGATCACCCCGAGCCGTCCACCGCGGCGACGGCACCGCTGTTCACCCCGCCGACGCCGTTCCGCCGGGGGCAGGCAGCGGAACCGGCGGGTCGGACCGCACCCGAGCCGGCGGTGTTCGAGGCGGCGCGCCACGTGCTCGAAGACGGTGTCGACGCGGGCGATGCGCCATGGCGACGGGCGGACCGGATGATGGGCCGCGAGCCCGGCGCGAGCTGGGAGACCGCGCCGACCCCGCTGGTGCCCGAGCAGGAGCCGGCCCCGACCGACTCCGAGGCGCCCGCCGAGCCTTCCGCGACGGCCGGGTCGTCGAAGCCGGCCGACATCTCGGCGCCGGCCGAGCCTCCGAAACCGGCCGAGCGCCCGGATCCGCCCCAGCGACAGGACCCGACCCAGCCACAGGCCGCTCCTCCGCCACCGGTCGACACGGCACCGTCCGGGTCCGAACCGGCGCCGCGGACGGCGGGAGGGGGCCGGGACCGTCCGCCGACCGCGACGTCTCCCGTGACTCCCCCGGTCTCGTGCCTCCGGGTCGTGCCCGATCCGGAGATGACCCCGCTCATGGGCGTCCCCGTCTTCCGGGCGTCGGCGGGAGTGCCCACGCCGCTCCCGCGCGTGGCCGTCGCACGCGTCGACGAGCAGGTCGTCTCGTTGCTGCCCGCGAGCCACCCGCGGCCGGTGCTGGTCGTCATCTCCGGCACTCCGCAGACGGTGTGGTTCCGGGTGGTGGACCGCGAGGGGGAGCCCGTCCCTGACGCCCTCGTCGCGTTGTTCGACGACCGGGGCACCGAGGTCGACACCGCCAAGACGGCCACCGACGGCAGCGGAGACCTCGCCGCCCCGCACAGCGGGCGCTTTCTCCTCGTCGCGCGTGCGGACGGCTTCCAGCCGCGTGCCGCCACCGTCACCGTCGACGACGGCCCGGTGGAGCTGGCGTTGCTGCTGCCGCGCTCGTGCCGGGTCCTCGGGTGCGTACGGGTAGGCGGAGAGCCCCTCGAGGACGCGCGGGTCGTCGCGAGCCACGAGGACGAGGTGGTCGACGAGGCCGACACTGAACGCGACGGAACCTTCTCGTTCGACGACCTGGTCGAGGGCTCGTACACGCTGTCGGTCACGCACCCGCGCGGCAGCGCGACGATCCGGATCCGCGTCGCCGAGGGGGTGGAGCAGCCGCACGTCGTCGACCTCGCCGCGTCAGCCGCGCCACGCTGATCACATGCATCACGTCGAGGGGCGGCTCGCGGGGCTCGGCGGAGTCGAGCTGTACTGGCAGGGCTGGCTACCCGACGGCACCGCTGCCGGCGTTCTGCTCCTCTGCCACGGCATGGGCGAGCACTCCGGCCGCTACGCCACCGTCGTCGAGACGCTCGTCCCGGACGGCTGGGCCGTGTACGGGCTCGACCACCGCGGACACGGCCGCTCGGGCGGCCGCCGCGTCCATGTCCGGCGCTACGCGGATTACCTCGCCGACTACGAGACGTTCCGACGCGCGGTCGTCGCTCGCCATCACGACGTGCGCCCCTTCCTGCTCGGGCACAGCATGGGCGGCCACATCGCGCTCGGCTACGCCCTCGACCACCAGGACGTCCTCGCGGGGTTGGTCCTCTCGGCGCCGGCGCTTGCGGCTCCGGCCCTGCCCCGGGCAACCCGCTCGGCAGTGATGCTGGCCGCGCGGGTGGCGCCGACGCTGCGCCGCGCCGTCGTGGACCTGAGCGGGATCAGCAGCGACGAGACCGTGGTCGCGGCCTACCGTGCGGACGCCCTCGTGCACCACGGCAACCCGACCCTGGGCCTGTCCGTCACCCTTCTCCTGCAGATGGACCGGCTTCTGGGCCGTGCCCGCGAGCTGAGGCTGCCGCTGCTGGTCCTGCACGGCACCGCGGACCGCGTGTGCGATCCGGCGGGCAGTCGGGCGCTGGAGGCGTCGGCCGGCACGCCCGACCTCACCGTCCGCTGGTACGAGGGCCTCTGGCACGAGGTCTTCCACGAGCCCGGGCGCGAGCGCCCACTGGCCGACCTGCGTGACTGGCTGGACGCCCGCCGCTGAAGCGTGGCTCCGCTGCGGCGTCGATCGACGAGACATGCGTGAGCTGTCCGGACATAGAGCACCGCGTGCCCGCGGCGTGGGACGCAGTGGCCGCGGAGCGGGGGATTGTGATCAGATGGCGGCGTGGAAGCCGGCGTCCTCGGAGAGATCTGGGGAACGCGCCGTGCCCACCACTTCGACCAGTGCTGTCGCGCGAGCTGACTCTTCCCGTCCGCTCGTCCGCCGTCCGCCCCGGAGTGTTCCCGTGCTGCTGCACGCTCCCCGTCCCGTTCGCACGCGTTTCGGCCGTTCGGCCCCGACGCCGCATGGCCTGACCGACCTCACCGCGCTGACCCGCAGCATGGCCGCGCAGGTTCGCACCGGTGCCCACGAGGTCGTGCTCGTCCCGGAGCATCGCTGGTACCGGCGCCTGTACGCCGACCCGTTCGTCGACGTCTGGTTGATCAGCTGGGCGACCGAGCAGGCCACCGAGCTGCACGACCACGCCGGATCGCTCGGCGCGCTGACGGTGGTGTCCGGCGAGCTGGAGGAGCAGCGCTGGATCGCCACCGAGCGTGGTCTGCGCACGCGCCGGATCCGCGCCGGCCGCGGTGCCACCTTCGACCTCGGGCACGTGCACGACGTGGTCAACACCGCGCCCCGGCACGCCGTCAGCGTGCACGCGTACTCCCCGCCGCTCACGGCGACGTCGTACTACACGGTCGACCCCGGCGGCGGCTTGGTGCGCACCCGCTCCGTCCTGACGGAGGGCGGGGCGGCATGACGACGGTCGACGAGCTGCTGGAGGCGGCCCGGACGCGGCTGGACCGGGTGGATGCGGTGCGTGCGGCGTCGCTCGTGGCGGAGGGCGCACGGCTGGTCGACACCCGCCCGCAGTGGCAGCGCGCTGACGAGGGAGCGCTCCCGGGGGCGTTGGTCGTCGAGCGCAACCACCTGGAGTGGCGGCTGGACCCGACCAGCGACGCACGCATCCCCGAGGCGACCGACCACGACGTGCGGTGGATCGTTTTCTGCTCGGAGGGCTACAGCTCGAGCCTCGCCGCGGCGTCCCTGCAGGACCTCGGACTCCGCAACGCCACGGACCTCGCAGGCGGTGTCCGGGCGTGGAAGGCGGCGGGGCTCCCGGTCGAGTGAGGCGCGCTATCCGCGCGCGCAGTGAGGGTCTGCGCGCGACGTGAGGACCTGCGCGCGGCAAGCCGCGCGCGGCGACCCGAAACCGCGCGCATCCTAGAGATCGAGGTGCAGGCGCAGGGCCGTGTCCACCTCGGCCATCAGCGCCGGCGGAACGGCGCCGAGGCGTCGACCGATGCGCTCGACCGCGACCGACCGCACCTGCTCCGCCTGCACCTTCGAGTCGCGGGCCAGCCCGCTCGTCTCCGTCGGGAGCAACACCTGGAACGGGTAGACGTGATCGGTGTTCGAGGTCAGCGGCAGGACCGTGACCACCCCGCGACCCAGCCGATCGGCCGTCGTATTCGCGCCGTCGTTGCTCACGATCACGGCCGGGCTGGTCTTGCTCGCCTCCGCTCCGCGCACGGGCTCGAACACGACGAGTCGGATCTCACCGCGCCGCATCCAACCCGTCCGCGGCGGTCGCGTCCCAGATCAGATTGTCGTCGTCCGCGCTCCACTCGGCCCAGGCGGCGGCGTAGTCGGCGCCGAGCCGTCGGGCCCGGAGGAGCGCGACCGCCTCCTGCAGCACGCCGGACCGCGACGGGATGCCGTGGGCGCGGGCGTACTCGTCGAGGAACGCGATGTCCGCGTCCGACAGGCTGACACTCAGCTTCACACCAGTAATGCTACTCGCACTGCTACCAGGTGAGCACCCCGCATCAGATGTCGCCGCCCGGAGCGAGCGGAAGCCGCGTTGGCAACGCTAGACCGAGCCAACGCCGCTTTCGCTCACAACCGAGCTACCGCGGCAGCTCGTCGATCGCCCGCTGGATCCGCTTGACCGACACCGGGTACCGCGTCCGCATCGGGTGCGCGTAGAGCGCCACCCGCAGCTCCTCGATCATCCAGCCGATCTCGCGCAGCGCCGGCGACGGCTCCACACCGGGCGGCAGGGCGGCCAGCTCGGCTGCGTACTCGTCGGCGACCATCCGTACCTGCGCCGTCCACCCTGCGTCCCGTGCCGGGTCCGCGCGCAGCTTGTCGATCCGCAGCTCGACGGCCTGCAGGTAGCGGGCGAGGTCTCCGAGCCGGGCCGTTCCTGCTGCCGTGACGAACCCGGGCCCGACCAGGACGTCCACCTGCGCGACGAGGTCACGCCGCGCGTCGGCCAGCACCGGCGCGGTGAGCTCGGCGATCCGCGCCTGCACCCGGTGCCAGGCGGTCAGCACCGCGCGCACGGAGTCCAGCACACGAACGGTCGTCGACTCCAGCTTGGCCCGGGTGACGGTGCGCAGCGTGACGTACGCGGCTTCGTCGAAAGGAGGTCCGCCCGCGGCGCTGATCAGCGCGTCGACCGAGGCGGTCACGCAGTCGTCCAGCAGCGCGGCGAGCGATCCGTGCGGCGTCCGGGAGAGCGCGAGCCGCGCGGCATTGTCCAGGTTCCGCATGACGGCGCGCGTAGGCGACGGGGTCTCCAGCAGCAGGAGCCGCCGGACACCGCGCCGGTGCGCCGGATCTCGCTCGGCGGCGGTCGGGAACACCCGGACGTCCACCGACGTCCCGCGGTCGACCAGCCCCGGATGGCCGGTGACGACGTGTGGCCCGCGCGGCACGCCGATCTCCCGCGGAAGGCTGCCGATCGACCAGGTGGTCAGCCCGCTCGCCTCGACGCCCGCGCCCGCTGTCGCGAGCTCCTCGCGGACCTTCGGCGCCAGCTCGTGCCGGAGCTTCTCGAGGTCAGTGCTGCGCGCGACCTCGCGGCCGTGCTCGTCGACCACCCGGAACGTCACCGCGAGGTGTTCGGGGAGCCGGTCCAGTTCCCAGGCGTCGCGGGGGATGGTCACGTCGCGCATCCGGCCCAGCTCGCGCTCGAGCACGTCGAGCAGCGGCTCACGCGGAGCGTCGGCAGGCCCGGCCTGCAGGCGCGCGAGGACGGCGCGAGCGTGGTCCGGCGCGGGCGCGAACAGCCGCCGCAGCTGCTTGGGCAGCGTCTTGATCAGAGCCGTGACCAGCTCCTCGCGCAACCCGGGGACCTGCCACGTGAACGGCGTGGGGTCCACCTGGTGCAGCGCGGCGACCGGCACGTCCACGGTGATGCCGTCACTGGCGCGCCCCGGCTCGAACGCGTACGACAGCGGCAGCGTGAGCCCGCCCGCTTCGACGCTGTCCGGGTAGTGCGCTCGATCGACGGTGCCGGCCGCGGCCGTGGCAATCAGCTCGGGGGTGAAGTCGAGCAGCGTCGGGCGCCGGCGCCGGGCCTTCTTCCACCAGCTGTCGAAGTGGCGCCCGGACACGACGTCCGCCGGCACCCACGCGTCGTAGAAGGCGTAGAGCGTCTCCTCGTCGACGACCAGGTCGCGCCGGCGCGCACGGGTCTCGAGCTCCTCGACGTCGTCGAGCAGCGCGCGGTTGGCGGCGAAGAACGCGTGGCGCGTCTCCCAGTCGCCCTCCACCAGCGCGTGGCGCAGGAACAGCTCGCGCGCCTGCTCCGGATCGATCCGGCCGAGGTCGACGGTCCGGTCGACGACGATCGGGATCCCGTGCAACGTCACCCGCTCGGTGGCGACGGCCCCGGCCCGCTTCCGCGACCAGCGCGGCTCGGAGTAGGCCCGATTGACCAGGTGCCCGGCCAGCGGCTCGATCCACTCGGGCTGGATCCGCGCGACGGTGCGCGCCCAGAGCCGGGAGGTCTCGACCAGCTCGGCGGCCATCACCCAACGCGGTGGCTTCTTGGCAAGCGGCGTCCCCGGAAAGATCGCGAACTTTGCCCCGCGTGCGCCGAGGAACTCCCGCGTCTCCGCCTCGCGCAGGCCGACCTGGCTGAGCAGCCCGGACAGCACCGCCACATGGATCCGATCAGGAGCGGCAGGGATGTCGTTCAGTGTCAGCCCCGCGGAGCGGGCGGCGCTGCGCAGCTGGCCGTGCAGGTCCTGCCACTCGCGGATACGCAGGAAATGCAGGAACTCCTCGCGCAGCCGCTTGCGGAACCGGCTGCCGGTCAGCGCGTCGCGCTGCTGCTGGACGTAGGCCCACAGGTTGAGGAAGGCGAGGAAGTCCGATCCGGCGGCGTCGTACGCGTTGTCGGCGTTCCCGGCCGCGGAGAACCTCGCGTGCTGTGCGTCGGCGGCCTCGCGCTGATCGGCCGGCCGCTCGCGCGGGTCCTGCACGGACAGCGCCGCCGCGATGATGAGCACCTCGCGCAGGCAGCTGGTGCGGTCCGCCTCGACGAGCATGCGGCCCAGCCGGGGGTCGACGGGCAGCCTGGCGAGGGCGCGGCCGACGGCGGTGAGGGTACGGCCGTGCTCCAGCGCGCCGAGCTCGTTGAGCAGCGCGACGCCGTCACCGACGGCGCGGGTGTCGGGCTTGTCGACGAACGGGAACGCGGCAACATCGCCCAGGTCCAGCGCGATCATCTGCAGGATCACCGACGCCAGGTTGGTGCGCAGGATCTCGGGGTCGGTGAACTGCGGGCGAGCGTCGAAGTCGTCTTCGGCGTACAGGCGGATACAGATCCCGTCCGCGACCCGGCCGCAGCGGCCCGCGCGCTGGTTCGCGCTGGCCTGCGAGATCTTCTCGATGGGGAGCCGCTGCACCTTGAGACGCCGCGAGTAGCGCGAGATCCGGGCGAGGCCGGTGTCGACGACGTAGCGGATGCCCGGCACGGTCAGCGACGTCTCGGCGACGTTCGTCGCCAGTACGACGCGACGACCCGGATGGGGCGCGAAGACACGGTGCTGCTCGGCGAGGGAGAGTCGCGCGTAGAGCGGGAGGATCTCGGTGCCCGGGAAGGCGCGCTTCGCGAGCGCGTCCGCGGTGTCGCGGATCTCCTTCTCACCGGGCAGGAACACCAGGACGTCCCCGGGGCCCTCGCGCTGCAGCTCGGCGATCGCGTCGCCGATGGCCTCGATCTCGTCGCGATCCGGGTCGGCGTCCGGGTCGTCGGGGTCGACGACCGGTCGGTAGCGGATCTCGACCGGGTACGACCGCCCCGACACCTCGACGACCGGTGCCGTGAAGTGCGCGGCGAAGCGGTCGACGTCGATGGTCGCCGACGTGATGACGACCTTGAGGTCGGGTCGCCGGGTGAGCAGGCGGCGGAGATAGCCGAGGATGAAGTCGATGTTGAGGCTGCGCTCGTGCGCCTCGTCGATGATCAGCGTGTCGTACTGGCGCAGCATCCGGTCACCGGCCAGCTCGGCCAGCAGGATGCCGTCCGTCATCAGCTTGACCAGCGTGGTGTCGCCGACCCGGTCGGTGAACCGGACCTTGTAGCCGACGACGTCGCCCAGCTCCGTGCCCAGCTCCTCGGCGATCCGGTCGGCGACGGTGCGCGCGGCGAGCCGCCGCGGCTGGGTGTGACCGATCATGCCGGTGACGCCGCGACCCAGTTCGAGGCAGATCTTGGGAATCTGCGTGGTCTTCCCGGAGCCGGTCTCGCCGGCCATGATCACGACCTGGTGGTCGCGGATGGCCGCGGCGATGTCGTCGCGGCGAGCCGTGATCGGCAGCGTGACGGGGTAGGTGATCTGCGGAACCGCGGCGCGGCGAGCGGCCAGCCGCGCGTCGGAAGACGAGGGGGCGGCGCCGCTCGGGTTGCGCGGAGCGGCGCCGCCGTGGGCGGCGCCGCCGGGGGCGGCTCCACCCGGGACGGTCGCGGCATCGGCGGCGGGAACGCCGGACGCGACCTGGTTCGGGAGGTGCTGGTTCGGAACGTGCTGGGTGGTGGGCTCGGCGGAACGGCCGTCGTGCGGGCGCGCGCCGGCGGCGGGAGAGGTCATCGGTGCGGCAGTGTGCGGGAACCGGGTCAGACCGAGCGCAAGGAGGGGGTGATCTCGTCGGCGACGGGCTCGTCCTGCGCCGGATGCTCGACGAGGGCGAGCACGCGGTTGGCCAAAAAGCGCGCCGTGCGCACCAGCGTGCCGCCGCGCGTGATCTCGCTGACCTCGACGACACCGCGGCCGTGCGTGACGGTGACGCGGCGTCCGGCGCGGGTGGCCGTTACGTCGTACGTGCGTGTCGTTCCGCTGCCGGCGTCGATGACGATCTCGACGCGATCGCCCTTCATGGCGGTGTCCTCACGTGGTGGAGAGAAGCGGTGTCCGAACCGGGTCGGGCGCTGGTCGCCTCGCGGCGAGGGGCACACCGCGGCTTCAGCCGAACGATCATCCGCGGCGGCGGTTCTATGTAGGACCCGGGGACACAGGTCGCCCGGTCCGGACACCTATTTCAACTCCTGCACGCACGAAATGATTCCCACGAACAGGGTGTCCGAGCCGAGCGCTGGTCGCCTCGCGGCGCCTGGCGCAACACGGCTCCGGCCGTACCGGTATTCCGTGATGGCTCGTCAATACTGAGACCCGGGGACACAGGTCACCCGGCCCGGACACCGGGCCCGAAGTCGCGGTCCGTCAGCACCACGCACGCGACGCCTGCCTCCGGATCCACCCACAGGAACGTGCCCGACTGCCCGAAGTGCCCGTACGTCCGCGGCGAGCTGTGCGCGCCCGTCCAGTGCGGCGACTTGCCGTCCCGGATCTCGAACCCCAGCCCCCAGTCGTTCGGCGTCTGCCGTCCGTACCCGGGCAGGATCCCGGCGAGCTCGGGGAACGCAACGGAGGTCGCGTCGTCGACCGTCACGGCCGACACGAGCGTCGGGGTCTGCAGCTCCGCGGCGAAGCGCGCCATGTCCGCGCCCGTCGACACGGCGCCCGCCGCCGGCGAGCCCTCCAGCCGCGTCGAGCGCATCCTCAGCGGCTCGAGCACCGCCTCGTGCAGGTACTCGTCGAACGGCATCCCGGCGCCGGCGGCGACGGCGTCGGCCAAGAGCTCGAAGCCCCTGTTCGAATAGATCCGCCGCACCCCGGGCTTGGCCTGCACCACGCCATCTTCGAACGACACCCCGGACGCGTGTGCGGCCAGGTGGCGCACCGTGGAGCCGTCGGGGCCCGCCGGGTCGTCCCAGCTCACGGCGCCTTCTTCCACGGCGATGAGCACGGCGTAGGCCACCAGCGGTTTCGTCACCGATGCCAGCCGGAACTCCCGCTCCTGCTCTCCGGCCACGGCCAGCACGGTCCCGTCGGCCGCGACCACCGCCGCCGCGGCGTGCGGGACCGGCCAGTCGAGCACCGTGCCGACGGCGCTGCGGAGCTCGGGCCCGGGCTCAGGCATCGCCGTACACCGGGACAATCGCGCCGCTGATCGGGGCCGAGTCAGCGCTGGACAGAAAGGCGATCACCTTCGCGATCGCGGCGGGCGCCACCGCTTTCGCCGCCAGCTCCGGGGGCATCCACGTGCGGTTGGCGGGAGTGTCGATCGTGGAAGGCTGCACGGCGTTGACCCGGATCCCCTGGGGCCGCAGTTCGTCGGCCAGCAGCGTGGTGAGCCGGACGACCGCGGCCTTGCTGATCGTGTACGCGACGGACCCGGTTCCGGTGACGGTCACCTTCGAGCCGACCGTGACGATCGCGCCGCCCCCCGAGTGGGCCAGAAGCGGCGCGGCCCCCTGCGCGCTCCACAGCGCCGACGCCACGTTGGTCCGCCACATGGCCTCGAACCCGTCCTCGTCGACGGTGGACAGGTCGCCGGGGGCGAACGCCCCCGCTACGGCCACGAGCGCTGTCGGGGTCACCGCCAGAGCATCGACCTCGGCGAACGCCGCCTGCACCGCTGCCCGCTGCGCGAGGTCGACGGCCACCACGTGCACGCCCTCGCGCGCGCCGAGCGCCGTCAGCCGGCCTGACGACCTGTCCATCGCCACGACCGCCGTCCCGCGGGCGAGGAGCTCGTCGACCACGGCCCCGCCGAGGGCGCCGGCCGCGCCGGTCACGACTGCTGCGTCCATCCGCCACATCCTGCCGCAGGGTGCAATCGTCTGCCGATGGCGCGCGTGTGGATCGGCACGTCGGGCTGGCGGTACCCGCCGTGGCGCGGCGTCTTCTACCCCCAGGGGCTGGCCCAGCGGCGCGAGCTGGCGCACCTGGCCGGGCGGTTGAACAGCGTCGAGATCAACGGCTCCTTCTACTCGCTGCAACGGCCGGAGTCCTACCGAGCCTGGGCCGCCGACACCCCCGACGAGTTCCTGTTCGCCGTCAAGGGCAGCCGCTACATCACCCACCTCAAGCAGCTGCGCGACGTGCGGGTACCGCTGGCCAACTTCCTGGCCTCGGGCGTGCTCGCGCTCGGGTCGAAACTCGGGCCGCTGCTGTGGCAGCTGCCGCCCCGCCTGCGGTTCGACCCGGACCGCCTCGACGCGTTCCTCCGGCTGCTGCCGCACAGCACGGGCGCGGCGGCCCAGCTGGCCGGCGAGCACGACGAGCGGCTCGACGGGCGCGCGGAGACCACCGTCGGCGCCGACCGGCCCCTGCGGCACGCGCTGGAGGTCCGCCACCCGAGCTTCCGGGACCCGGCGTTCGTCGCGCTCCTCCGCGAGCACGATGTCGCGCTCGTCGTGGCCGACACCGCCGGGACGTTCCCCTACCTCGACGACGTCACCGCCCGCTTCGTCTACGTCCGCCTGCACGGCGACGCCGAGCTTTACACCAGTGGCTACGCCCCGGAGGCCCTGGACCGGTGGGCGACGCTGATCCGGGCGTGGCGTGCGGGGGAGGCGCCGGTGAGCGAGCACACCGTCATGCCGCCGGCACCGTCCGCGGCGGAGGGCCGCGATGTGCTCGTCTACTTCGACAACGACGTCAAGGCGCATGCACCGTTCGACGCGATGGCCCTCGCCGAGCGGGTCGGTTGACGGCGCAGCCGTCGCGGGTACCGATTGGAGGTGCAGGAATCGATGGCGAACGACGAGCGCCCTGACGCCGGCCCGCACGACGAGGCGGCGCGCCGCGAGCTGGCGGAGCGGGTCGGGCAGCTGGCCGGGGAACACGGGATGACCGTCGCCGCGGCGGAGTCGCTGACCGGCGGCATGATTTCGATGGCACTCGCCACCGCTTCCGGCTCGGGCGAGTGGTTCCGCGGGTCGGTGGTGGCCTACCAGTCCGATGTCAAGCACAAGGTGCTCGACGTCGCGCGCGGGCCGGTGGTCAGCGCCGAGGCCGCGTCGACGATGGCCCGCAGCGTGCGCGGCCTCCTCAACGCGGACGTCGCGGTCGCCGTGACCGGTGCCGGGGGGCCCTCGTCCCAGGACGGCCGCGACCCCGGCACCGTGTTTCTCGCGGTCGACGCCGAGAGCGCCCACCGCACCGCGCGCCTCCAGATCGAGGACGACGACCCGGCCCGGGTGTGCGCGATCACCGCGGCCACCGCCCTGCGAATGATCATTCAGCTGCTGGAACGGGCCCCGGGAACCGAGCGAAAGCGGCGTTCGCAAGGTTAGACCTTGCCGAAGCCGCTTTCGCTCAGCTCGAGACGAGCGCCGCCTGCGCGGCCCGGTGCGCGACCAGCAGTCGGCGGCCGAGCACCACGAGGAGCGCGGCGATCACCATCGTCACCGCTCCGGCCGCCCACGCCACCGGGAACGACGCGTGTGCTGCGACGAACCCGAACGCGATCGGCCCGGCGAACCCACCCGCGTACACGCCCGTCTGCACGATCGAGCTGGCGGCCGCGGGGGCTGACGGGTTGAGCCGCACCACCGCGAACTGCATCAAGCCGGGCCACGCCCAGCCCAGGCCGAACCCGAGGACCGTGCCGATCACCAGCGCCGGCATGCCCGGGACGGCGAGCAGCGCCAGCCCGACAGCACCCAGTGCCATGCTCCCTGCGACGAAGGCGATGTGCCCGCCCTCGCGCCGGTCGGCCAGCCACCCGTGCAACAGCCGCCCGGCGAAGCCGACGACGCTGCCGAACGTCAGCACCAGGCCCGCCGTGCCGGGGTCGATGCCCCGATCCACCGCGGCGGCGACGAGGAAGATGCCCAGAGCGTTGGCCGCCCCGGCGCCGAACCCCGCCCCGGCGCCCAGCACGGTCAGCGCGAGCGTGGCCCGCTCACCCGGTGGGCGGGCGGCCGGCACGTGTGGCTCGGTGTCCCGCGGGGCGCCGGCCAGCGCGAGCAGCGCGAGCCCGGCCGCGATCACGTACGCCCACCGCCAGCCGATGGTCAGCGCGACCGCCGGAACCGCAGCTCCCGCCAGCAGCGTGGCCATCGGGATGGCCGCCTGCTTGACCCCGAACGACAGCCCGAGCCGGTGCGCCGGCACGGACCGCGCCAGCGTCAGGTTCGATGCGAGCTGGCCCATGACGTTGCACCACGCCCCGCAAATGAGGATCACGAGAAGCGAGACGTACGAGTTGGCGAACCAGGCGAGGACGAGCATCACCACCGCGACGCCCAGCACCGCGATCCGGCTGGTCGCCGCGCCGCCCCACCGCTCGACCAGCCGCCCGACCGGCAGCGAGCACAGCGCGCTCACCCCGAAGTAGAGCGCGACGACCAACCCAAGCCCCGCCGGGTCGAACCCGAGCTCGGCGGAGATCTGCACGGCAAGTGCCCCGGTGAGGAACACCGGCAGCACCGACGCCGTCGTGACGGTGATCGCCCCTGCCGCCGCCCGCACCGTCCCGGACGGGCGGACGGGCAGCAGCGCGGTCGTCATGATGAGCAATGCTAACGGTCCGGGCGTCGCGAATCAGGCGAAAGCGATGGACGCCACGGTCGTCGCCCCCGTCCCCCCGCACTTCGGAGCCATACTGCTGTTCTCGGGCCCCCCACAGCGCGTTATGGCTCCGAAGTGCGGGAGCAGTCGGCCTACTGGCCAGTCGGCCGCAGCACCGGGCGCAAGGTGTCCAGGACGGCGGGGTCGTCGATCGTCGAGGGCACCGGCTCGTCCGCACCGTCGGCGATCCCGCGCATCGTGCGACGAAGGATCTTGCCCGAGCGCGTCTTCGGTAGGGCCGGCACCACCGCGACGTCCTTCAGCGACGCCACCGCGCCGACCTGCTCGCGCACGAGCGCGACCAGCTCGGCACGCAGCTCGTCCTCGTCCGGCTGCAGCCCGGCCTTGAGCACGACGAACCCGCGTGGCACCTGCCCCTTCATCGGGTCGGCCACGCCGATGACCGCGCACTCCGCGACGGCCGGATGCGTGGCGAGCGCCTCCTCCAGACCGCCGGTGGACAGGCGGTGCCCGGCGACGTTGATGACGTCGTCCGTGCGGCCCATGACGAACACGTAGCCGTCGTCGTCGATGCGGCCCCCGTCGCCGGTGAGGTAGTAGCCGTCGAAGGCCGACAGGTACGACCGGACGAACCGCTCGTCGTCGTTCCAGAGCGTCGGCAGCGACCCGGGCGGCATGGGCAGCTTGACGACGATCGCGCCGTCCACACCGGGTGCAACCTGGTTCCCGTCCGGGGCCAGGATCCGCACGTCCCAGCCGGGCAGCGGTTTTGTCGGGGAGCCGGGCTTGATCGGCAGCGGCTCGAGGCCCATCGGGTCCGCGCAGATCGGCCACCCCGTCTCGGTCTGCCACCAGTGGTCGACCACGGGGATGCCGAGCAGGTCCGACGCCCACCGGTAGGTCTCCGGGTCCAGCCGCTCGCCGGCGAGGAAGAGGTAGCGCAGGCCGGACAGGTCGTACCCGCTCAGCAGCGCCCCGTCCGGGTCTTCCTTCTTGATCGCCCGGAAGGCGGTCGGCGCGGTGAACAGGGTCGAGACGCCGTGCTCGGCGCATACGCGCCAGAACTGCCCGGCGTCGGGCGTCCCGACCGGCTTGCCCTCGTAGAGCACGGTCGTCGCGCCCACCAGCAGCGGCGCGTAAACGATGTAGGAGTGGCCGACGACCCAGCCGACGTCCGAGGCGGTGAACATGGTCTCGCCGGGGCCGACGTCGTACACGTTGCGCATGGTCCAGGCCAGGGCCACCGCATACCCGCCGCCGTCGCGCACCACGCCCTTCGGCTTCCCCGTGGTGCCGGACGTGTAGAGGATGTAGAGCGGGTCGGTCGCGCGAACCGGTACGCAGTCCGCAGGCTGCGCCGCGGCCATGGCCTCGGCCCAGTCGACGTCGTCCGAACCCAGCTCCACCGTCGCCTCCGGGCGCTGCAGGATCACCCGCTTCGCCGGCTTGTGCGCGGCCAGCTCGATCGCGCGGTCGAGCAGCGGCTTGTACTCGATCACGCGCTTGCCCTCGATGCCGCACGAGGCGGAGACGACGACCGACGGTGTTGCGTCGTCGATCCGGGCCGCGAGCTCGCGCGGGGCGAAGCCGCCGAAGACCACCGAGTGCACCGCGCCGAGCCGCGCGCACGCCAGCATCGCCACGGCGGCCTCGGGCACCATCGGCAGGTAGATCACCACTCGGTCGCCCCGCCCGACACCGAGCCCGGCCAGCACGCCGGCGAACCGCGCGACCTCGTCGCGCAGCTGCGTATAGGTGTAGGTGCGCGTCGTGCCGGTGACGGGGGAGTCGTAGATCAGGGCAGCGCGATCGCCGAGGCCGGCGTCGACATGCCGGTCCAGTGCGTTCCGGCACACGTTCAGCTCGGCGTCCGGGTACCAGCGGTGGAACGGCGGGTGTGACTCGAGCGCTCGGTCAGGCGGACGGTCCCAGTCGACAGCCTCGGCCGCATGCAGCCAGAACGCCTCCGGATCGTCGAGGCTCGCCCGCCACTGCGTCTCGTACTCGCCCTTCTGCGGGGCTTGCTCCGACATCGGCACGGCCTCCTCGCCGGACACGTCCATCGGCCGAGACTAGGCCGTGTCCTGTAAATCCTGGCCGATGACAGCCCTCCCTGGGCCGCTCCCATCGCCCGCGGCTCGCTTCACCGAGTCATTCCTTGTTCGGTTCAGGTGAACTCACCCGTGCAGCGACGTGCACGGTCCCGGGGTGGTGGGTAACGTTCCGGCCACGGCCACGGGGGTGGCTACGACGTTCAGCCGGGATGTCCATCCGGAGACGGGTGGGGTGCCCGCTCCGGCGCGTCCGAGCGTGCGAGGGCAGTGTGGCCCTCGCACGGTTGACCCCTGCCGGTCGGGGGTGGACGGCCGAGCGGGAGGCGTCGGATGAGCATCGGAAGCGCGCGGCGGGACATCGGCGAGGAGCGCGTGGCCGCGAACGGGTCGATCCCGGGCCCGCGCACCGCGTCCGACGCCTACCGGGTGTCCGACGACCAGATCCACCGCGCTCGCCTCGTCGTCGCCCGCAACTGCGCGGACCCCGACGACCTGCGCCAGCTCCTCGACATGCTCGGCCTCATCTCGCCGCACCCGGACCAGCCCCCACCCGTCGGGCGCTGACCCTGCGGGCCCCGGTGGAGGCGCGGCTCTCAGACGTCCTATATGCTGGCGAAGCTCCCAACGGACAGCCGTTGGTGGGCAAGGACGGCTCCGGCGGTCCAAGCCCCCATCGTCTAGCGGCCTAGGACACCGCCCTTTCAAGGCGGCAGCGCGGGTTCGAATCCCGTTGGGGGTACGCAAGATCTATGCA
>JAQSWF010000030.1 GCA_029266775.1 Pseudonocardia sp.
CATCCCGGTCTCGACCCAGGTTCTCGCCGAGGGCGACCTCCTGTCGGTCGACTGCGGCGCGATCGTCGACGGCTGGCACGGCGACGCGGCAGTCACGGCGGTCGTCGGTGGAGCCACCGGGGCCGATCTCGCGCTGTCGGCGGCGTGCGGGGAGGCGCTGCAGGCGGGAATCGCCGCGGTGCGTCCGGGGGGCCGGCTGACCGACGTGTCGCACGCCGTGGAACGGGCGGCGGAGCAGGCCGGGCGCCGCGACGGCGTGCTCTACGGCATCGTGCGCGAGTACGGCGGGCACGGCATCGGGACGGCGATGCACATGGACCCGTTCCTGCCCAACCACGGCGCGCCGGGCCACGGCCCGCGGCTGCTGCCGGGGATGGCGCTGGCGGTGGAGCCCATGCTGACCGCGGGTGATGCAGCGACCCGCGAGCTCGACGACGGCTGGACCGTGGTGACCGCCGACGGCAGCCGGGCGGCGCACTGGGAGCACACGGTGGCGGTGACCGACGAGGGCCCGCGGATCCTCACCCTCCCGCTTCCCTGAGCCGGCGCTCCCCGTCCGCAGCGCGGAGCGGAGCCGGTGCCGCCGTTGCAGGAAAGCCACCTTCATGCAACCCGGTTGCATGAAGGTGGCCTTCCTGCAATCCGGCGAGCACCTACGCGCCGGCTCCGCAGGTGGGGGTGGGACGGCGTGGGTTAGGTTTCGGCCATGAGCTCGGCCATGGGTGCGGAGTCGGGTCCGGAGTCGGGGGCGGACGGGAAGCCGCGACCGGCGACCGTCGGGGTCCCGCGCGAGACCGCCGTCGGGGAGCGCCGGGTCGCGCTCGTTCCCCTGGTGGTCGGGAAGTTGCGGTCCCGCGGGGTGACGGTCGTGGTTGAGCCCGGCGCCGGCCTGGGCGCGGCGATCCCGGACGAGAGCTACGTCCGGGCCGGCGCCGTGCTCGGCGACCCGTGGAAGGCCGATGCGGTCGTGAAGGTCTCCCCGCCGACCGCCGACGAGATCGGGCGCCTGCGGGCCGGCGCCGTGCTCGTCGGGTTCCTCTCGCCGCTGACGTCGCCGCAGACCGTGGCGGCCCTGCGGGCCGGCGGCGTGCACGGGTTCGCGATGGAGTCCATCCCTCGGATCTCACGGGCGCAGAGCATGGACGCGCTGTCGTCACAGGCCAACGTCGCGGGCTACCGGGCGGTGCTGCTGGCTGCCACGCTGCTCACCCGCTACTTCCCGATGCTGACCACGGCCGCCGGTACCGTGAAGCCCGCGACCACCCTCGTGCTCGGCGTCGGCGTCGCGGGCCTGCAGGCCCTGGCCACCGCCAAGCGGCTCGGTGCCCGCACGACCGGCTACGACGTGCGCCCCGAGGTGGCCGACCAGGTGCGGTCGCTCGGCGCGCAGTGGCTCGACCTGGGCATCGAGGCGGCCGGGCAGGGCGGCTATGCACGGGAGCTGACTGAGGACGAGCGGACCGAGCAGCAGAAGCGGCTCGAGGAAGCGATCACCGGCTTCGACGTGGTGATCACCACGGCGAACGTCCCGGGGCGTCGGGCACCGACGCTGGTGACCGAGACGGCCGTGGCCGGCATGCGCCCCGGCAGCGTGGTCGTCGACCTGGCCGGGGAGAGCGGTGGGAACTGCGCGCTGACCACACCGGGCCAGACCGTCGTGCACCACGACGTGACGATCACCGCACCGCTCGACCTGGCGTCGTCGATGCCCGAGCACGCCTCGGAGCTGTACTCCCGCAACGTCGTGGCCCTGCTCGAGCTGATGCTCGACGACGGCGGCATGCTCGTCCCGGACCGGGACGACGAGGTGCTGATCGGCGCGTGCGTCACCCGGCCAGTCGCGGGTGAGGAGGATTGATGACCGACGGGGGCCTGCTGGCGAACCTGGCCATCCTGGTGCTGGCGGGGTTCATCGGGTTCGCGGTGATCTCCAAGGTGCCCAACACGCTGCACACGCCGCTCATGTCGGGCACGAACGCGATCCACGGCATCGTGCTGCTGGGCGGGCTGATCGTGCTGGGGCGGCTGGAGAACCCCTCCGCGCTCGACGCGGTGCTCCTCGTGGTGGCCATCGCGTTCGGCATGATCAACGTCGTGGGCGGGTTCCTGGTGACCGACCGGATGCTGGGCATGTTCAAGGCCAAACCGGACCGGGACGGGGAGCGTCGGTGACGGCGGTCGCGGCGGCCGAGTCCGCATCCGGCGGGGCCGTGGCGACCGTCGTCGTCCCGGTGCTCTACATCGTCGCGTTCTCGCTGTTCATCCTGGGCCTGTCGGGGCTGACGGGGCCCAGGACGGCGGTGCGAGGCAACAAGATCGCGGCGCTCGGGATGCTCGTCGCGGTGCTGGCCACGCTGCTGCAGGTGCGGCACAACTGGCTGCTGATCGCCGTCGGGCTCGTGGTGGGGACGGCGCTGGGTGTGCCGTCGGCGCGCCAGGTGCGGATGACCGCGATGCCGCAGATGGTGGCGCTGTTCAACGGCGTCGGTGGTGGCGCGGTGGCGCTGATCGCGTGGTCGGAGTTCCGGACCACGGCAGGCTTCGCCGACGAGCCGGCTTACGTGGTCGTGGCGTCGCTGTTCGCCGCGGTGATCGGGTCGGTGTCGTTCTGGGGCTCGCTCGTCGCCTTCGGCAAGCTGCAAGAGATCATTCCGGGGCGTCCGATCGGGCTCGGCCGCGCGCAGCAGGCCGTGAACCTGTTGCTGCTCGCCGGGGCGTCGGCCTGCGCGGCGTCGGCCGCGATCAACCGGTCCGAGGTGTGGATCGTCCTCCTGCTGGTGCTGGCCGCGGTGCTCGGCGTCATGGTCGTGCTGCCGATCGGCGGTGCGGACATGCCCGTGGTGATCTCGCTGCTCAACGCGCTCACCGGGCTCTCGGCGGCGGCCGCCGGCCTGGCGCTGGACAACACCGCGATGATCGTCGCCGGGATGATCGTCGGCGCCTCCGGCACGATCCTCACCAACCTCATGGCCAAGGCCATGAACCGCTCCATTCCGGCGATCGTCGCAGGCGGGTTCGGTGGGACGGCGACGCTGCCCGGTGCCGACGACGGCGTCGACCGCACGGTCACACCCACGACCGCCGCCGACGCGGCGATCCGGATGGCGTACGCCTCGCAGGTCGTGGTCGTGCCCGGCTACGGCATGGCCGTCGCGCAGGCCCAGCACGCGGTCAAGGACATGGCGGACCTGCTGGAGGACCGGGGCGTCGAGGTCAAGTACGCGATCCATCCCGTCGCAGGCCGGATGCCGGGCCACATGAACGTGCTGCTCGCCGAGGCCGATGTGCCCTACGACGCGCTCCGCGAGATGGACGAGATCAACGACGAGTTCCCGCGCACCGACGTCACCCTGGTGATCGGGGCGAACGACGTCACCAACCCGGCCGCGCGCACGGACCCCAGCTCCCCGATTTACGGCATGCCGATCCTCGACGTCGACCGGAGCCGTTCGGTGATCGTGCTCAAGCGGTCGATGAACAGCGGCTTCGCCGGCATCGACAACCCGCTGTTCTACGCCTCGCACACCTCGATGCTCTTCGGCGACGCCAAGGCGTCGGTGATGGAGGTGAGCGAGGAGCTCAAAGCGCTCTGACGGGCTGCGCTCGGCCTCGAGCGTTGTGGCGCTGCAGCGGGGTGCGACAGCACGTAACGTCGGCGAGCGCCACTCCTCATTTCGCGCGCGACGCCGCACCTCGCGCGCGGCCAGGGTCGATTGCAGCACGACGCCCTCGGGGTGCGGTGGCACGACGAGCGGACGCGGGGGCACGATGGACGGGTGCCCGCCGCCTCCGATCCCGACCGCGACCCCGGGCCCGCCGCTGCCGATGCCGCCCACCGGACCGGGCCCGATCGCGAGCCCGAGGCGGTGGCCGGCGGGCGACCCGTTCTTCGCGCGGGCGACGCCGACCGCGAGCGCGTGGCCGGGCGGCTGCGCCGGGCGCACGACGAGGGCCGGCTGGACCTGGACGAGTTCGACGAGCGCATCACGTCCGCGTACGCGGCCCGCACCTTCGCCGACCTCGACGCGCTGACCGCGGACCTCCCGCCGGACACGACACCGGCCCGGACGCCCGTGCGTCGTGACCGCGTCGATCGGCCTGTGCAACGCAGGCCGGACAAGGCGGCGGTGCAGATGTGGGCCACGGCCAGCGTGGTCAACATCGCGATCTGGGGCATCCTCGCCGTGAGCGTCGGCGTCTGGGTCTACCCGTGGTGGATCTGGGTGGCGGCTCCGTGGGGCGTGGTCCTGCTCATGCAGTGGATCACGTCGCGGGGTGAGCGCCCGCCGGAGTGACGCGGACGGCGCGGACGCGATCACGCCGGTACCCCACCGGCGGCCACCTGGCTAAGCGACGTACACTGGTGCTTCGCGCGCGTCCTGCGCCCGTTTCCGTCGTGCCTTCCGCACCTCACGGACTGGGTTCTGGCGTGCCCGAGCCTGCACCACCACCCAGCACGACCGGCACACGGAACGCGGAGGACATGGCCAAGAAGGACGGGGCGATCGAGGTCGAGGGTCGGGTCGTCGAACCCCTGCCGAACGCAATGTTCCGCGTCGAGCTGGAGAACGGCCACCGGGTCCTGGCCCACATCAGCGGGAAGATGCGGCAGCACTACATCCGGATCCTCCCCGAGGACCGGGTGGTCGTCGAGCTCTCGCCGTACGACCTGACCCGCGGCCGCATCGTCTACCGCTACAAGTGAGCTCGGGTCGACCGACATCGCTACGCCGGTCGGCAGAGCCAGCACCGCCACACCGAGAACGAGGATCAGAGACGTGAAGGTCAACCCGAGCGTCAAGAAGATCTGCGACAAGTGCAAGGTGATCCGTCGACACGGGCGGGTCATGGTGATCTGCGAGAACCTGCGTCACAAGCAGCGCCAGGGCTGAGCAGCTCCCCACGCACGTCGCGGTCGACTGACCGCACGCACCACCGAACGACAGAGGAACTCGACGAACCTGCCGCGCCGTCCGGGCGCGGCTCACCCCCGGAGTCGGGCCGGGGCCCGCAGGCCGCAACCTGCGGGACGGTCGTCGGGAGTACCCGGCCAGACGCAACAGGAGCGAGAGACACCGCATGGCACGACTCGCCGGCGTCGACCTTCCCCGCGACAAGCGGATGGAGGTCGCGCTCACCTATATCTACGGGATCGGGCGGTCCCGGTCGAAGGAGATCCTGCAGGCCACGGGTATCAGCCTGGACCTGCGATCACGCGACCTGACCGACGAAGACCTCGCCGCACTCCGCGACTACATCGACAGCAACTACCGCATCGAGGGTGACCTGCGCCGTGAGGTGCAGGCCGACATCCGGCGCAAGATCGAGATCGGCTGCTACCAGGGCATCCGGCACCGCCGGGGCCTGCCGGTGCGCGGCCAGCGGACCAAGACGAACGCGCGTAGCCGCAAGGGTCCGAAGAAGACCGTGGCCGGCAAGAAGAAGGCAGGGAAGAAGTAATGCCGCCTCGCAGCCGTACGGCGGCCGGACCGAAGAAGGTCCGCCGCAAGGAGAAGAAGAACGTCGCGCACGGTCACGCGCACATCAAGAGCACGTTCAACAACACGATCGTGTCGATCACGGACCCGACCGGCGGTGTGATCGCGTGGGCCTCGGCCGGCCACGTCGGCTTCAAGGGCTCGCGCAAGTCCACGCCGTTCGCCGCGCAGATGGCCGCCGAGAGCGCCGCACGCAAGGCCGCCGAGCACGGCATGAAGAAGGTCGACGTGTTCGTCAAGGGCCCCGGGTCGGGCCGCGAGACGGCGATCCGCTCGCTGCAGGCGGCCGGCCTCGAGGTGGGCACGATCTCCGACGTCACCCCGCAGCCGCACAACGGCTGCCGTCCGCCGAAGCGGCGCCGGGTCTAGGGGAGAGGAGCACCACGACATGGCTCGTTACACCGGCCCCATGACCCGCAAGTCCCGCCGCCTCAAGGTCGACCTCGTCGGCGGCGACCAGGCGTTCGAGCGGCGTCCGTACCCGCCCGGCCAGCACGGTCGGATCCGCATCAAGGAGACCGAGTATCTCCTTCAGATGCAGGAGAAGCAGAAGGCCCGCTTCGCATACGGCGTGCTCGAGAAGCAGTTCCGCCGGTACTACGAGGAGGCCAACCGCCGCCAGGGCAAGACCGGCGACAACCTGCTGCAGATCCTCGAGTCGCGGCTGGACAACGTGATCTACCGCGCCGGCCTTGCCCGGACCCGGCGCATGGCGCGCCAGCTGGTGAACCACGGCCACTTCCTGGTCAACGGCAAGAAGGTGGACATCCCCAGCTACCGCGTCTCGCAGTACGACGTCATCGACGTCAAGCCGAAGTCGGTCAACACGGACCCGTTCATCATCGCCAAGGAGCTGGTGGGCGACCGGCCGATCCCGGCCTGGCTGCAGGTCGTGCCGTCCACCCTGCGGATCCTGGTCCACCAGCTGCCCGAGCGGGCCCAGATCGACACGCAGGTCACCGAACAGCTGATCGTCGAGCTCTACAGCAAGTAGAGCTCGTCCCCCGGCCCTGCAGTGGGGTCGGGGGCTCACTGCGGCATCAAATGGTGGGTGCCGCGGCACCAAAGGAGACATATCCATGCTGATCTCTCAGCGCCCTGCCCTGACCGAAGACTCGGTCGTCGACACCCGGTCGCGGTTCGTCATCGAGCCGCTGGAGCCGGGCTTCGGGTACACCCTCGGCAACTCCCTGCGCCGGACCCTGCTGTCGTCCATCCCGGGGGCGGCGGTGACCAGCATCCGCATCGACGGTGTGCTGCACGAGTTCACCACGGTGCCCGGGGTCAAGGAGGACGTCACCGACATCATCCTCAACCTCAAGGAGCTCGTCGTCAGCTCCGAAGAGGACGAGCCGGTGACCATGTACCTGCGCAAGCAGGGCCCCGGGCCGGTCACGGCGGGTGACATCGTGCCGCCCGCCGGGGTCACCGTGCACAACCCGGACCTGCACATCGCGACGCTGAACGACAAGGGCCGCCTCGAGGTCGAGCTGGTCGTCGAGCGTGGTCGTGGCTACGTGCCGGCCCAGCAGAACAAGGCCACCGGCGCCGAGATCGGCCGCATCCCGGTCGACTCGATCTACTCGCCGGTCCTCAAGGTCACGTACAAGGTCGAGGCCACCCGTGTCGAGCAGCGCACGGACTTCGACCGCCTAGTGCTGGACGTCGAGACCAAGCCCTCGATCGCCCCGCGGGACGCGCTGGCGTCGGCCGGCAAGACCCTCGTCGAGCTGTTCGGCCTCGCGCGCGAGCTGAACGTGGATGCCGAGGGCATCGAGATCGGCCCGTCGCCGCAGGAGGCGGACACCATCGCGGCCTTCGCGATGCCGATCGAGGAGCTGGACCTCACCGTCCGCTCGTACAACTGCTTGAAGCGCGAGGGAATCCACACCGTCGGCGAGCTCGTGGGGCGCAGCGAGGCGGACCTGCTCGACATCCGCAACTTCGGGGCCAAGTCGATCGACGAGGTCAAGATGAAGCTGGTCGGCCTCGGCCTCGCCCTCAAGGACAGCCCGCCCGGGTTCGACCCGTCGGTCGCGGCATCGGACTACAGCACGGACACGTTCGACCCGGACCAGCCGTTCGGTGACGACGGCCAGGACTACGCAGAGACGGAGCAGCTGTAGCCATGCCCCAGCCCACCAAGGGCGCACGCCTCGGCGGCTCGCCCGCGCACCAGCGGTTGATCCTGGCCAACCTGGCGACCGCGCTCTTTACCCACGGCAAGATCACCACGACGCAGGCCAAGGCTCGTCGGCTGCGTCCGTACGCGGAGCGTCTGATCACCAAGGCCAAGCGCGGGGACCTGCACAACCGCCGCGAGATCCAGAAGGTGATCCGGGACCGCGAGACCGTGCACCGGCTGATGCACGAGATCGGGCCGTTTTTCGCCGAGCGCAACGGCGGCTACACGCGGATCACGAAGACGCTGCCGCGCCAGGGTGACAACGCGCCCATGGCGGTGATCGAGCTGATCAGCGAGCAGACGGTCACGAGCGAGGCCGAGCGGGCGCGCCGGGTGGCAGGGTCGCAACGGCGTCCGGCGCGGCCGTCCGCCCCGTCCGCGGCTCCGGCCCCGTCCGCGGCCGAAGCGACGGGTGTCGCCGAGGCCGAGCCGGACGAGGTTCCGGCCACGGAGACCGCCGAGCCATCCACCGGCTCCTCCACGGAGGTGACGGCCGATCGCAACGCGGTGGACGAGGCCGAGGGGTCGGCGGAGTCGCCGGAGGTGTCGGAGTCGACCGACGAGCCCGAACCGGCCGGGGAGTCGCAGCCCGCGGCTGGCTCGACGGCGGCGCCGGCCTCGGGCTCCGCGGCTGCCCGTACCGCCACCGAGGAGGCTGCCTCGGGGGCACCCGAGGGCCCCGGACGCGAGTCCTGACCGACCCGCACGACGTGACCGAGCCCGCCGTCCCCGTGGACGGCGGGCTCGGCCGCTTCCGGCTCGACATCGCCTACGACGGCACCGACTTCTCGGGGTGGGCCGCCCAGCCCGGCCGGCGCACCGTCGCCGGAGTGCTCACCGAAGCCCTCTCGCGGGTGCTGCGCATGCCGGTCGTGCTGACCGTGGCCGGTCGCACCGACGCCGGCGTGCACGCCACCGGCCAGGTCGCGTCGGCCGACCTGCCCGCCGACCTCGACACCACGTGGGCGGTGCGCCGCCTGGCCGGTGCGCTGCCCGTCGACGTGCGGGTCACCGCCGTGACGGCGGTTCCGGCGGCGTTCGACGCCCGTTTCGCCGCGCTGCGCCGGCACTACCGCTACCGGATCTCGATCGCCTCGTGGGGCGCGGATCCCTTGCGGGTCCGCGACACGCTCGCCTGGCCGCACCCGCTCGACCTCGACGCCGTCGCCGCGGCGTCGGCGGGCCTGCTGGGCGAGCACGACTTCGCCGCGTTCTGTCGGAGGCGCGAGGGCGCGACGATGGTGCGTGCTCTGCAGCGGCTGGACTGGGTCCGCACTGCCGATGGAGTGGTCGAGGCGGCGGTGTCGGCAGACGCGTTCTGCCACTCGATGGTCCGCAGCCTCGTCGGGGCGCTGCTCGATGTGGGCCGCGGCCGGCGCAATGTCGAGTGGCCCGCGATGCTGCTGGGGCGGCAGGAGCGGGCCGCGGAGGTCGCGGTGGCACCGGCGCACGGGCTGACGCTCACAGGTGTCGACTACCCGCCCGACGAGGAGCTCGCGGACCGGGCGGCGCTCACCCGCCGGCTCCGCATCCCGTCTTCGCCGTGACCGGCCTCCGTTGCAGGGAAGCCACCTTCATGCAACGAGGTTGCAGGAAGGTGGCTTTCCTGCAAGTCAGTGGGCCTCGGTTGCTGCACGGCGGCGGGGTCGCGAGAGTGGCGCGATGACCCTGGAGCCGGAACCGTTGCTGGAGGTGGCGCTCGCGGAGGCGCGCGCCGGGTTCGCTGAGGGCGGGATTGCGATCGGGGCCGCGCTCTTCAGCGCAGGCGGAACGCTGCTGGGACGTGGACACAACCGCCGCGTGCAGGACGGGGACCCGTCGATGCATGCGGAGACGGCCGCTTTCCGCGCCGCCGGCCGGCAGCGCGACTACCGCCACACGATCATGGTGACCACCCTCTCGCCGTGCTGGTACTGCAGTGGGCTGGTGCGCCAGTTCGGGATCGGCGCGCTGATCGTGGGCGAGTCCCGCACGTTCACCGGCGGGCACGACTGGCTCGCCGAGCACGGTGTCGCGGTCACGGTGCTCGACGACGACCGCTGCGTCGCGTTGATGCAGGGCTTCATCGCCGCGCGTCCCGAGCTCTGGGCCGAGGACATCGGCGTGCCGTGACCCCCGGGACTTCGCGCAAACGACCGTGACGAGCTGTGCGCGTCGCTAGCCTTCCGGA
This sequence comes from Pseudonocardia sp., assembly GCA_029266775.1. Classification (GTDB taxonomy): domain Bacteria; phylum Actinomycetota; class Actinomycetes; order Mycobacteriales; family Pseudonocardiaceae; genus Pseudonocardia. The sequence continues at coordinate 9,854 of JAQSWF010000030.1, forward strand.
CGTGGCCCGCGCTGCCCCGGTCGACCGACTTCGCCCGGCCGGGCCCCGTCCACTCGAGCCCCCAGCCACCCGGGACCAGATCGACGCCTACCGGTTCGGGCTGCGCCGGCTCGAAGCGGCGCTAGTCCGCGGCGATCCGGTGCCGCTGCACGAGCCGATCCGCACCCAACGCCGCGCGGTCGCTGCCGGCGCACTCCTCGGCCTGCTCGGGATGGCCGCGGCGCTCGCCGTCGCCGTCGTCGTGCCGCGGCCGGACTGGCGCGCACAGCACCTCGCGGTCGGCCGGCCGTCGGCCGCCGTCTACGTGGTCGGCCGTGACCCGGACCGACTCGTCCCGGTGGCCAACGCCGTGGCGGGGCGGCTGATGCTCGCCGCGCTCCGGCCCGGTGACGGAGGGGTTTCGGCCCCCGTCCTCATCGACGACGAGCTGCTCGCCGACGCACCGCGGCCCGCGACGGCCGCAATCCCCGGCGCGGTCGCCGCCGACCCGGGTCACAGCCCGCCGCCGCGCTGGGCGGTCTGCGACGAGGTCGCCCCGGGCCCGGCGAGGTCGCGGTTGCTCGGGACGACCGTGCTTGCCGGTGTCGCGACCGGTGACACCGACGACACCGAGGGCGTCCTCCTCTCGGCGGGCGGCGCGATCTGGCTGGCGACGGGAGGTCGACGGCACCGGGTCGACAGCGCCGACCCCGCGGTGCGCACCGCGCTCGGGATTGCCGGCCATGTGCCCCGCCCGGCGTCACCCGCCCTCCTCGCGGCGCTGCCCGAGGGGGCGCCGCTCGCGGCGCCGTCGGTGCCCGGCGCGGGCGCTCGGGGCCCGGCGGGCATCGGGTCACGGGTCGGCGACGTTCTGGCCGTGCGGCCGGCCGGCAGCGCTCCCCTATACCACGTGGTGCTCATCCGGGGGCTGCAGGAGATCCCACCGCTGGCCGCGGACGTGCTGGCCGCGACCTCGGGACGGATGGTCACCGAGGTCGGCACGGACGTCGTCGCCGACCTCGCCCCGGTCCGCGGCCTCGACCTCGCCGGATGGCCGGCGGCGGCTCCGCGACTGCGCCAACCCGCAGAAGCGCCGGCCGTCTGCTGGACGTGGTCGAGCGAGTCCGGAGCGGACTCCCATGGTGGCCTCCACCTCGGACGGGACCCCTCGGCGGCCCCGTCCGTCCCGGTGACGGGCGCGGACGGGGGCGGCGACGCGGTGGACTCGGTCGCCGTCGGAGCCGGCGGCGCGGTGCGCAGTTCCGGAGCTGCGGGGCCGGGCGGGCTGTGGCTGATCTCCTCTGTCGGAGTCGCCCACCCCGTGCCGGACGAGCGCTCGGCGGCGGCGCTGGGCATCCGCGCCGCGACGCCGGTGCCGGAAATGATGCTGCGGCTGCTTCCCGGCGGGCCGCCGCTGGACCTCGCTGCGGCGGAACACGCTGTCGCCCTGCCCACGGGAATCTGAACGCGGCAGCGGGGTCAGCCGTTGGCGGCTCACATCGCGCGGAGCAGGGCGAACACCCCGGCGGCCGCGAGCGCGAGGGGGACGGCGGCGGCGGTGAGCACCCCGTCGAGGAGGTCGACCGCGCGGCGGGCCACCGGTGAGGCAGCGGGGGCCCGGGCGAGCGCGGCCGTCCCGGCGGCCGCCCCGAGGAGCAGGGCAAGCGCCCCGAGAAGCTGTCCGGCAGCGTCGGCGGCCCGCGCGACGACCCCGACGAGAGCCACCCCGGCCATCACGCCCGCAGCGAGGTGTACGGCAGCGGGCCCGGGATCGGCGAATCCGCGGCTGCGCAGCAGGAGCGCGGCCACGACGACCGCGGCGAACGTCCGTCCGGCCCATCCGCTCGGTGCGGCGGCCACCGGCGCGGCCACCGCAGCCGCGACGGCGCACCCGCCGCACAAGCCGGCAAGGTGGCCTCGCGCACGGGCGGCACGGTCGGACAGCTCCTCGGGCGACAGCAGGTCGGGCCCGGTGTCGGCCGAGACGAGACCCGCTGCGTCCGTGGGCACCACGGGATGGGACAGGCCACCGAGCCGCACCGCGACCCGCGGCACCACGGGGCCCGCGCACAGCGCGACGGCTCCGGCGAGTGCGGCGAGGGCCGGAACTCCCAGAGGGAACCGCAGTCCGGCGGCGGTGGTCGCGGCCACCAGCGCCGCGAGCACCACGGCAGCGACGAGTGCGGGGCGACGAACCGGACCGCGACCTGCCCGAGCGCGGCGGCCGCCCCACCTGCCGCCGCGGCCACGAGCAGTCGCGCGGGGCCTGGCGGACCAGGGAGCGCGGACCACCCGGCCACGGCGGCGAGCGGCACGGCGCAGTGTGCGGCGACCTTCGCCGCGGCGCGGCGGCGAGCCTCTGCCGACGTCCCGCCGCGCACGCGGGTGAGCACGGCCGCGGCGACGAGCGCGCCGACGGCGCCGAGCGCGGCGAGCAGGATGGTCGTCGGCGCGAGCGGGCCTGTGATCGGATCCTTCGAACCGACGCCGGACAGCAGCGCGGCGGCTGCGAGCACGATGCCGGGCACCGCGATCACCGCGGGCCGGTGGCGGTCGCGTGAGCCGCCGGGTTCCGCAACCGCGGCGAGCGCGTCGACCGGGTCGTCGAACACCGGAGGCGGCGGGGGTGGCGTGTCCGGACCGAGCCGCAGCAGGTCGCCGTCCAGTACGCCGAGCTCGTCGAGGGTGGCGTCCGGCGGCAGCGGGCCGCCGGTGACCCCGCTGATCCGCCAGGGAACCGGCGGCCGTCCGCCGCCGGGCGGACCGGCCAGCTCGAGAACCATCGGCACGAGCTCGGCGAGTGCGACGTCGACGGGCAGGGCCACGTCGACCCGACGACCGGCGACCAGGAGCGTCACACGCGCGTAGGTCGGCGCCGGCGGTGGCCGCACGGGGCCTCCTGCGGGTTTGTCGGAACGGCCACGAACTGTCGGTGGGGGTTCCTACTATCGCCGCGTCCCGGCCTCCACCGAGGCCGTTCGGGCCAAGTCGGTCCGCCCACCGAGGAGGTGATCTGCGTGCCCACGGTCGAGCTCACCCGCGCGCTGCGGATCGTCCCGCGGATGCCCGGCGGAGAGCTGACGCTCGAGCCGCCTCCCGAGCCGGACAAGCCGGTGCCACCCGGGGTCCTGGCCGGTCCTGCCCGCAGTGCTGCTCGTCGGCTCCGTTGCGTTCGTCGCACTCGGCCCCCGCGAACCGTCGTCGTTACTGCTCGGCGGCATGTTCGCGCTCTCGACCATCGGGATGCTGCTGATGGGCGGTGCAGGCCGCGGTGCCGGGCAGCGCACGGCTGCGCTCGACGAGGAACGTCGCGACTACCTGCGCTACCTGGCCCTGCTGCGACGCCGGGTTCGCGCTGTCGCCGGCGAGCAGCGGGCGGCGCTGGAGCACGTGCATCCGGAGGCCACTGCGTGGCCGGCGGTGGTGGCGGCCGGTCGGCTGTGGGAGCGGCGTCCGGCAGACCCGGACTTCGGCCACCTGCGCGTCGGGCGCGGGCCGCAGCGGCTCGCGACGCGCGTCGTCGCGCCCGCGACCGGGCCCGTCGAGCGGCTCGAACCGCTCACCGCCCTGGCCCTGCGACGCTTCCTGCGCCGCCACGCCGCGGTCGCGGACCTGCCCGTCGCGGTGGCACTGCGCGGCACCTCGACGATCTGGCTCGAGCCGGAGCCGGGTGGCGGGCCGGGGCCGCCCCGCGCGCTGGCACGCGCGCTCGTCGCGCACTATGCGCTGTGGCACAGCCCGGGTGACGCACGGCTGGTCGTCGTCGCGGCGCCCGGGATGGCGGCCGAGTGGGAGTGGGTCAAGTGGCTCCCGCACGCCGGGCACCCGCAGCGCGTCGACCGGATCGGGTCGCTGCGCATGATCACGGGCGATGCAGACGATGTGCGGGACTGGTGGGCCGCCGAGCTGGCCGGTCGGCCGCCGGGGAGCGGATCGGCGGTGCCGCACCTGCTGGTCGTCGTGGACGGGGCCGGCGGGCCGGGCTCTTGGGCCGCCGCGGCCGGAGCGACCGTGGCGCGGGTCGGTGTCCCGCCGGGCCGCCGGCCGGGGCCGTCGGTGGTGCGCCTCGTGGTGGGGCCCAGCCGCCTGGGCCGAGCAGATCGCGCAGGCGTGGTGCACCCGCTCGGCGGCCCCGACGCCCTCACGGTCGCCGAGGCCGTGGCCCTGGCCCGGCGGCTCGCCCGCTACCGCCCGATCGGTGTCGAGGCGGTGGGCTGCGGGGCTTCCCCTGCCCTCGCGGGGCTGCCGGCACTGCTGGGCCTGCCCGATGCCCGGCCTGGCTTGCAGGCGATCCGCACACTGCGCGCGCGCCGCGGCGACGCGGACCTGCTGCGGGTGCCGATCGGCGTCGACGAGACCGGGGCGCCGGTGTCTCTGGACCTCAAGGAGTCCGCTCGGGGCGGCAGCGGGCCGCACGGGCTGTGCGTCGGAGCCACCGGCTCCGGCAAGAGCGAGCTCCTCAGGACTCTCGTCGTCGCTCTCGCCGCCACGCACACGTCGGCCGAGCTGAACCTCGTGCTCGTCGACTTCAAGGGCGGTGCAACGTTCCTCGGGCTCGCCGGGCTACCGCACGTCTCCGCCGTCATCACGGACCTGGCCGATGAGCTGGCCCTCGTGGACCGCATGGCGGACGCGCTGGAAGGGGAGATCACGCGCCGCCAGGAGCTGCTGCGGGCGGCGGGCAACCTCGCCGGGATCGCCGAGTACACCGCGGCGTGCCGCGCCGAGAACACCGCGGCGTGCCGCGCCGAGAACACCGCGGCGTGCCGCGCCGAGAACACCGCGGCGCGCCACGAGGGCCGCTCCGGTCTTCCGCCGCTGCCGGCGTTGCTCGTGGTCGTCGACGAGTTCTCGGAGCTCCTCGCGCGCCGTCCCGAGCATGCCGACCTGATGGCGAGGATCGGGCGGCTCGGCCGTTCGCTGGGGCTGCACCTGTTGCTGGCCTCGCAGCGGCTCGACGAAGGGCGGCTGCGCGGGCTGGAGTCCCACCTGTCGTATCGCATCGCGCTGCGCACCTTCTCGGCGGCCGAGTCGCGGGCCGTGCTCGGGGTGCCGGACGCGCACCAGCTCCCACCGGCGCCCGGCTCTGCGTTCCTGGCCACCGGCACGGACGAGCTCATGCGGTTCCGCGCCGCGTACGTCTCCGGTCCCGCCGGCGGGCCCCGTGCGCCTGATCCGGTACGCACCCGGCAGGCCTACCCGTTCCGGGCGAGCCCGCTTCCGTCCGAACCGGCGGAGCACGCCGCACACGCGCGGAATGACGCGGTGCGCGAGCCGGGCGCCACCGTCCTCGACAACATGATCACTGCGATGATCGGCCAGGGGCCGCCCGCGCACCGGGTGTGGCTGCCGCCGCTCGCCGCCCCGCCTCCCCTGGACGAGCTGCTCGGCGAGCCGCACCCGCTGCCCGGGCGCGGGTTCGCCGTCGCGGCTGGCTCGGACGGATGGCCGGGTCGTCTGCGGGTCCCCGTCGGTCTGATCGACCGGCCCGCTCTGCAGCGCCGAGAACCGCTGGTGCTCGACCTCGCCGGCGCCGAAGGCCACGTCGCCGTGGTCGGCGGACCGCGGGCCGGCAAGTCCAGTGGACTGCAGGCGGTCGTGCTCGCCCTCGCGCTCACGCACACACCCGCGGAGCTCGGCGTGCACGTCCTCGACTTCGGGGGCGGGCTGATGTCCGTCCTCGCCGCCCTGCCGCACGTCGGCACCGTCGCGGATCGCCACCAGCCCGATCTGGTGGGGCGGACCGCCGCCGAGCTGGCCGGAGCGCTCGCGCGTCGCGAGCGTCTGTTCAGGGCGTCGCGAGTCGGGTCGATGCAGGAGTTCCGGGCCCGGCGGGCCTCGGGTGAGTTCCCGGACGAGCCGGCGACGGACCTCCTGCTCGTGGTCGACGGCTATCTCGTGCTCCGCGACGAGTTCGACGCCGTCGAAAATCGCCTGTTGCCCCTGGCGACACAGGGGCTCTCGTACGGCGTGCACCTGGCGGTGTCGGCGAACCGGTGGAGCGAGCTGCGCCCGGCGCTGAAGGACCTGCTCGGCAGCCGCCTCGAGCTGCGGTTGGGCGAGCCGGGCGAGTCGGAGATCGACCGGCGACGGGCCGCAGAGGTCCCTGTGCGCCCGGGGCACGGGCTGGAACCGGCGGCGGGTGCACCGTCGGTGCTCGCCGCCCCGTCTGTTGCCGTGGGTTCGGCGGCCGGGGGAGGGACCCGCAGCCTGGTGGAGGTTGTGGCGGGCGCGTGGCACGGGCCGCCGTTCGCTCCGGTCGCGCTGCTGCCGGCGCGGGTGCACGCGGACGACCTACCGACCGAGGGGTCGCAGAGCGGCCTGGGGATCGGGCTCGACGAGGAGGGCCTCTCCCGCGTCGAGCTCGACCCCGGTATGGAGCCGCACCTGGTCTGCTTCGCGGATGCCGAGAGCGGCAAGACGACGCTGCTCCGGGTCGTTGCCCGTGCTCTGGTGCAGCGGCATGCACCGGATGCCGCCCGTGTCGTGGTCGTCGACTACCGCCGGGGTCTGCTGGGTGCTGTGCCCGCATCGCACCTGATCGGCTTCGCCAGCACGGCCCGGGCCGCGGCGGATGCGGCGCAGGATGTCGCGGCGTCGCTGCGCGGCCGGCTGCCCGGTACGGGCGTCACGGCACGCGAGCTGCGCGACCGCAGCTGGTGGCGCGGACCCGAGCTGTACGTGCTCATCGACGACTACGACCTCGTTGCCGACGCCGGTGCGGCGAACCCGTTGCTGCCCCTCGTGGAGTTCCTCCCGCAGGCCAAGGACGTCGGGTTACACGTGGTGCTCGCGCGGCGCTGCGGCGGAGCGGGCAGGGCTTTGTTCGACCCCCTGCTCGGGCGGCTGCGAGAGCTGGCCGTGCCCGGACTGGTGATGAACGGCAGCCCGGACGAGGGCCCATTGATCGGCGGGGTGAAGCCGGAGCCGCTGCCTCCGGGCCGCGCAGTGCTCGTCGACCGGCGTCGCGGCAGAAGGCGGGTGCAGCTGGCATGGCTGCCGCCGGAAACGGCCGCGGATGGGGGCGGGCCGTGAGCGACAGCCCGTGAGCCGCGTCGCTCTGCAGGCCGGGACGGCCTGGGTGCGGGTGGCGGTCGACGATGCCCGGCCGCACGTCGTCGCGGAGCTTCCGGCAGGCGGAGCCACCGTGTCGGACGTCCTCGCCGGACTGCTCGAG
>JAQSWF010000031.1 GCA_029266775.1 Pseudonocardia sp.
GCCGCCAGCACGAACGCCCAGCCGCCGCCGGTCATGATGCCGCCGAGGACGGCCGTCGCGACGGCGCTGAGTGAGTCGGTGCCGAAGACGCCCCACGCGATGAACGCCAGGACGAGCACGGCTGCGACACCGAACACCGTGCGGTCCACGACGGGGGACTCGGGCTGCGGGCGGGCGGAGTCAGCCGGATCGGACACGGAGGGTGGCTCGGCCGGAGTCGGTTCGTTCGCCTGGTGCAGCGTCATGGTCGGCGGTCCCGATGAGCCCGGGGCCTTCCCTCCTTCACATCGGTGACGGCGCGTGGTGCCCTGACAGCCCATGGCCAGGTCGTGGTGCACCTGATCAGGGGCCGACGAAAGAACATTGCGCGCCGGTGTCCTGCGCGTCAACGCGACGGCCGGGACGGAACGTGACCGTCACGTGTCGTGCAACGTCCAAGCGTGATACGCAACACCCATGCCGTCAACCAGCCCGCGGTACAGAGCCGTTCGTTCCGGGGTGCTGTTCCCGACGACGACGCCCTCAATCAGAGGGACCGGGGGGAGGCGGCGACCCAGGGTCGTCACTGCGCGGGTCGTCACTCTGAGGGTCGGGGGCGTCCTGGTCGTCGTGCCCGGCAAGGAAGCGCTCGACCTCGGCGGCGAGCTCGTCCGCGCTCGGCAGCGTCCCGCCGAGCCCCGCGCCCGAACGCTCCCCGCCCCCGGACACGACCGTGTCGTACTGCCGCTCGAGTGCCGCCACCACCTGCGCGACCTCCTCGGAGCCCGCCACCTGCTCGGCGATCTCGCGCTCGGTGCGCTCGGCCGCCGTCGTCAGCGCCTCGGTGGACAGGTACAGGCCGGTGGCGACGGCGAGGTGGTCGACGAGCACCCGCGCGGCCTGGGGGTACTCCGCTCGGGCGAGGTAGTGCGGCACGTGCACGGCGAACCCCATCGCCGCATGTCCGGCCTGACCGAGCCGGTACTCGGTCAGCGCCACCGCGCTGCCCGGCACGTCGGCGGCGGCGAACAGCGACTCGTGACCCTCGGTCAGCTCGGAACGGGTGCCGTGCACCGTCACCCCGATGGGGCGGGTGTGCGGCACGGCCATCGGGATCCCCGCCATCGTCACCACGAGACGCACGTCGAGGCGTCGGACGAGCTGCTCGACGGCCGCGGCGAACCGCTCCCACTGCGTGTCCGGCTCCGGGCCGGAGAGCAGCAGATAGCCGGTTCCACCGGAGTCGGTCAGGGCGACGACCTCGAGTTCGGGAGCCGAGTAGGACGTCCAGCGGTCGGTCTCGAAGCGCAGCGGGGGCCGTCGCGACCGGTAGTCGACGAGCTGGTCCACGTCGAAGCGCACCACCGGCTGCCCCGGCCCGGTCGCGACGAGCGAGTCCACGGCCAACCGGGCCGCGGCGCCCGCGTCGACGAACCCGTCGAGTGCGAGGACGAGCACGGGCTCGGACAGCTGCGGGGCGTCCGGCTCGACGCGGTACAGCTCAGCGGGATCCAGCATGAGTCACCTCCGTCCGGCGGCTCCCGCCGCCCGCTCGCCGCTCGCGGACCTGATGGTGAGTCCGCCCGCACAGCATCCCCCCTCGCGCGCGACATCACGCACCATGGACATCCGTGGGCGTGGGAGTGCAGTCGGTCGGGTCGTCGAAACGGGTCTGGATCGTCTGGTCCGTCGCGCTCGTGGCGTACACGGTCGGCGTGTTGCACCGCACCTCGTTCGGAGTGGCGGGGCTCGACGCCGCGGAGCGATTCGATGCCTCCCCGGCAGCTCTGTCGGGCTTCGTGGTGCTGCAACTCCTCGTCTACGCCGCGCTGCAGGTGCCCGTCGGGCTGCTCCTCGACCGGTTCGGCGGGCGCGTTCTGGTCACCGCAGGCGCGCTGACGATGGCGGCCGGACAGCTGATCCTCGCCGTCGCCACCTTCATGCCCATCGCGATTGCCGCGCGCGTCCTCGTCGGGGCCGGCGACGCGATGATGTTCATCAGCGTGCTCGCTGTCGTGGCCGCCTGGTTTCCCCCTCGTCGGGTGCCGCTGATGACGCAGATGACGGGTCTGGTCGGCCAACTCGGGCAGGTGCTGTCCGCTGTCCCGTTCGCGGCACTGCTGTACGGCGCCGGGTGGACGGCGGCGTTCCTGTCTGTGGCGGGGGTGGGCGTGGCCACCGCGCTCGCCGTCGTCGTCGTCGTGCGTGACCGCCCACCGGGTGCGCCGCCGCCGCCCCCCGCCCCGTCGCCGCGTGACGTGCTGCGCGGGTTGCGGCATTCGTGGTCGGAGCCCGGAACGCGGCTGGGGTTGTGGACGCACCTGGGCACCCAGTTTCCGGTGACGGTGTTCGGGCTGCTGTGGGGCGTGCCCTACCTGGTCGCCGGGCAGGGCCTCACGGTCGCGCAGGCGAGCGCGCTCCTGACGCTGCTCGTGGCGGTCGGGATCGTCGCGGGGCCGCTGTTCGGGGAGTACACCGCCCGCCTGCCCTGGCGGCGGTCCTACCTGGTGATCACGGTGATCATCGCGAGCGCGACGGCCTGGACGGCCGTGCTGCTGGTCCCGCCGCCCGCCCCGCGCTGGCTCCTGGTCGTCCTCGTGGTGGTGATGGCCACCGGTGCGCCCGGCTCGATGATCGGGTTCGACTTCGCGCGGACGTTCAACCCGGTCGCGCGGCGGGGCGCGGCGGTGGGCATCGTCAACGTCGGGGGGTTCGTGTCCTCGCTGCTCGTGGCGTGGGGGATCGGGGTGGTTCTCAGCGATGCCGGCGGCTACACGCCCGACGCGTTCCGAGTGGCATGGACGGTGCAGTACCCGGTGTGGGCGTTCGCGCTGGGGGCGATACTCATGGCGCGGCGCCGCGCCCGCCTGAAGCTCGCGGCCGAGGGCACGCACGTCCGGTCGCTCCGGGAGGTGCTGGCCGAGCGGCGTCGGCGTCGATGAACGAATGCCGGCGAGCAGCCTGGATGTGACAGCAGGGTGGCCCTGCCTGCAATTATCAGATGCAGGCAGTGCCACCCTGCTGCCGTCTCGAGGGCCGGTCTACTCGGCCAGGAGGCGGTAGATCGTCTTGCGCGCCTCCGCCAGCGCGGCGCTCGCCGCAGCGATCTGCTCGGGCGTGCCGGCCGACATGACCTGGCCGGCTGCGGCGTGCAGCTGCGCGAGCTGGTCCCACAGCGCCGCCGCGTCGTCGTCCACGTCGCGGCCCACGGCGGCCCAGACGGCGTCCAGCTCGCTGCGGTGCTCCTCGACGTAGCGGGTGCCCTCCTCGGTCAGGTGCACCACGCGGCGGCCGTCGACCTGCTCGGTGCGCACCAGGCCCTCGTCCTCCAGCTGCGCGACCGTCGGGTAGATCGAGCCGGGGCTGGGCCGCCACACACCGCCGGTGCGCTCGCCGATCTCCTGGATGATCTCGTAACCGTGCCGCGGCTGCTCCGCGACGAGCGCCAGTACGGCGCTGCGCACGTCGCCGCGCGACGTCCGCCGGCCCCGCCGTCCGCCGCGGCCGGGAAACCCGCCGCGGGGCGGGCCGCCCGGGCCGAAGCCGGGTCCGAAGCCCGGGAAGCGGTGACGGCGTCCGCCGCGGCCACGGGGACCGAATCCGGGTTCCGGGTCGTCGGGCGACTCGGGCGGCGGGGGACCCATATGAGCCTCGGCCGGGCCAGCGCCCGGTCCGAACGGCGGACGGTGACGACGGCGCGGGTGGCGGCCGGCCCACCGGCTCTCCCATGCGGGGTTCATGCTGGTCATGGTGGTTCTCCTTGTGGTTATTTGACTCCGGCGGTCAGCCAGCCGGAGCATGTTGCGTGCCATCACGATATATCGCGATACGGCATCGTGCAAGGGAGGCGGATGTGCGTTGGGCCCGGCCGGGGCGATGTGTCCCTGCCGTACGATCGGCGTGCGTCACATCGCGGCGCAGGAGCGTCGGGAACAGGATGTGCTCGCCACCGCGTTGAATCGAACATGACGACGCGAATGCGACCTGGCCGACGTGCGGCTCTCCTCGCACTGGGGCGGGCCGTGGCGGAGGGGCAACGGCCCGGCGCCCCCGGGATCGGTGACCGGATCCGCGCCCTACCCCGCATGGTTGGCGACGCCCTGTTAGGACGGTACGACGCGTTGGGCCGCACCCGGCTCGCGGTGATCGGGCTCGCGCTGGCCTATCTCGCGTCGCCCGTCGACCTCGTGCCCGAGGTCCTCATCCCCCTGGTCGGCCTGGCCGACGACAGCCTCATCGCCCTCTGGCTGGCCGGCACGTTCGTCGCCGAGACCGACCGCTTCCTGGCCTGGGAGGACACCCGGCCCGCGCCGCCGATCGTGGTCGACGGCAGCGTCGTGCGCTGACTCGGCGGGCGCCGCTCGGGACAGATCCACCAGACGCGCCCCGGCGCCAGGCGTGGTAGGACGAGCGCCGTGGAGACCATGCGCGCGATCGTCCAGCACTCGTTCGGCGCTCCCGAGGTTCTCGAGCTGGAGGAGCGGCCGCTGCCGGAACCGTGGGCCACGGAGGTCCGCGTGCGGGTCGAGGCGGCCGGCGTGAACCCCGTCGACTGGAAGACCCGCGCCGGCCTCGGTGCCGCGGCCCGCTCGGGGTTGCCGCTCACCGTGGGCTGGGATGTCGCCGGCGTGGTGGACGCCGTCGGTCCGGGTGTCACGCGCTTCGCCGTCGGTGACCCGGTGTTCGGCATGCCGTGGTTCCCGCGGCAGGCCGCCGCCTATGCCGAGTTCGTCACGGCGCCCTCGCGGCACTTCGCCCGTCGACCCGACGGCCTGTCGGCGGTCGAGGCCGGCGGGCTGGCGCTCGCCGGGCTGACGGCGTGGCAGTGCCTCGTCGACATCGCCGAGGTCAAGCCGGGCCAACGCGTGCTCGTCCATGCCGGGGCGGGGGGAGTGGGCCATCTCGCGGTCCAGATCGCGAAGGCCCGCGGCGCGCACGTCATCGCCACCGCGTCCGCCGCCAAGCACGACCTGCTCGCCGAGCTGGGTGTCGACGAGCCCGTGGACTACCGGAGCCGTCACTTCGAGGAGGTCGTCGAGCCGGTCGACGTCGTCTACGACCTCGTCGGCGGCGACGTCGCGGTGCGGTCGCTGGACGTGCTCCAGCCCGACGGGATCATGATCAGCCTGCCGTCGGCCGCGGCGGCCGCGGCGGTGGAGGCGGGCCGCGCACGCGGTCTGCGGACCACCGGGATGCTCGTCGAGCCCGACGGCGACGGCCTCCAGGAACTGGCCGCGCTGGTCGACACCGGAGCGGTGCGGGTACGGGTGGCAGAGACGTTCCCGCTGGAACGGGCTGCCGACGCGCATCGACTCGGAGAGCAGGGCCGCACAGCGGGCAAGATCGTGCTGACCGTCTAGGAGAGTGCTGAACAGCTCCGCCTGGGCGCCGCGCAGTAGGGCCGGTCGTTCAGCGCGCTCCTCGCTCACACAGCGCACGTCCGGGCGCCCGTCAGCTCGGGATGTCCGGGCGAGGTGATCCGGGCCGGCAGCAGGCATCCGCGGACGGTGCCGTCGGGCTCGACCACGAACTGCGCGACGGCGGTGCGCGACCCCGCCTCCGAGAGCGTCGGCCAGACGAAGTTCCCCAGCCCCCAGGCGATCGGGCGGCCGCGGTAGAGATCCAACGGCTGCAACCGGTGCGCGTGATGTCCGAAGATCCCATCCGCGCCGGCATCGATCATCGCCCGTGCCCGGGCGACGTCCTCGGCGCGTGGCTGCGTGTCCAGCTCGACGCCCCAGTGAACCGTCACGAAGACGAGGTCCGCGACCTCAGCTGCAGACCGCACCGCCGCCGTCATCGCCGCGGTGTCGTCACCGCTTGCCATACCCGGACGTGTTCTGGTCGCCAGCCAGTCCGCGGCGGGCACGACCCCGCCGAACCCCAGCACCGCGATGCGCCACCCGTTGCGCTCCACGACCGCCGGGGTGCTCGCGGCCCGGACGTCGCCGCCCACCCCGACCGGCGCGATGCCGTTGGCCCGCAGCCGCTCCACCGAGTCCAGCATCGCTTCGGATCCGAAGTCCCGCACGTGGTTGTTGGCGAGGTTCGCCACCTCCACTCCGGCGGCTTGCACGGCCGGCAGTGCGGCGGGGTCGCAACGGAAGGTGAACTCCTTCGGTACGACCGCCCCCCGGTCCGACACCGGGCACTCCAGGTTCACGACCGTCAGCTCGTCGCCGGTGAACAGGCCGTTCAGCCCCGACCACGCGTGGTCGTATCCGCGTGCTCGCAGGGCCGGGATGTAGACCGGATCCAGGTTGACGTCCCCGACACCGTGGACGACCAGCCGGCCTCGCGCGGCCGACGACGTGGTGACGGAGGCCGCCACGGCGGACACGCCGGCCCACACAGGCCTGGGAGCTGCGGCGGGGGCGGAGGCAGGACCCCCACACGCCGCGAGCAGGCTGCCCACCGCGACGACGGCGACCAGCCCACCTCGCAGCCGGGCCGCACCGGCGATGCGGGCAGCGAGGCATGGTGCCGCGGACATGCCCGGACGCTAGCCAAGGCCCCCGACGTTCGTCGCCTGCCGCGCCGCGGGACCCGCCCGCGGGTTGGCGAGGCCGCGGTGTCCGTCCTTTCTCTCGGTCGGTTGTGGGCCGAGCAGCCGCACGGTGACCAGCAGCCATGGCACCGCGAAGGCGACGCTGGCGAGCACGTCCGTGGGATGGTGTGCCCCCCGGTACAGCCGGGACAGTGCGACGGCGGCGACCACCGTGACCGCAACGCCGAGGACCGCCCACCGCCACCGCGCGCGTGTCGCGCGCAGCACCAGCACCGCCACCGTCACGTAGAGGCAGATCGCCGCGGCTGTGTGCCCCGACGGGAAGCTGGAGGTCGGCGGCAGCTCGGCGTCGAGGTGTGGCACGTGCGGGCGGGGTCGGTCGACGATCGCGGCGGAGATCATGAAGATCAGCACCTCGCCGACGAGCGCGGCGACGATGACCAGCACGGGTCCGACGCGTCGGGTCAGGGCCAGCGCGAGCACGGCGGCGACCGCGCCACCGGCGATGATCACTCCGGTGTTGCCCAGCTCCCCGAGCGGGCCGGAGATCGCGTCGAGCGCGGCGCTGCGATGCTCGACGAGCCACGTCACCGCGCCGATGTCGGCCCGCGCGACCACCGAGCCGGCCCCCGCCTGCATCAGGAGCAGCCCCGAGCCAACGAGGGCGCCGAGCAGCAGCACCGCCGTCACCAGAAGCTGGGCGACCGCCGTGACGGGGTGTGGCGGGAGCCGTTCCGGATCCGGCGCCGGCTGCAGGTCGGGCGCCTCCTCGGGCGCGAGGCCGTCGCTGACGGGTCCGACCGGAAGGCCTTCATGTCGCCGCCATGCGCGGAAGGCAGTCGCCGTGGTCACCAGCCACAGGCTCCCGAGCAGCCACCCGGCGAGCACGTCCGAGACGAAGTGGACGCCGAGTGCCAGCCGGGTGAGCCCGACGACGACGACCAGCAGCACGCCAACGGCGATCACCGCGCGGCGGGCGCGGGACGGCACGACGGGCAGCAGCACGAGCAGAACGACGCCCACCCACACCGTCACCGCGAACGTGTGCCCGCTGGGGAACGACGGCCCGTCCGCCATGGCGACCGGCATCTCCACGATCGGACGAAGCCGGCCGACGAGCTGTTTCGTCAGCGGGCTCAGCGTCGCGGCGCCGAGCCCGGTGACCGCGACGAACAGCGCCAGGCGGTATTCGCGGCGCACCGGGAGCGCCACGGCGAGCGTCGTCAGCACGACCCATGCCGTGATCGCCGCACCCGGGGCCGTGAGCACCTCGAGCGTCGTCACCAGCCACGGCCGCGGTGCGACGACGACGTTCAGGCCGCCCGCGACCGCGCGGTCGACTGCCAGCACGGGTGCGGCGGCGAGCTGCACGGACACCGCGAGGACGACGGCTCCGAGCACGAGCGCGACGAAGCCGAACGCGCTGCGACGCGCAAACCGACCGGCCTCGGGAGGGCTCTGCACTCCGCGAGGATCGCGCACCGGGCGGCGTCGCGCTGGACGCGGGATCCGCTCGGCGTGGCGCGGCGTCCTCCTCTTGCGTCGAACACCGCGCCACAGCAGGGCGCTGCCGGCGCGGGCGCGGTCGGGTGCCACCCGGGGCCGACACGCGCAACAAGCGGCATTTCGGCGCGTGTCAGCGACCGACGACCGTGGAATGTGTCCGCTCGCCGCGCGATCTTGTCCGGCCGTCTCAGCGGCCGTGTCGGGTGCTCCCGCCGGCCGGACCGGCGGCTAACGTTTCGGGCGGATCGATTACGGCCCGATCACAGACTGGACACGGACCGCAACCCCCCGACGCGGTCCGCCCGACCCCCCGCGGGACGTCCGGCCGGGCCGGGATCCGGAAGGAAAGGTAGTGGCACGGCACCGCTCCCCCGAGGGCCGGCGCACACACCTCCGGCTCCCGCTGTCGCCCGCTCCGGCGGCAGCGGGAGCAGGTGGTGGCGACTCCGTCCTCGAGCTGGCACCTCGCGTGCTCGCGACGCTCGTCGCGGGCGGCGCGCTGGCCGCTGCCGGCCAAGCCGCGCTCGCCGACGCGCTGCCGGCCGCGACGGACGGGCCCACCACTCTCACGCTCGGCATGCAAGACCTCCTCGGCGGCGGGACGACCGGCGCACCCGCGGCCGCGCCCGCCCTGACGCTCGTCGCCGACGCGAACCTCTCCTCGTCTCCCTCTTCTCTACCGGCGACTGCTCCCGAGCCCCGCGTCGCCGACGTCTCCGACCTGGTCAAGGCCGCGGAGCTGCACAGCAAGGCCGCCTCGGACGCGGCGCGCCGCGACGCCGCCGCTCGGGCCGCTGCCGCGGCGAAGGCCGCACCGCGGGCCGACATCGTCGCGGAGACCGACGCGCCCGACGAGAGTCGGCCTCCGGTATCCGACGAGCCCGCGGACCGCGCCGAGCAGGACGCGGCGCTGTCGGAGGCTGCGACCGGTGCGCTCCGGCTCGTCACCGGCGAGGTCACGTCCGGCTTCGGCGCCCGCTGGGGCACCCGGCACAACGGGCTGGACATCGCCGCGCCGGTCGGCACACCCATCCACGTGCCGCTTGCGGGCGAGGTGATCGACGCGGGCCCGGCGAGTGGGTTCGGGCTGTGGGTGCGGGTTCGGCACGAGGACGGGACCGTCACCACGTACGGTCACCTCAACCGCGCCCTCGCGCAGGTCGGCGACCGTGTTGCGGCCGGCCAGAAGATCGCCGAGGTGGGGAACCGGGGCCGCTCCACAGGTCCGCACCTGCACATGGAGGTGCAGACCGCGGGCGGGACGACGGTGAACCCGCGCCCGTGGCTTGACGGGCACGGCATCTCCTACTGACGGCGCCGTCGGGTCAGCGGACCGCTCACGGCTGCTCGGCCGTCGGCATCGGCGGCTCGTCCGGAGCGGGCGGCTCGACGCTGCTCTCGCCGGCGAACATGTGCACGGCGCGGATCTTGTTCGTCGCGTCGAGCGCGGCGACCTTGTACGCCTCGGAGAGCGTCGGGTAGTTGAGCACCGTGTCGACCAGGTAGTCCACGGTGCCGCCGCAGCCCATGATGGCCTGCCCGATGTGCACGAGGTCCGTGGCGTTGGTGCCGAAGACGTGGACGCCGAGCAGGGTGCGGTCCTCGGTCGACACCAGCAGCTTGAGCATGCCGTAGGAGTCGCCGACGATCGCGCCCCGCGCGAGCTCGCGGTAGCGCGACATCCCGACCTCGTACGGCACCGCCTCCTTGGTCAGCTCCGCCTCGGTCTTCCCGCAGTAGGAGATCTCGGGGACGGTGTAGATGCCGATCGGCTGCAGGTCCTGCAGCTCGCGGGCCGGCTCGCCGAAGGCGTGGTAGGCGGCGAGGCGGCCCTGGTCCATGCTGGTCGCGGCCAGCGCGGGGAACCCGATGACGTCGCCGACGGCGTAGATGTGCTCGACCTCGGTGCGGTAGTGCTCGTCCACCTTGATTCGCCCGCGGCTGTCGGCGGCCAGCCCCGCCTTCGGGAGCTGCAGCTCCTCCGTCACACCCTGCCGACCGGCGGAGTACATGACCATGTCGGCGGCGACGCGCTTGCCGCTCGCCAGGCTCGTCACGGTGCCCCGTGGGGTGATCTCGACCTTGTCGACCTCCTCCCCGAAGCGGAAGGTCACCGCCTGGTCGCGCAGGTGGAACTTCAGCGACTCGACGACCTCGGGATCACAGAAGTCGAGCATCGACGGCCGCTTCTCGACGACCGTGACCCGGGTGCCGAGCGCGGCGAACATGGATGCGTACTCGATGCCGATCACGCCGGCGCCGACGACGACCATGGAGTTCGGCACCTGTTCGAGTCGCAGGACGCTGTCGGAGTCCAGCACGCGCTCATCGTCGAACTCGACGTGCGAGGGGCGCGCGGGCTTGGTACCGGTCGCGAGGATGATCTTCTCGGCGGTGACGGTGTTGTGGTCGCCGCGAGCGGTGCCGTGCACGCTGACGGTGTGGGGGTCGTCGAAGTGCGCTGTTCCGCCGAGGATCTCGACGTGGTTGCGCAGCAGCTGGTGCCGGATGACCTCGACCTCGCGGCCGACGACGTGTTGGGTGCGGGCGAGCAGGTCCCCGATCGTGATCTCGGCCTTGACCCGGTAGCTGGCGCCGTACATGTCCCGCTGGGAGAAGCCGGTGAGGTAGAGGACCGCCTCCCGAAGCGTCTTCGACGGGATCGTGCCGGTGTTGACACAGACGCCGCCCATCATGTCGCGGCGTTCGGCCACCGCGACGCGCTTGCCCAGCTTCGCCGCGCCGATAGACGCCTTCTGACCGCCCGGGCCGGAGCCGATCACTAGCAGGTCGTAGTCGTACACCGACTCGTCCCTCCCACCCCTGCGATCCTGCACGTCTACTCCCAGCGTTGCGGCCCCGATGACGCCGTGGCAGAGGGCCGACGTTAACACTGCGAGACGGCTGAAGAAGCGGTCGACGACCGAGTTGTCCACAGGGCGGCGCAGTTGGGTGCGGATCGCCCGTGTGACGGCCAGTTGTCCACAGGCGGCGGGACAGAGGCTGGCCGCCGGGTGCGGTGCGCCCGCACCCTCGCCGCATGACACCTTCCTCCGCGTCGCCCTCCTCATCGTCGAGCGCTACCCAGCAAGTCCTGCGCATGCGTGACCCGAGCGAGTTGGTGGCGGGGCTGCCGTACCTCATGGGCTTCCGCCCGCGGGAGTCGCTGGTCGTGGTCGCCTTCGGCGGTGCGTCCGGGCGTCGCATCACCCTGACGATGCGCATCGACCTCCCGCCGCCCGAGCATGTTCCGGACATCAGCCGCGCACTGGCCGAGAACGTCCTGCGTGCCCGGCCCACGGGGGCCGCCGTGATCGTTCTCGGCGAGGTGGACGGGGGCGGTGCGGTGAGCGGGGCACCGTTCACTCCGTCGCCGCCGCCGCACCTCCCGCTTGTCACGGAGGTGGTCGACGCGCTGGCGCGGCGTGGTGTCGACGTGCACACCCGGCTGTGGTCGGCGAGCACCGAGGCGGGCGCTGCGTGGGCCTGCTACGACACCTGTTCCTGCCGGGGAGTCCTGCCTGACCCGGACGCCACGCCGCTCGCCGCGACAGCCGTCGCCGCCGGTGCGGTGGTGCACGCGGACAGGGCGGCGCTGGAGCAGCTCGTGGCTCCTGGCCCGCCGGACCGGCTGCGTCGGCGGGCGGCGATGCTCCACTCGGACGTGCCCGACCGTGGCGCGACAGGGGAGGGCGACCCGGAAGGTGATGTGGATGGCGGCGGACAGGCAGTCGTCGACGCCGCCCTCGCAGACGCCGCCGCCGGGCGCCTGCACCTCGACGACGGACGTGTGGTGGCGCTCGCCCGGGCGCTGTCCGACCCGCTGATCCGCGATGCGGCGCTCCTGCGGAGTGCCGAGCCGGGGATGGAGAGCGCGGAGCACCTGTGGGCGGCTCTCGCCCGGGAGATGCCGGACCCGGAGGTCGCCGAGCCGGCGGCGTTGCTGGCCGCGTGCGCGCTGCTCCGCGGCGACGGCGCGATGGCGGGGATCGCGTTGGCTCGGGCGCTCCGGGCACACCCGCGGCATCCCCTCTCCCGCCTGCTGCGGAGGGCTTGGGCAGCTGGTATGCGACCGAGCCAGGTGCGCGAGTGCCTGCGGCGGCCGCACGCGCCGCCCTTGCCTCCGCCCCGCGCGAACCGCCGTCGCCGACGGAGGCGGCGGTGAGGCGGCCTCGGGACGGTTGGCTGCGTCGCGGCATCGCGCGCCTGCGCCGCCATGTGTGCCGCGGCGCGCGCCTGCGCTGCAGGTCAGACAGGCTCGCGCAGGCGCATGAAGGACCAGGCGTCACCGACGATGGTGTTCAGGTCCGTCTTCTCGGCCCGCCAGCCCAGCGCGTCGGTGGCGGCAGCGCTGGAGGCCACGAGCACCGCGGGGTCGCCTGCCCGCCGAGGACCGATCTCCACGGGGATCGGGTGGCCGGTCACCGTCCGACACGCCTCGACCACCTCACGCACGGAGAAGCCGGTGCCGCTGCCGAGGTTGTAGATCGCGTGCTCGCCGGGCTGCGCGTAGGTGAGAGCCAGCAGGTGCGCGACGGCGAGGTCGTCGATGTGGATGTAGTCGCGGATGCAGGTGCCGTCGGGGGTCGGCCAGTCGTCGCCGAAGATCTGCGCCTGCGGGCGCTGACCGGCGGCCACCTGCAGGACCAGCGGGATGAGGTGGGTCTCGACGACGTGCCGCTCGCCGATGCGGCCGTGGGCGCCGGCCACGTTGAAGTAGCGCAGGCTCACCGCCGCCAGGCCGTGCGCGCGGGCGTAGGAGCCGATCGCGTTGTCGATCGCGAGCTTGCTGGCCCCGTACGGGTTGGTCGGCTGCGTCGGCGCGTCCTCGCGGATCGGAACCTGCTCGGGCTCCCCGTAGGTGGCCGCGGTCGAGGAGAACACCAACCGCGGGATGCCTCGCGCGACCATCGCGTCGAGCAACCGGAGGGTCTTGACGACGTTGCCGTTCCAGTACAGCTCGGGCTTCTGCACGCTCTCGCCCACGAGCGACTTGGCCGCGAAGTGCAGCACGCCGTCGAACCCCTCGGCCAGCACGTCGCCGGCGATGTCGGCGATGTCGCCCTCGACGAAATGCGCGCCGTCGGGCACCGCGTCCCGATGACCGGTCGACAGGTCGTCGAGCACCACCACGTCGTGGCCGGCGTCGATGAGGTGCGCGGCGCAGACGCTGCCGACGTAGCCGGCGCCGCCGGTGACGAGCAGCTTCACGGTGGTCCTCCTGGCCGGTGGGCGGGCGGCCGCGCCGTCAGCTCGCGGAGCAGCCGCGGCGGCGAGCCTGGAGGCTCACCGTCTCACGTCGGACCGGTGCGGCCTAGGGCGGCCTTGCGCCACCGCCGCCCGGATCAGCCCGCGCGCACCAGCACGGCGTGCGCGACCGGCGGGGTGATCGTGGTGGTTTCGCTCTCGGACGAGGCCACAGGCACGGCTTCGCCGAAGCGGGAGATCGAGCCCACCTCGATCTGCCGGCCGGGCACCACACCTGCGCTCTTGAGCTCCACCATCAGGTCGGCGTCGACCTGCACGTGCTCGGCAATACGCCGCACCTCCACGCGACCTCCGCCGCGGCGGGCCAGCTCGTCCAGGCGCTGCAGGCCAGCCTCGAACGGCGGTGGCACGGGGATCCCCATGACCTCGCTGTCGACGGCGTCCGTGCCGCCCGTGCCGTTCGCGGCCCGCTCGAGCTCGTCAAGGCCGGGAATAGGGTTGCCGTACGGCGAGACCGTGGGATTGTCCAGCAGCGCCACCAGCTTGCGCTCGACGGCCTCGCTCATGACGTGCTCCCAGCGGCACGCCTCGGAGTGCACGTGCTCCCACTCCAGACCGATCACGTCCACCAGCAGCCGCTCGGCGAGCCGGTGCTTGCGCATCACGGCGACGGCGCGTCCGCGCCCCAGCGCCGTCAGCTCGAGGTGCCGGTCGCCGCCCACCACGACCAAGCCATCGCGCTCCATCCGGGCCACCGTCTGGCTGACCGTGGGGCCGCTCTGTCCGAGGCGCTCGGCGATGCGCGCCCGCAGCGGGACGACGCCCTCCTCCTCGAGTTCGTAGATCGTCCGCAGGTACATCTCGGTGGTATCGATGAGCTCGTTCACGCTCCGGCCCCTTCGTCTCGTCCCATCGTATCGGCACGGTCCGGTGCCCGCCGTCGGCCGAGCGCGGCAGGATGGCGCGGTGACCTCTTCGGCGGCCTCTCCGACACCGCGCTTCACGGCCCCGCTGGTCGCTCCGGCCGTCGTCGCCGCCCTGCTCGGTGTCGACGCCGCGGGCGACGGCAGCGGCGGCGCGGGCGACGGGGAGCGGCCGGTCGTGCTGGACGTCCGGTGGCGCCTCGGCGGCCCGCCCGGGCGCGCCGACCACGCCGCCGGGCACGTTCCCGGCGCCGTGTACCTCGACATCGACGCCGAGCTCGCCGGGCCGCCGGGACCCGCCGGCCGCCACCCGTTGCCCGACCCGGGTGACCTGCAGGACGTGCTGCGTCGGGCCGGGGTGTCGGCGGGCTCGCGGGTGGTCGCCTACGACGACGACTCGGGGGCGGTCGCAGCCCGGGCCTGGTGGCTGCTGCGGTGGGCGGGCTTCCCGGCCGACCGGGTCGCGGTGCTCGACGGCGGGTACCGGGCATGGCTCGCCGATCGGCTGCCCGTGTCCGCGGCACCGTCGCGCCCGGCGGCGGGCGACGTCGTCGTCCGGTCGGGCCGGATGCCGGTGATCGATGCGGACGGCGCGGCGGCGGTCGCCCGAGACGGCGTGCTGCTCGACGCCCGAGCCGGCGCGCGGTACCGCGGGGAGACCGAGCCCGTCGACCCGCGCGCGGGCCACGTCCCCGGTGCGCTGAGCGCGCCCGCGAGCGATCACCTGGGCTCCGACGGCCGATGGCTGCCGCGCGAGGCGCTGGCTCGCCGCTTCGCCGCGCTGGGCGTCGGCGTCGGCCCTGACGCCGCGACGTCGCCGGT
The DNA here is from genome assembly GCA_029266775.1 of Pseudonocardia sp. Taxonomy (GTDB): domain Bacteria; phylum Actinomycetota; class Actinomycetes; order Mycobacteriales; family Pseudonocardiaceae; genus Pseudonocardia. Next base: position 14,947 of record JAQSWF010000031.1, read on the forward strand.
CGGCGCCTACTGCGGCTCGGGCGTCACGGCCACCGCCGTGGTGCTCGCTGTCGAGTACGCGGGGTTGCGGTCACCGGACGACCCGATCGCGCTCTACGCGGGCTCCTGGTCGAACTGGTCGGCCGACCGGAGCCGCCCGGCCGCCGTCGGCGCTCGCCCCTGACCGGGCACCGCGCCGCGACGCTGCAGGAGGGCCGGTCCATCGCCTAGGTTCGGCCCATGAGCCCGCGAGCCGCAGTGGTGTGGACGCCGGAGTTCCTCAGATACCGCCTGAGCGACGACCATCCGCTGAACCCGGTGCGGCTGGACCTCACGATGCGGTTGGCCCGCGAGCTGGGCGTGCTCGAGGGCGTGACCCTCCTCGAGCCGCACGCCGCTCCGGAGGCCCAGGTGCAGCGGGTGCACGTGGCGTCCTACCTCGACGCCGTCCGGGACGCGCCGAAGGCGGGCGACGATCTGACGCACGGGCTCGGCACGGACGACAACCCGGTGTTCGAGGGCATGCACGAAGCCAGCGCCCTCGTCTGCGGTGGCTCGCTGCTGGCCGCGCGGGAGATCGCGGAGGGGCGTGCGGACCGGGCGGTGAACATCGCGGGCGGGCTGCACCACGCCATGCGCGACCGCGCCTCCGGGTTCTGCGTCTATAACGACTGCGCGGTGGCGATCTCGTGGCTGCTCGACCACGGGTTCGACCGGATCGCCTACATCGACGTCGACGTCCACCACGGCGACGGCGTGCAGGCCGCGTTCTACGACGACCCGCGGGTGCTCACGGTTTCCCTGCACCAGCACCCGATGACGCTCTGGCCGGGCACCGGCTGGCCGCGCGAGTACGGCGACGGGGCTGCGGCGGGATGCGCGGTCAACGTCGCGCTGCCTCCCGGCACGACGGACGCGGGCTGGCTGCGGGCGTTTCGCGCCGTGGTGCCATCCCTGCTCGCCGAGTTCCGGCCGCAGCTGCTGGTCACCCAGTGCGGCGCGGACACGCACGCGGAAGACCCGCTGGCGCACCTGCGCCTGTCCGTCGACGGCCACCGCACGATCTACCAGGAGTTGCGGGAGCTGGCCGAACGCACCGCCGGCGGCCGGTGGCTGGCGCTGGGCGGCGGCGGGTACGGGCTGTTCCGCGTGGTCCCGCGCTCCTGGACGCACCTGCTCGCCACCGTCCTCGACCGCGACGTCGACCCGCAGCGGCCGCTACCGGCCGGCTGGATCGCCCACACCTCCCGGCTCACCGGACGGGTGCTACCCACCACGATGACGGACGACGTGACCATCGCCCACGAGCAGTGGACCGAGGCTGCGGACCCGGTGGACGTCGCCATCCTGGAGGCCCGTCGCGCGGTGTTCCCGCTGCACGGCCTCGATCCCGACGACCCCCGCGACTGAGCAGCACGACCCAGGCAGGGAGGCGAGCCCCATGACCGAATCTTCGACGGCGAGGGCCGAGCGGACCTACCCGCGACACTGGGAGGCCGACGTCGTGGCGTCGGACGGGGGGGTGGTGCACCTGCGCCCGATCCTGCCCAGCGACGCGGACGCGCTGGTGGCGATGCACAGCCGGCTCTCCGAACGCACTCGCTACCTGCGCTACTTCGGCCCCTATCCCTACATCTCCCCCCGGGACCTCGAACGCTTCACCGTCGTCGACCACCGCACGCGCGTCGCGTTCATCGCCCTGCTCGGCGACGAGATCATCGCGGTCGGCCGCTACGAGGGGCTGCCAGGGCCGGGTGACGTTGACGTCGCGGATCCGCCGCGGTCGGCCGAGGTGGCCTTCGTCGTCCGGGACGACCACCAGGGTCGCGGCCTCGGCTCGATCCTGCTGGAGCACCTCAGCGCGGCCGCCCGGGAGATCGGCGTCCGTCGCTTCGAGGCCGAGGTGCTGGCGGAGAACCACCAGATGGTGCGCGTCTTCCGGGACGCGGGCTACCAGGTCAGCCGCCAGTTGGAGGATG
>JAQSWF010000032.1 GCA_029266775.1 Pseudonocardia sp.
CCGAGGTGGCGGCGGTGGCGGTCGGCGGCCTGTCGGTCGACGACGTCCCGATGCCACTGCGGCGGCTGGCCCGGTTCACCCCGGCCAAACGGGCCCGGCTCGGGCGACCGACGCTGCTCACGGAGCTCGAGAGGTCCGACGGGTTCCGCACCGCGGTCGTGGCGTGGTGGGACGAGCACCGGCCCGGTGAGCTCGCGTCGACGGACGACCCGTTGGCCGCGGCCGCCCGGGCCGTCCTGACCGCGGATCCCGGCGCCGCCGACGCGGTGGCGCTCGCCGCACGCCGCGGCGAGGCGGTCGAGCTGCGGACCGAGCGCGACGAGGCTCTCGCGCGGGTCGACAAGCTGACCGTCGAGCTCGAGCGGCTGCGCGCCGAGCTGGCCGACGCGCGGGCGTGGGCCCGGTCGGCCGGCCAGGAACGCGACGCGGAGTTCCAGCAGCTGCGCCGCCGGGTGGGGGAGCAGGGAGCGCGGTTGCGCGACGCGCTCGACGGGCGTGGCGCGGCCGAGCAGGCGCTGGAGGAGCAGCGACGCGCCGCCGCCGCCGAGCTGGCCGCGGCCGTCGCCGAGCGCGACCGGGAACGCGAGCGTGCGGAGGCCGAACGCCGCCGGGCGGCCGACGCGGCGGTCGAGGTGGCTGCCGCGCGCCAGGCCGCACGGGAGGCCCGCCGGTCGGACGAGGTGCGGCTGGAGCTGCTGCTTGACACCGTCTCCGGGGCGCTGTCCGGCCTGCGCCGGGAGCTGGCGCTCGGCGGGGGCGGGCCGCGGCCGGGCGATCTCGTCGTGGGTGCACGATCCGTGCGCGGCGGCGGCTCGGTCGGCACCGTTGCCGCACTTGACACGCTGCTCGCGGTGCCGTCGGTGCACCTCGTGGTCGACGGCTACAACGTCACCAAGACCGGCTACCCGGACCTGCCGCTCGCCGATCAGCGCGCTCGGTTGGTGAGCCAGCTGGCGGCGCTCGCCGCGCGCACCGGAGTGGAGATCACGGTCGTCTTCGACGGAGCGGGCGTGGTCGCCGCGCCGCCGCGGGCGGGTCGTGGGGTGCGAGTGCTGTTCAGCGACCCCGGCGTGCTGGCCGACGACGTCATCCGGTCCCTCGTGGCCGCCGAGCCCCGGGGGCGGCCGGTCGTCGTCGCGACGTCGGACAGGGCGGTGATCGAGTCCGTGTGCTCCCGCGAGGCGCATGCGGTGCCGTCGACCGTCCTGCTGCAGCGCCTGGCCCGCACCTGAGGTTCACACCAGCCGCGGCGGCGGGGGTGGGCTTCGGCTGCCACCGCTCGCGCGGCGCGACGCCGCGAACGTGTCATCAGCGTCGTCGCGACCACGCTGGTCACACGTGGTGAGGTCTCCCACCCCGAGCCGCCGCCCGCCGCCGCCTTTGCCATTCCTCGGGCCATTTCTCATGATTGTCCGCCCCTCACGTCGATCACGCGGGCGTGATGGCGCGGGGACCTTGACGATCCGAGATCTTCGATGCGCGGTTTTGTCGGGGGCCTTCCCTACGGTCACGGCGATGGGAGTCGATGCCGAGGAGGCCTGTGATGTTGATCGACTGCGACCGCTGCGCGGTGCGCGGACCCGCCTGCGACGACTGTGTCGTCGGCGTGCTGCTGGGCGTCCCGGACCCGCGCACCGCGGGCCCGTCCGGCGCCGTGCACCTCGAGGCGCCGGAGCGGCGGGCGTTGGACGTGCTCGCCGACCAGGGGCTCGTGCCCCGGCTGCGCCTGGTGCCCCGGACAGCGGCGAGAACGGGTCGGGAGGAGCGGACCTCCCGGGACGAGCGCGGGAAGGGGTCTGCTCGGGACGCAGGGTGAGGAGAAGTTGCGCGAGGTGAGCGCGCGGTGCGTGCGGCGTCCGCGGTATGGGCGCGGTTGATCGCGGCGCGTGGGAGTGAGCGCGCACGCAGCATCTCCACCGGCCGGTTTCCTGCTCCGCGATGCCGGACCAGCCGGACACGAGCCGGGCGGTAGCGTCGCCGGCGTGGCCCGCACGCTGCTGGTGACCAACGACTTCCCGCCGCGGGCCGGCGGGATACAGAACTACCTGCAGGCGCTCGTCGACCGGCTGCCTGACGATGAGCTGGTCGTGTATGCCCCGGCCTGGCCGGGTGCCGCCGCCTTCGACGCGGCACGCCGCTACCCGGTGCACCGTCACCCGACGTCGCTGATGCTGCCCGTGCCCGGCGTGGCCGGGCGCGCTGCGACGCTGGCACGCGCTCACGGCGCGACCACGGTCTGGTTCGGTGCGTCCGCGCCGCTGGCGCTGCTCGGGCCCCACCTGCGGCGGCACGCGAGCGTCGAGCGGGTGGTGGCGAGCACGCACGGCCACGAGGTCGGGTGGTCGATGCTGCCCGGCGCGCGGCAGGCGCTACGGCGCATCGGCGACGACGCGGACGTCGTCACGGTCGTCTCCCGCTACACGCGACGCCGCGTCGCGGCAGCATTCGGACCCGATGCCGCGCTCGAGCACCTTCCGCCCGGCGTCGACGCGACCCGGTTCCGGCCCGACCCCGCCGCGCGCGCCGCCGTCCGCCGCCGCTACCGCCTCGGTGAGGCACCGGTCGTGACCTGCGTCTCGCGGCTGGTCGCGCGCAAGGGCCAGGACCAGCTGGTGCGCCTGCTGTCCCGGGTACGGGCTCAGGTACCGGGCACGCGGTTGCTGCTGGTCGGCGATGGTCCTGATCTCGACCGGCTACGCCGGCTCGCGGCCCACCACGGTGTCGTGGAGCACGTCGTGTTCGCCGGCGCCGTCCCTGCCGCGGAGCTGCCGGCGCACCACGCGTCCGGGGACGTGTTCGCGCTGCCGTGCCGTACCCGGGGAGGGGGTCTGGACGTCGAGGGCCTCGGGATCGTCCTGCTCGAGGCCGCGGCGTCGGGCCTGCCCGTGGTCGCCGGGAACTCCGGCGGGGCCCCGGAGACCGTGCAGGAAGGCCGCACCGGCCACGTCGTCGACGGCCGGGACCCCACCGAGCTGGTCGACGCACTGGTCAGGCTGCTTGCCGACCGGGATCGGGCCGCCGCGATGGGTGCGGCCGGGCGGGACTGGATGCTGCGCGACTGGGCGCTGCCCGCGCTCGTCACCCGCCTCCGCGCCCTCCTCGCCGGCGCTGCCCCACCCCGCTCTCCCGCACTTCGGAGCCGCACTGCTGTTCCGGAGCTCGGACAACAGCACTAGGGCTCCGAGGTGCGAGACCGGTAGGGCGGGCGTCAGGCGGGCTGGGTGACGCCGGCGTAGAACGCGGCGACGTCGTCGGCGTGGCGACGCAGCACGACTGCTCGCTTGATCTTCAGCGATGGGGTGAGCTCGCCGGTCTCCTCGGTGAACTCGACGGGCAGCACCCGGAACTTGCGGATCTGCTCGGCGCGGGAGACGGCTCGGTTCGCCTCCTCGACGGCAGCGGCGATCTCGCCGCGCAGCTCGGGATCGGCGACGAGGTCCGCGGCCGCCTCCCGGCCGCCGGGGCCCTCCGGCTTGCCGTGCCGCCTGCGCCACCCCGGCAGCGCCTCGTGGTCGAGCGTGACCAGCGCGGCGATGAACGGCTGCCCGTCGCCCACCACGAGGCACTGTCCGATCAGCGGGTGAGCTCGCAACCGGTCTTCGAGCAGCGCCGGCACCACGTTCTTGCCCCCGGCCGTGACGATGATCTCCTTCATCCGCCCGGTGATCCGCAGGAACCCGTCGTCGTCCAGCTCACCCAGGTCGCCGGTGCGGAACCAGCCGTCGTCGAAGGCCTCCGCCGTGGCCCCGGCGTTGTTGCGGTACTTTCGGAAGACGATCGGGCCCCTGGTCAGGACCTCCCCGTCGTCGGCGATCTTCACCGCCAGGCCCGGCAGCGGCCGGCCGACCGTCCCGATGCGCTGTGCCGGCACCGTGTTGACCGAGATCGCGGCGGAGGTCTCGGTGAGGCCGTAGCCCTCCAGCACCGGGATGCCGATGCCCCGGAAGAAGTGCCCGAGGCCGACGGTGAGCGGTGCGCTTCCGGACACCGCTGCCTGGACGTGGCCGCCGAGGGCCGCCCGCATGCGCCGGTACACCAGCGCGTCGAACAGCGCGCGCCGCACCTTGAGGGGCAACCCGGGGCCGTCACGATCCTGCGCCTTGCTCCAGGCCACCGCGGTGGCGGCCGCGGCGTCGAAGATCCGGCCCTTCCCGTCGTCGAGCGCTCGCCGGCGGGCACCGTGGTAGACCTTCTCGAACACCCGCGGCACGGCCAGCAGGACGGTCGGCCGGAACGCGGCGAGGTCGTCGAGCAGGTGCTTGGCGTCGGGGGAGTGCCCGAGCACCGTCCGGGTGCTCAGCGCGGCGCATTGGACGACCTTCCCGAACACGTGCGCGAGCGGCAGGAACAGCAGGATCGAGCCGCCGACGTCGAGCAGCTCGGGCAGCACGGTCGCCACCGTCCGGACCTCGGCGAGCAGGTTGCGGTGCGTGAGCTCGCAGCCCTTGGGGCGCCCGGTGGTGCCGGAGGTGTAGATCAGCGTCACGAGGTCGTCGGCGCGGATCGCGGCGCGTCGCTCGTCGACCCGCTCGGGCGGCACCGCCTCCCCGCGCTCGACCAGTTCCGCCACGGCGCCCCGCCAGTCCGGCCCCGGCTCGAGGCGCCACACGTGCTCCGGCGGGTTCTCGACGCCCGCGACCGTGGCGGCATGCCGGTCCGTCTCCACCACGGCGGCGACGGCGGCGGAGTCGGCGAGTATCCACGCCACCTGCTCGGGCGCCGACGTCTCGTAGACGGGCACCGTCACCGCTCCGACAGCAGCGACGGCGTAGTCGAAGAGGGTCCACTCGTAGCGGGTGCGCGACAGCAGCGCGATGCGGTCACCCGGCGCGATCCCGGCGGCGATGAGGCCGCGTGCGACCGCGACGATCTCGTCGGCGAACGCGGCGCACGTGCGGTCGACCCACTCGTCGCCCTCCCGGCGCCGCACCGCCAGCGCGTCGGGATGCTGCTGCGCCAGCGCGAACACCGCGTCGGACAGCGTGTCGTGGTTGTCCACCCGCACGGTCGCGGGGACGCTGTACTCACGCACGGACCCGACCTCCTCGGCCGACGCTGGCACCTGGGGCGCAACCTACAGCCTGCCCCCGACAGCGGGCATCGCCTGTGGTCGGCCCGTCCCCGCCTCGCCCGACGGGAGTCCGCAGCCTCGATCACTAGCATCGGACGTCATGCGGCTGCACGTCGTCTCGGATGTTCACGGCAACGCCGAGGCGTTGTGCCGGGCGGGTGACGGGGCGGACGCGCTGCTGATCCTCGGGGACCTGGTCGACTTCGTGGACTATCACAACCCGTCCCGCGGCATTCTCGGCCGGGTGCTCGGCCCCGAGGTCAGCGCCGAGTTCGGCCGGCTGCGTGCCGCTGGCCGACCCGGTGAGCTCCGCGCCTTCATCGCCACGGCCTGGGCGCGCGTGCCGGATGCCCGGGCAGTCGTCGAAGAGGCGATCCGCACGCAGTACGCGGAGCTGTTCGCGGCCCTCACCGCTCCTACCTGGGCGATCCCGGGCAACGTTGACCTGCCCCGGCTCTGGCCGGAGTTCGCCCGGCCCGGCCTGTGTCTGCCCGACGGGCGGGTCGAGAACGTCAACGGCCTGCGGGTCGGCTTCGTCGGTGGCGCCCCGCTCCCGCCCGGCCGGACGCCACGGAGCGGCGGTGTGTGGCAGCCCTACGTGCTCCCCGCCCCGCAGTACGCCGCCGTCGTCGACGGGCTGGGCCAGATCGACCTGCTCTGCAGCCACGTCCCGCCGGCCGTTCCCGAGCTGGCGTACGACGTGGTCGCGCGGCGGCCCGAGGCAGCGTCGGGCGCGCTGCTGGACGTCGTGCGCCGCGACCGCCCGCGCGCGGCGCTGTTCGGCCACGTCCACCAGCCGCTGTCGATGCGGGCGCGAGTCGGGCGCACGGAGTGCGTGAACGTGGGCCACTTCCAGGACACCGGCGTCCCCTACGTGCTGCGGTGGTAGCCGCGCCCGGCGGTAGCCTCCGGCCATGGCGGACGCGACCACCTCCTCGATCACCGTCGGTGCCGATCCCGATCGCGTGATGGCCGTGATCGCCGATCTTCCCGCATATCCGCAGTGGGTGGACCAGGTCAAGTCCGTCGAGGTGCTGGGCACCGACACGACCGGGCGGCCCGAGCGCGTCCGCTTTCAGATGGACGCCGGTCCGATCAAGGACAACTACACCCTCGACTACACGTGGGGGCCCGACGGCCGCTCGGTGAGCTGGAAGCTGGTCAAGGGTCAGATCCAGAAGGCGCAGAACGGGTCCTACACCCTCGTCGGGGGCTCCGGGGAGACGACCGTGACCTACTCGCTCGCCGTCAACCTCAACATCCCGATGATCGGGCTGCTGCGGCGCAAGGCCGAAAAGGTGATCATTGATACGGCGCTGCGGAGCCTCAAGCGCCGCGTCGAGAGCGCCAGCTGACGGCCTGCTCCCCGCGACGACGATCGACGCTTGTCTCTACGGAGATCCACGCCTTGCTCGATGCGGCGTTGATCTCCGGGACACGCGTTAGGCTCCCCGCGTGCGGATGGTGCTGTTCACGGGCAAGGGCGGCGTCGGCAAGACCACGCTCGCCGCCGCCACGGCCGCCCATCTCGCACGGTCGGGCCGCAAGACGCTCGTCGTCTCCACCGATCCCGCGCATTCGCTGGGGGACGCGCTCGACGCCGGCCTGAGCGGTGAAGCGAGCGACGTGGACGGCGTTGCCGGCTTGTTCGCCGCGCACATCGACGCCCGGGCCCTGCTCGAGGGTGCCTGGGGTCGGCTGCAGGACCACCTGCGGACGCTGCTCGCCGGCGCCGGCGTCGAGGAGCTGGTCGCGGAGGAGCTGACCCTGCTGCCGGGGGTCGAGGAGCTGCTCGCGCTGGGCGAGGTGCGCCGCGCCGCCGAGGCCGGGCCCTGGGACGTCGTGGTGGTGGACTGCGGCCCCACCGCGGAGACGCTGCGCCTGCTCGCGCTGCCCGAGGCGGTCGGCGGCTACCTGGAGCGGCTGTTCCCGGCTCACCGGCGCGCCGTGCGGGGCCTGCTGGCGGGGCTCGCCGGTCAGGCGCCCGCGGGGCGGGATGCCGCACGCCGGTGGGAGGTCACCGCGGATGCCCTCGACGGCCTCGCCGACGAGCTGGCCGGGCTCCGGGCCCTGCTCGCGGGCCCGCAGACGAGCATCCGGCTGGTGCTGACCCCCGAGCGCGTGGTCGCCGCGGAGACCCGCCGCACGGTGACGGCGCTGGCGTTGCACGGGCTCGCCGTCGACGGCCTGATCGTGAACCGACTGGTGCCCGAGCCGGACAGCGACGAGCCCGGGCCTGCCGCGGCGTGGGTACGGCGGCGCGCCGGCGAGCAGGCCGCCGTGCTGGCCGATCTGGCCGGCCTGGGGCTGCCGTTGCGCACCGTCGGGCATACCGCCGAGGAGCCCGCGGGGGTCGCCGCGCTCCTGGCGCTTGCCGCCGACCTGTGGGGCCACGACGACCCGGCCGCCGACCCCGGCGCCCGCGCGCCGCTGCTCCGCGTTCGCCGGACGGCGGGTGCGGGCACCTCGGCCGACTCGGCTTTCACGCTGACGCTGCACCTGCCCGGCGTCGCGACCGAGGCGCTGGACCTCGCGCGGGTCGGCGACCAGCTGGCCGTCACTGTGGCCGGCGTGCGGCGGCTGGTTGCGCTCCCCGCGGGACTGCGTCGCTGCACCGTCACCGGCGCCCGGCTCGACGGCGACGACCTGCACGTCGTGTTCCGGCCCGACCCCGCCCAGTGGATGCGCTGAGTGGCAGTGCCGAGGGGACGCTGACGTGACGACGGACGACGCTTTCGAGCGGCGCTGCGGACACGACGGCGGTGACGGCCGGGAGCGCCTGACACGCGAGGTGCGCGCCCTCGCCCTGCTCGCGCTCGACCACCTCGACCCCCTGATCGCCCGCCTGCGCGACGCCGTCGTGCGTTCCTCGCCAGACGGTCTGGCGCACGAACCCGACCACGCGCGGCCGCCGACGGGCCCGTGCACCGCGTGCCCCGTGTGCATGGCGCTTGCCGTCGTCCGCCGCGAGCACCCCGAGCTTGCCGAGCGCTTCGGCGTGCACGCAGCGGGGCTGCTCGCCGCGCTGCGTGAGGCGCTCGACGGCCGGCCCCACGCGGACAACCCGGCGCCGGCGCCACAACCGCCGCGCGTCCAGCACATCCCGGTCGAGCGCTGCACCGGCGGCGAGCCGTGTTGACCGTCGGAGTCGACGTCGGCGGGACCCGGGTACGCGCGGGAGTCGTGGACGCCGGCGGCGAGGTCCTCGACACCGTGCGTGCCTCCACGCCGGGCAGCGAAGAGGCGCTGGAGTCGGCCGTCGCCGGGGTCGTCGCCGAGCTCGCCGAGCGGCATCCGGTCGGCGCTGTGGGGCTCGCGCTCGCCGGGTTCGTCACGCCGGACCGGCGCGGCGTCCGCTTCGCCCCCCACCTGGCCTGGCGCGATGCGCCCGTGGCCGACCGCGTCGCCGACCGACTCGGCCTGCCGGTCGTCGTCGAGCATGACGTGAACGCGGCCGCGCTCGCCGAGCGCCGGTTCGGCGCTGCATCCGGGGCGTCGACGGTGGTGTTCATCGCGCTGGGCACGGGTATCGGCTCGGCCCTGCTGATCGACGGCGAGCTGTACCGGGGCGCGTTCGGGGTGGCTCCGGAGCTGGGCCACGTCCGCGTGGTGCCGGACGGGCGGCCGTGCCCCTGCGGGAAGAGCGGCTGCTGGGAGCGCTACTGCAGCGGCACCGGGCTCGCGACCACGGCCCTCGAGCTCCTGGCCCGCGACCACGTGCACTCCCCGGTGCTGGGGCGGCTGGCGGCCGGCGACCCCGGTCAGGTCACCGGCCAGCGGGTCGCGGCCGCGGCGCGCGAGGGGGACCCCGTGGCGTGCGCGGCGATGGCGGAGTTGGCCCGCTGGCTGGGCGAGGGGTTGGCGCTCGTCGCCGACGTGTTCGACCCGGAGCTCATGGTCGTCGGCGGCGGGGTGTCGGAGTCCGCACCCCTGTTCCTCGACGAGGCCAGGGAGCACTACGCCGAGCGGCTCACCGGCCGGGGCAACCGCCCGCTCGCCCGCGTCCGCGTCGCGCAGCTGGGCGAGGCCGCGGCCGTCGTGGGCGCCGCAGAGCTCGCCCGCGAGTACGCCGTGCGCCCCTAGCGGGCGTTCCGGCATCCGGGTCAGAGGATGGCGCCGTCGTCGTCGGCGTCGCGGTCGTTCGGTGGTCCGGGCCACAGCCGCAGCACCAGCCAGCCCAGCCCGGCAGCGAGGGAGACCAGGCCGAGCGGCAGCCCGTAGACCTCCGAGACACCGACCACCGCCGGCGACAACACCAGCGTCAGGCCCAGCCCCAGCAGCGTGATCCCGACCGCGGCAGGCGGCCCGATGCGCGGGAGCGGCGGGGGTTCGGGGGGCACGAAGTGGTCGGCGTGCGGGTCACCCTCCGCGGAGGGCCCGGGCTCGGCATCGGACGCGGACGGAACGGGCGGAGCCGGGGTGGATGGCGTGTGCGCTTCGGTAGGCGGGCGATCCTCTCTCGGCCACGCCGGCACCTCGCCCTCGCGGCGCCAGCCGGCGACGATCTCGTCGAACTCGTCGGCCGTGTGGTCCGGCCCGGACCGGTCGTCGGGTCCCCGGTTCACCCGGCCCTCCCTCGCCGCGCGTGCGGAGGGCCATCTTGGCATGCCCAGCCCTCGGCGCGCCCAGCCCGACCCGCGGCGGTGACGGGGCATCTCGTGAGGCAGGGTTGGCCCGCTGTCCGCGCGGGTCAGCGCGTCGGCGGGTCCACGCCGTCCCCCGGGGTTCAGCGCTGTCGTTGTGGGAAGTTCGTCCGTACCCTGGGCCGGTCGAGATGAGGGGACGAGAGTTCCGGTGCTCTACTGGTTGTCGAAGTACGTCCTGGCCGGTCCGCTGATGCGGCTGCTGGCCCGTCCGACGATCGAAGGGCTGCACCACATTCCCGCGCACGGGGGCGCGATCCTCGCCGGGAACCACCTCGCCGTCGCGGACTCGTTCCTCGTCCCACTGCTCCTGCCGCGCCGCGTCACCTACCTCGCCAAGCGCGAGTACTTCACCCAGCCCGGCCTGCTGGGGTGGCTCAAGAAGATGTTCTTCACCGGCGTCGGCCAGGTGCCGGTCGACCGGTCGAGCGGATCCGCGGCCCAGGCCGCCATGGAGACCGCGGTCCGGCTCCTGGACGAGGGCAAGCTGCTGGGCATCTACCCGGAGGGAACACGGTCTCCCGACGGGCGGCTCTACAAGGGCAAGACGGGCGTCGCGCGGATGGCGCTGGAGGCCGACGTCCCGGTGATCCCCGTCGCCGTGATCGGCACGGAGAAGCTCAACCCGATCGGCTCGCGGATGTGGCGGCCGCACCGGGTGCGGATCCGCATCGGCGAGCCGCTGGACTTCTCCCGCTACGCAGGAATGGCGGGCGACCGGTTCATCGAGCGGTCGATGACCGACGAGATCATGTACGCGCTCATGGAGCTGTCCGGGCAGACCTACGTCGACACGTACGCGGCGTCGGTGAAAGAGCGCGCCGCGCTGGCCGCCCGCGACGCCGCCCGGCTGCCGGACACACGCGCGAGCTGACGGCCCCGCCGAGCGGGCCACCCGCGGAGCGGCCGTCTACATTCGATTCAGGTCGCCGAAAACGGGACGGACATGCGCTTCTTCTACAACCGCAAGCGCGCGTTCCCAGCGTGCTGATTCGCCGGCGGCACGCCCGATGACCTGCGGGTTCAACGGTTGCAACCGTTGGTTGTCAATGACTGCCGTTGGGCATATTGCGGACTCTCTGCGGACCGCGTGTTGATCTCTTTCTCCTAGTGGACGTTTGTGGGAGCCGCCTCCGACGAAGGGGATGCCCGCGGTCGAGCACCAGGGCGGACTGAACGCCCACGGCCGGATGATCGCCCTGATCAGAGAGTGCCACTTGCGCGGCGCGTTGGTGGTGATGGACGACGGGCAACTGCAACCGTCCGCCACCACGCGGCTACGAATATGCTCGGCGTCCATTGGGCTGGCCGCCCACCACCGCGCTCGTAAGGGCGGCGACCAGTGAAGAAACTAGTTCTTCTACTGCGACGAGTGCGAGTGCGAGTGGGGTCATCACCCTGCGCCCCGACAGGAGCGGGAGGGGCGGCGGCCGATAAGGAACCGGGTTCGGCCGTATGTATCAGTGCCACCGAACCTCACTCTATGGGTCAGCCGGGCTCAGGTGAGGATGCGAGGGCGATGGCGGGTCAAAGCCGTTGGTGGCCGGTGGCCGTCGGGTCATAGGTGCGGTGGTGTTTGCCACGGGGATCGTTGTACTGGTTGTGAGGTGGGCGGCCCCAGACGGCAGGGAGGCCGCCAACGCGTGGCTTCCTTCCTGCGGACTGGGAGTTGGACTGGCGCGATCTGCCTGGTTCGCCTTTGCCATAGCAGCAGTCGTTCATGCTTCACGGCGGGATTTGCCTGCGCCGTGGCGCATGATGCCGATGCTGGAGGATTGTTTTCTTATCGGGCTGTTGCGCACGGTTTGGCCTGTTAATCAGTTCCGTCACCCCGCGCTCCAAGATCACCTTTTCTCCACAACCTCCTGCACCCCTGTCCTGATCCAGATCTCCCTCTCGTCGACGCCATGGCCCATAGGCGCCCTTTGCATGCTGTCGACGACTGCCCCTACACGATGGCAGCCGGTCCCCTCAAGGCGACGGGTGAAGATCTTTCCCCGACGCTGAACCTGAGACTGGCACCAAGCGTGTTAGAGGCATCAGGGGCTGCACCTGGCTGGGGTGGGGTGCGAGCGGGCTCGATGTCAGCTGGGGAGCAGGGACATGGGCGACGCGGAGATCTGGGGACCATGCGGCCATAATTGGCTCGACCTCGCCTGCTACGCGGCGGGCGCCCTCGACGACGAGAACGAGGCCCGCGCCGTCGAGGTGCAGGCGGTCGCCTGTGCCACCTGCTTGGACGAGCTGGGCGACCACCTGGAGGTCGCGGGGCTGATCTACGAGGCGGTCGATGCTGCGACGGCGTCAGTCTGCGGCCACTGCTGCAGTGAGCCGGGCCGCCGTCGTGTCGACGTTGAGAGGCCTGCACGGCGAGCGGCACAGCGTCCGTGAGCTGCTGGTACCAAGCGGCGCTGATCTCCATACGACATTCGGAGGTCTCCGAGACGCTGGCTGGCCGATCTTTGCTAGCCCGTGCGCTCCCCATGCGCAGCGGCCAGAGAGAGTCATCACTTTTGACGAGGTTGGGCCAAACGATCTCCCGGTCGGCCTACCGTCGCTGGCACCCCGAAGGTATCTCAACTGACCCATCCACTGCCCCGTAATTCTGTCACGGCAAGTGACGATCACGCGGACGCCAAAAAGCTACTGCGCGTATCACTTCACTTTTTCTCATCTAATGTTCGCTTTGCTGGTCACGCTGAGGAGATGGCGCTTCGAGTAAGGGCAGGACTGAACGGATTTGCGCTCGACGCCGACAGGCGGCCTGTCGGTTACGGGGAGGGGAACCCAATGTTTGAAAACGCGACCGGTGCCGTGATCAGATCCGTAATCGGATGACCGGGGTCCTGGTGGCCGATTCGGCTACAGAAACGATCGATCTGCATGCCGGGCCGGCCGAAGAGTCTGCTGTCGAGCAGACCCTGATCGACAAGTTGGTCGGGGCCGTCGTTGCGGGCGACAGTGCGGCTCGTGACCGATTGATCGCTGAGGTCTACCCGCTAGTCCTGCGCTACTGCCGGCGCCGCCTGTCGAGCCGCGAGTCAGTACTCGGGTCTGCCGACGACGTGGCCCAGGAAATCTGCCTCGCTGTCGTGGCCGCCTTGCAGACGTACGTAGTCAGTGGCCGGTCGTTTCGCTCGTTCGTCTTCGGCATCGCCGCGAACAAGGTCGCCGACGCCTACCGCGCGATGGGCCGCAACCGCACCGAACCGATGGCCGACCTGCCCGACCGCCCGGTGCTGCACGATGGCCCCGAGCAACGCCTGCTAGACGCAGAACTCGCCGAGCGACTGGCCGGGCTGCTACAGCTGCTCACACCGCGGCAGCGCAACGTATTGATCCTGCGGATCGCCGCGGGGCTCAGCGCCGAGGAGACGGCCGACGAGCTAGGCACCAGCCCGGGCGCCGTTCGGGTCACCCAGCACCGCGCCCTCACCCGGCTCCGCGCTGCGGTCTCCAGTACCAACCCTAGAGATCATTCCACCGCCGCTCACGGGGCGGCTGAGCTTCGCCTCGACTACGCCTCGTGACGGGTCATGACCGTGCCTCCACTGCTGCAGATTCTCGCGATCTAGTCGCCACATCCCTCGCGGCCGGCCTACCGCTCGGGGTCGTGTTCGGCGCGATGCTCCGTCGCGCTGAACGCCGTCACCGCCAGCACGTCGCCCAGCTCATGCGCTCCCGCACCCTGCAAACCGTCGGCTCGTTTGCCGAGCAGACGGGGCAGGGGCGGCTACCCGATGCCGGGCGGTAGTCAGGTGAACCCGAAGCTCGTCAGTGTCCGTGCGACTCAGGTGTCGCGCCTGCATGAGAGGTATGGGGTTGCCCTGCCGCCTCGCCATGCCGCCGGCAAGCCTCAGACGGCGCCAGGGTCGCCGCCCTCCACATGGTCACGGTTCGGTTACGGTGGCGCAGTGACGGGTACCCCTTGGTATGGACATCGCTGACTGGACCGCGACCGTCGTCGTGGCGTGGGTGACGTTGTCTGTACTTGTCGCGTTGATCGTCGGCAGGGTCGCGAAGTTCCGTGACCAGCAGGTTCCAGCAGTGCGCCCAGGCAAGACGGGCGGGCGAGCACTCGGCAAGCGAACAGCTGTTTGGCGGTCCACGGTCGCCGCGGACGGCCGCGTTCACCACCGCCAGGTCGCATAGACCGGGCCGCGCCACCCGGCAGCGCCCGGCGCTGGCTCCCCCAGGTGGGGCGCCGTCACAGCTGACCGCAACCCAGCTCGGACCCAGGCACTCAGCGGCCGGCGCAGGGCCCGATCGACACGGTGACCCCGACGTGGTCCGACCCCGGCAGGTGGAACCGTCTCGGCCCGTCACCGCACCAGCCGGCGCTGACGAGCACGTGGTCGATGCGCACCAGCAGCGGCCTCCACTGTCCCACGGAGGTCGGTGCCGCTCATCCGGCGCGCATGGCGTCGATCAGACCGCCGCGGGCCACCAGTGCGCGGTAGTCCGGGGCGCGGTCGACGGAGTTGAGATCCCCAGCCACGACCACCGGCTCGCTCCGACGCCACCCGGGGCTCGCTCCGACGCCACCCGGTCACCAAGGCCGTTCGAGGATCCGCAGGTGCTCGTCCGGGGTCACCTGGTAACCCGGCGACCAGCCGCTGATCCACGGCCGCGGGACGTGCAACGCGTACAGCACGAACGGGCCGCCCGCCGCGGCGACCTCCACCCGCAGGCCGGGCAGGTCGTCCACCTGCGGCTCGCCCAGCGGCAGCCGGCTGTAGACGGCGACGCTGGGATCAGCCGTACGGACGTCGTCGAGGCGATAAGGGTAGCGGGCCGCCAGGGCGGGCCGCAGGTCCGGCATCATCTCGGCGACGATGAGGACGTCCGCGTTGACCGCGAGCAGCGCGTCTGCCGGCCGAGCCTGGTCCTCCACATTCGCGCTCGCGACCGTGACCGCCCGGCCGGGCGCCACCGGCCCCACGTCCAGCGGCATCCACGGCGCGACTAACGCGACAGCACCGGCCAGGCTCACCGACGCTGCCACGGCCACGCCGACCCGGCGCGGACGAACCATAGCGACCAGCACCACCACGGCGACCACCACGAGCACCGGCAGCAGGATCGCCACGCCGAGGGACACCGCACCAAGACTGTCGCGCAGCAGAAACCAACTCCACGGCACGGCCGCCGCCGCCACCCAGGACCAGCGCAACCATGATCGGCTTCCCCGAGTGGGCCGCGGCGGCATGGCGGTCGGCACCGCACGAAGACTACCGCCGGGATGGGCCTGTCAAGGTCCGCGCCGTCCGCCTTCACGGCGCGTCAGCGTCCCTGTGGGTGCGTGACCGGGCGGCTCAACTGCAGCGCGATGACCCAGAGCTGGCTGCCCGCGTCGTCGCCGGCGAGCTGACCCCAAAACGCGTACCGACTCGGTCAAGCGCGGTGCTTGCCAGCCCCTATCGCAGCGCGGGTCCTCAGTCGTGCCTGCCAGCACAGCATCGTCGCAAGAACGGCCGCGTGACCGATCGCAAGCACCATCACGGTGCCCGTAGACCACGACGCCACGAGCGCCACAATGAGCAACGCGGCAAGCCAGAAGCCGGCGAGGGCCAACGCGACGACGAGCCGTCGCCAGCCCGGGAACGAGCGCGTCATACTCCCCCGCTCGCAGTGACCGCGACGCGGTTACGGCCCACTGCGCAAAATCACCCGAATTGGTGACAACCTTGCGTCTCCTACAGCTTCGTGCGTGTCGCCCTCCGCCGGGATGGACGAGGCGGGGAGGGGACGTCGGTCATTCTCGGGGCTGAGGAGGGCTGTCGTCCCACAATCCCGGGCGCTGCGGCGCCGGAGCGGACGTTGGCGCTGACGACGGGACCGACTCGAGGGCCGGGACGGAGCCCTGGCGGGCACGGACGAGATGGTCGACGCTCCACCGGCCGGGCCCCGCGGTGGCCAGCACGAGCAGGAGCGCCGCGATCGCGCCGACGAGTTCCCAGCCGTTGTCCGCCGCGAAGATGCCGTGGGGGATGTGCACGAACACCGCGGCCCCGACCATGACGATCAGGTAGCAGGCCGCGACGACGGTGATCAGGGCTCCGGCGAGCACCAGGACGCTGCCGACCAGCTCGACGACGGTCACGTAAGACGCCGACACGATCGCCACCGGGATGCTCAGGTTCTCGAAGCCCTGGGTCGTGCGGCCGAGGCCGTTGATGAACAGCTTCTGGTAGCCGTGCGCGAACATGATCGTCCCCAGGATCAGCCGCGCGAGCACGAGCGCGACGTCGCCGGCTGGGGTGGGCAGGGCGCGGTTCACTGATGACCTCCCGAGTACAAAGGGGTCACGGTAGACGGTCGATGTGATCGCCTTCGCCTTGCTGGGCAAGGGTTCGGTCACAGGCCACGGCCGCCCCGGACCGGCGGGCGAGTCCGGGAGCAGCGGTTGCCACGGGACAGGCTGCGGCGGGGTGGCCCTCCGTACCGACTGCGGTCGCCTTGCGCCGACCGGTGCCAACGGCCGCCCGTGGGGGTTCTGCTGCGGAGCCGAGGACTGCTGCCGAGGTTGTTCCCACGAGCCTTGCGGACCAGCGCGGTGCTGGTGCGTCATGAAGCTCCCTGGTGGCGGTTGGAGACAGATGATCAGTTTCTCGGTGGCAGTGTTGATCGTGTTACCGGACGTACCGTGGACGGGCTCGGCTTCCCCCCGAGCGGCCCTGACCGCCTGCCGAGGGGAGCCCGGTGTCCTATGACGATCAGCGCGCCCGCTGGGCCGGGCTCCGCGCTGACCAGGACGTTATCGACTGGGCGGCGGCGCGGCTGCGGCACCAGACCGCGCAAGATCAGTACCTCGGGCTGCGGGATCCGCAGTCGGCATAGCGTTCGGCGTTTTGCTCGGGGTCATCGGTCTCGTTTATCTGATCATCAACCCAGTCGAGAACCTCGCCGTGATCGTGGTTGTCGTCCTGGTGGGCGGCCCGTTCGCGTACTGGCACTACAGCTACCGCAAGACGCATCGTGACGAGGACCGCGAGCGCCGTCCCGGCCCCTGGAACTAGTGGCACAGCCTTTGAGGGCGCCCTGAGCGCTTCACCGACATGATCAATCGGCGGTCGAGGGTGACGGACACACCAGTCTCTCTATGAAGACGGGGGCCGGGGCAAGGGGTCTGTCTGATCCTTTTCTTCTCCTGGCTGCGGGCTCGTGGGGCCGGCGGCCGACGA
>JAQSWF010000033.1 GCA_029266775.1 Pseudonocardia sp.
CCCCTTGACGGAGGACCGCCATGCGCGAGCGCCCGTACGGCTTTCCTGCCCTGCCCGATTCGTGGACCGCCGGTCCGGCCACCCGCCACGCCCGGCCCGCCGCGCTGGGCGACCGGCCGGCACGTCCCCGCGACGACTCCCCGACCGACCCGTTCGGCATCCCCCCACTCAGCGTCGCTCCCCGGCCTCCCGGCTTTCCGACGCCACGACCCGGCTGCCGCGGAGCCGCGGCGCTGGCCGCGGCGTTCGCCGCCGACTTCCTGTCGTGGGACGAGGACGACCGGGCCCGCCGGGGTCGGGCGCTGGTCGACCACCTGGCGCCGAGCGCCGACGATCCCACCTTGCTCGGCTGGAGCGGAACCGGCCGTCAGCGGGCGGAGTTCGCGCTGCCGGGGGAGGTGCGGCCGGACGGCGACGACCGCGTCGTCGTCGACGTCCGGGTGCGCGTCACCCCGTACCGGGCCGTGGGCGACCGAGCTGGCGGTGACGAACCGGCCGAACTCGCTGTCGACGTCCCCGGGGTGGCAGCCGCACCCGCTCCGACCGCGCAGGGATGGCGGGATCTGGCCTCGTACTGGGTGCGGATGACCGTGCCCGTGACGTCGCACGACGGTCGGCTGGTGGTCGACGCGGGCGACGAGGTCGCACTGCCCGGGCCCGGCGACGTCGAGGTCGGGGACGAGGCGGCGGGCGGTGTGTCGTGACCGGGCTGCGGCGGCCGGTCGTCGCGGGAGTCGGAGGCGGCGTGGGCACGACGACGCTCGCTGTCGCACTCCGCGGCCGAGACGGGGGGCGCGAGGCCCTCGAGCGGGCCGACATCCTGGCCTGTCGCGGCACGGCCGACTCCTTGGCCCGGGTCGCGGACGCCCTCGACCGGCCCTGGCCGGGAGCGCGTCCGGTCGTCGCGGTCACGCTCGGCCCGCGGCGGCTGGACCGCGGGCCGTTGCGCGCTCGGCTGGACCTGCTCGACCGGGCCGCCGAGGCCGTGGTGCTGCTGCCGCACATCGCGCGGTGGCAGACCCTCGCCGACCCGCTCGCCGACGCCGTAGGCCTCCTGGTGGACCCCTCCGAGCGGCGGTCGCGCTCACTGCGCGCCTACGCCGGCGCGCTGCACGAGCTCGCTGCCGCGGTCGTCGCATCGGGTCGGCTCGACGGCCCGGCGGGGTCGGACGGGCGGCGCACGAACGGCGTGCCGATCCGGTATGGGAGCGCTGCGGTGCCTCCTCGCCCCGCGGCCGGTGCGCCACCGCGACGGCCGGTGGGCGTGCGGATCGTGCCGCCGCCCGTGCGCGGGGCACGTGCCGAGCGGGTCGAGACGGTCGGGTGACGGCGTGCGCGTCCCCCGCGCCCTGCGTGGATCACTCGTCCTGCTCCTCGGGCTGGCGCTCGGCGCGGGGCCGAGCGGTGACGTCGCCGTTCCCGCGTCCGGTGTCGACGCCGCCACCGTGCCTGACCTCGCACGTGCGTCCCTACCGCTGATCACCGAGCTCACCGCCGAGCAGTGCCCAGAGCTCCCGCCGGTGTGGGTGGTCGCCCAGGTCGAGGCCGAGTCGGGCTGGGACCCCATTGCGGTCGGCGACGGGGTGGCCGGCCTGCTGCAGTTCGACGAGCTCACCTGGACGGCGGCCGGCGGGGCACCCTGGCCGGCACCGGAGCCCGGCCCCGGCACCCCGGTCACCGATCCCGCTGCTCACCTGCGCGTGACAGTGCCCGGGCTGTGCAGCATGCTGCGGGCCGTCGGGCGGCACCTGAAAGACAGCGGCAAGTCGGCCTCGGCGCTCGACGCCATGCTCGTGTGCCACATCGCCGGCCGTGGTCGGGTGACGGGCAGCAAGACCGGGGTGCCGCGGGCGGGCGAGGCGGGATGCGCGCATCGGTGCGCGGCGCTGGTCGCGCGCTACCTGGACGCGGTGCACGGCAACGTCCGCCGGTACTCCGTCCCGCTGCCGACCCCTCCGACGCCGGCCGGCCCCGCGAAACCGTCGCCCCCGCCCGTCGAGCCACCTCGGCCGAAGCCTCCCGCGACGCTTCTGGAGCCTGCCGCCTGGACCGGCGGCGCAACCGGCTGCACCCTGTCCGACCCGACCGGAGGCCGCTGCGTGACCGGTGCGACCAAGCACGGCCTCGACGCGGCCGGCGCCGCCTTCGAGGGGTGGTCGGGCGGATCTGTGATCCGCTCGGCCGGCTGCTGGGGCCGGCACACGTGGAACCCGAGGAGCGATCACCCGCGCGGTCGCGCCTGCGACCTGTTCGCGACGACGCCGGGCAGGTTCGCCGACGGCGCGGACCTCGTCGACGGCTGGCACGTGGCCGACTGGTTCCGCGGCAACGCCGGCGCGCTGCGGGTCAAGTACGTGATCTGGCAGGGCCGGTACTGGGACCCGGGCGTGCGGGACCACGACGGGTGGGGTCGGCGGTACCGCGGCGGCGGCGTCTACGACATCCGGAGCGCCTCCGGCGGCCACTACGACCACGTCCATGTCAGCTTCCGGGAGTGATGGCGTGCGGCGCGCCTCTCGGATGCCGCTGCCGGCCGCGATCGCCGAGGGGCTCGTCGTGGCCGTGGTCGTCGCGCTGCCCGCTGCCGCCACGTTCCTGCTCGCTCCGAACCGCGAGCCAGGGCCGCCGCCCGGGGTCGTGCTCGACGGGCCGGCCCGGCGGGCGCTCGATGCCCTGCCCATCCGGCGTGGTAGCGGGCCCCTGCGCGCGGACCCGGCCGTCGACCTCACCGATCCCGAAGCCGTGGCACGGGCGTACCTGGTCGCCGCCGGCAGCGTCGTCGCAGCGGACACCGGCCGCACCCACCTCCGCGCCGCCGCATACGCGGCGCCCGGCAGCCCGCCTGCGACGGTGGGCACCGTCGTGCTGAACCCACCGCCTGCCGGTCAGACGCGCACCGCCGTCGTCACGGCGCTCGAGCTGGTGGCCGTGAACCGGTCGAACCTGCGTCGTGGTTACCTCGCATGGATCAGTACGGCCACCGGCTCACCCGGCGCCCTCGCGGTCGTCGACGACGTCACGGCCTACGTCGTGCTTGCGCGCCAGCCGGACGGCCGCTGGCTGGTGGTCGCCGACACGGCGGAACTGCCCGACGGGGGCCACGACTAGTTGCCGATTCCCCGTCGTGCGGGTGCAGCCGGCGCGACACACGCGTACGCGAGTGGGAGAGACGCATCAGCCCGCACGTCCGAATCGGCGCGCGAGTTGCACGTCCGTTCCCGCACCTCGGAGCCGAAACGCTGTCTGCCCGGCGAGGTGCACGCGCGTTGGTGCCCGGCGAGGTGAGCGTTCGGCGAAGGGACGGACGACCCGCCGAAAGCCGTCAGGGCCCTGCCGCGAGGCCAGGGCCCTGACGTGCTCCCGAACTGACGCGCCGCTCCCACCACGAAGCGACATTGCTGAGGCTAGCCTAACTTCCGGAGATCTAGCAAGGCCGTCCGCCTGCCCTACCCTGGACGGCGTGCCCGAGCCCCCGCCGCTCCCCCGCCGGTTCAACGACGTGCACACCGTCGTCGGCGCGGGCATCGTCCTATGGCTCGTCGGCGCGGTCACGCTGCTCGTCGCGCACCTCGTGGCCGGCCGACCGCTGGACGTCTGGTTCGCGACCTGCGTGATCGGCGCGGTGCTGGGCGTGGTCGGCATCGGGATCTTCTCCTGGCAGCGCGCCGCCGCCCGCCGCGGGAGCCGCACCGCCCAGGAGGGTGTGGACTCCTAGGCTGGCCGTCATGACGACTACCGGCGGTAACCGTCGCGAGGTGTAGCGGTCAGACCGTCTCGTCGGAGCGCCTGCTCTCAGCGGCCGCGTCGGACGGAGCGTTGCCGTCGAAGACCTCTGCGATCCGCTCCTCGGAGTCGCGAAGGATCTCCGCCGCCTCGGCGCGCCGGTCGCCGACGTCGCCTGCCGCGGCCTCCTCCGGCAGCGGCACGGCCCGCGTCTCGACTTGTTCGTCGAGATCCGGCCGCGGGCCGTCGGACGCGTCATGACGGGGGTCTGCGCTCATGCCGGCGCATACCCGCGCCTCCGTGCCCCGACACCCGACTCAGAGCGCTGAGAGCTCCCGCCACTGCTCCCACGGCACCGTCCAGTCCCAGATGTCCCCGTCCTGCGCCGACAACGGGACCGATGAGCCGCTGACCTCCACGGGATCCCCGTACAAGACCGTGTCGTAGTAGGCCTTGGCGTTAGCGGTCGAGAGGTTGACGCAGCCGTGGGTCACATTGCGCGACCCTTGCTGCCCGACCGTGCCCGGCATGGCGTGGATGAACTCGCCGTTGTTGTTCATCCGGACGGCCCACTGCACGTCGACGTCGTAGCCGTACCGATCGCTGGTCATCCGCTTGTCGCTGAACTTCTCGGTCACCACGTGGATGCCGGAGCGGGTGTTGCGCTCGGGGTCGCTGGCGAGACCGTAGCTCGCCGGGTAGCGCGCGACCTCCGCGCCGTCGCGCAGCACGACGAGCTCGTGGCTGTTCACATCCGCCTTGACGATCTGCGCACGGCCCACCGTGAAGCTGCTGGACACGTCGGCGCGGCCGTAGGCTCCGCCGCCGTAGTCGACGCCGTAGAGCTTGGCGGTGACGGTGACCTCCGTGTTCGCCGGCCAGTACTCCTTGGTGCGGTAGTGCACGCGCGAGCCGCCGTCCTGGTCGGGCAGCCACGCCCACGCGCCCTCGACCGGCACGTCGGTCTGCACCCACAGCGCACGCTCGACGGCGGCACGGTTCTCGACGTGACCGTCGAACTTAATCGTGATGGGCGCCGCGACCCCGACCGTCTTGCCGTCGCCGATGTTGAGCGACCCGCGCAGCTGCCGGGCAGGCTGCAGCGTGCTGAACCCGCCCTGCAGCGCGACCGTAGCGCCGTCGTCGCCGATCGCGCGACCCGACCACGTGTAGGTCTGCCCGTACGCCAGCGGCTCGGACGCGGTCCAGCGCGTGCGGTCCGGCGAGAGCGCACCGTCGACGGCCTCGTCGTCGGCATCGCGCAGCGCGACCTCGGCCACCGTGCCGTCGGCGACCCGCACCGAGATCGACGCGGTTGGGTTCACCTCGGACACGCCGGTGCCGGGCTCATAAGCGACGACGGCCGGCTTCTTGAGCGGCGCCACGGGCACCGGAGCCGGGGGTTCTGGCCGGGCACAGGCGACGGCGGCAACCAGCGTCGTCAGCACGATGGCAAGGATCAGCCCGATGCGTCGCATGCAAACCCCCCGCAGGCTCGCCACCCCACCCCGGGCGGACGCTGAGCCTGCCAGCGACGTTAGAGCGCGCAGCGGACGAGGACCGGTTCGGGCGTGAGTTCGACACCGAACCGTGTCCGGACGCCGTTCCGGACCTCCCGGGCCAGCCCGAGCAGGTCCGCCGCGCTGCCATCACCCCGGTTGGTGAGCGCGAGGACGTGCTTGCTCGAGAGCCCGACACGACCGCCCGGCCCGGCATGGCCGGCGGAGAAGCCGGCGTTCTGGATCAGCCAGGCGGCGGGCACCTTCACCCGCTCGGGCCCGGCCGGCCACGTGGGCAGGCCGGGAACGTCGGAGATGCTTGCCGCCGGAAGCACCGGGTTGGTGAAGAACGACCCGACGCTCCAGGTGTCGTGGTCCGGGGCGTCGAGGACCATGCCCTTGCCGCGGCGCAGGGCCAACACCGCCTCCCGGGCGGCCTGCGCAGAGACCCGGTCGCTCGGCTGCACCCCGAGCGCCCGGGCCAGCTCGGCGTAGCGGATCGGGGCGCTCGTGGCATCGCTGCGCAGCCGGAAGCGCACGCGCAGCACCACCGCCTCGTCGCGGTGCTTGAGGACGCTGGTGCGGTAACCCAGCCTCAACGCGGCGGCCGCGACGACACTGATCGTGCCCGTGCGCCGGTCGAGCAGCTCGACGTCGACGAGCACGTCGGCAACCTCCACGCCGTACGCGCCGACGTTCTGGACGGGCGTGGCCCCCGTGCTGCCCGGGATGCCGGACAGGCACTCCAGCCCGCCGAGGCCGGCCTCCACGGTCGCGGCGACCAGCTCGTCCCAGTCTTCCCCGGCCTCGACGGTGACCAGGACGGTGCCGTCGCCGTCGGGCTCGATCCGGTGCCCCGCGCTGCGCACGAGGAGCGCCGTACCCGGCACCCCGGCGTCCGCGATCACGACGTTCGACCCGCCGCCGAGCAGCAGCAGCGGCTCGCCCGCACGGTCGGCCGCCCGCACCGCATCCACCACTTCGCGCGCGGAGCGCGCCTCGACCAGCCGCTCCGCGGGACCGCCGAGGCGCAGCGTCGTGTGCGGGGCGAGCGCAGCGCGGGCCAGAACGGGTGAGGGCACGGTACCCAACGGTAGCCTGCGGCCATGGCACGTTCGGTCGACTACCGGTCCACGCTGATGTTTCCCGCGGACAAGGTCTTCGCGGCGATGACGGATCCGGAGTACCTACGGGCGCGGCTGCAGGAGATCGGCGGCCGCAGCTCCGCCCTGCTGGAGCACGAGGCGAGCGAGGAGTCGTCCCGGTACGTGCTGAAGCAGGGACTGTCCGAAAAGGACCTGCCACCGATCGTCAGCAAGGTGATGAGCGGCGATGTCGCCATCCGGCGCACCGAGACGCTGCGCCGCACCGCACCCGGGTCCTACGACGGCGACGTGCAGGTCGCGATCCCCGGCGCGCCGGCGTCCGCGGCCGGGACGGTGCGGCTCGCCGACGCCGCGGACGGCAGCCTCTTCGAGGTGCACGCCGACGTCACGGTGAACGTTCCGCTCCTCGGCGGGATGATCGAAGACATCGTCGCCGACCAGGTCCGCCGGCTGCTGGAGGCGGAGACGCAGTTCACCGCGAGCTGGCTCGCCGGCCGTCGATAACGCCCGCCCGCGGGCTTGCGAGACTGGACGCGTGCACCCCTCGGCCGACCGTCGGTACGTCCTCACGCTGAGCTGCCCGGACACCACCGGCATCGTCGCGCGCATCGCCGGCTTCCTCGCCGACGCGGGAGGGTGGATCGTCGAGGCCGGCTACCACTCGGACGTCGACACCGGCTGGTTCTTCACCCGCCAGGTGGTGCGCGCGGACTCGCTGCCCTACGACATCGACGAGCTGCGGGCGCGGTTCGCCCAGGTCGCGGCTGAGCTGGGCGCGCAGGCCTCCTGGACGGTCACCGACACCGGGGTGCCGAAGCGGGCCGTGGTGTTGGCCAGCAAGGAGATGCACTGCCTGCACGACCTGCTCGGCAGGGTCGCGGCCGGCGAGCTGCCGGTGCGGCTGGAGGCGGTGGTCGGCAACCACGACACGCTCGAGCCGGTGGTCCGCGCACACGATGTGCCGTTCCACCACGTGCCCTTCCCCGGCGACGCCGAGGGCAAGGCGGCGGCGTTTGCCGAGGTCGAGCGTCTCGTCGACAAGCACGAGCCGGACGCCGTCGTGCTTGCGCGGTTCATGCAGATCCTGCCGGCGCGCCTGTGCGAGCGGTGGGCCGGGCGCGCGCTCAACATCCACCACAGCTTCCTGCCGTCGTTCGTCGGCGCGCGCCCCTACCACCAGGCTCATGCCCGCGGCGTCAAGCTGATCGGCGCCACGTGCCATTACGTGACGGCAGATCTCGACGCCGGCCCGATCGTCGAGCAGGACGTCATCCGCGTGGACCACGGCGACACGACGGCGGACATGGTCCGCCGCGGCCGCGACATCGAGCGGCTGGTGCTGGCGCGTGGCCTGCGATGGCACCTCGAAGACCGGGTGCTGGTGCACGGCAACAAGACCGTCGTCTTCCGGTAGCCGCCGCAACAGGCGCTCGCGCCCCGCCTAGTGGAGCGAAAGCGGCGTTCGCAAGGTCTACCGTTGCCAACGCCGCTTTCGCCCAGGTCGGGGACGGTCAGGCCGGCAGGATGTTGGCGTTCGCGCGGAAGACGTTGGTGGGGTCGTAGATCGTTTTGATGCGCGCGAGGCGGTCGTACTTAAGTCCGTAGACCGCACGGACCCGATCCTCGTCGAACTCGGCCCACCCGTTGACGTAGCCACTTGCACCGAGGCGGTGCGGCGCAAGCGCGTCCCAGAAGGTGCGGACCCACTCTCGCTCAGCGGGCAGCAGGCCGGGGTCCGCGGTGAGCGCGACGATCATGACCGCGTAACGGGCCGAGCGGCTCCCGCCGAACGCTGTCGTGTCGTCGGCGACATCGGCGTACGCACCCTCGAGCGCGCGGGAGCTGCTCGGTCACGACCGCGATCACGTCGTCGCTCAGGTCGTCGAGGTACAGCGCCTTCTCGTAGCAGTGCGAGCCCCAGAGGGCGCCGCCGTCGAGCATCTACTGGAGCGCGACGTAGGGCATCGGGGTGACCAGCTCGAACATTGGCGACACCGCGGCGCGCACCTCGTCGAGCAGGGCGGCGTGCTGCTCGACCGGGCCGAAGCCGACGACGGTCATGGCGTAGCCCGGCTGGAAGCGCTGCTCCTCGGGCACGAACGGCGCGGGCGGTGCATTGACCCCGGAAGTGAGGAGGGCCAGGTCGGCCGGCAGGTCGCGGAGTATCCGTCGGTTCAGCGCCAGGACGTCGGCACCCTGGTCGAGGCCGAAGAAGAGCAGGCCGACCTGCACCAGCGGGCCGACCTCGTGCAGCCGGTACTCGAAGCGGGTCACGACGCCGAAGTTTCCGCCGCCGCCGCACAGGGCCCAGAACAGGTCAGGGTGCTCGGTCTCGGAGGTCCGTTGGACACGTCCGTCGGCCGTGACGACCTCGGCCGACAGCAGGTTGTCGATCGCGAGTCCGTGGCGCCGGGTCAGCCAGCCCATGCCACCGCCGAGGGTCAGGCCGCCGATGCCGGTGTGGCTGATCACCCCGCCGGTGACGGCGAGGCCGTACTCCTGCGTGGCCGCATCCAACTGGGCCAGCGTTGCGCCACCGCCGGCCACCGCCCGCTTGGCGAGGGGGTCGACGACGACGTCGTTCAGCCGGCTCAGGTCGATCATCACGGCACCGTCAGCGGCTGCCGAGCCCGCGGTGTTGTGCCCGCCGCCGCGCACCGTGACCGCCAGCCCCCGCTCCATGGGCGAACGAGAGCGCCGCGGCGACATCGGCGGGGCCCGTGCACCGGGCGATCGCGGCCGGGCGGCGGTCGACATCGCCGTTCCACAGCGACCGGGCCTGGTCGTACTCGCCATCGTCCGGTCCGATGACCGGGCCCGCCACGGCAGCGCGGAGTACGTCGATGTCCCCGCCGACGGTCTGCGTCATGTTGCCTCCTCGGAGGTATCCCAAAGCGGAGGAGACCGTGGGCCGCTTCCTGATACGACGTCGCTCGGAATCGCGCCAAGCGGCCACCCGGGAGAAAGCGCAAGCGGCGTCGCTCGGATCCATCCTCCAAGCGACGCCGCTTCGGTCACCGTCCGGCGAGGGAACGTCAGGCGGCCTGCACGACCGCCTGCTCCGCCGGCTCGAGGGCCAGCTCCAGCACCTCGGCGACGTCCGCCACCGGATGCACCCGCAGCTCGCCACGAACCGACTCCGGCAGGTCGTCGAGGTCGGGCTCGTTGCGCTTCGGGATGATCACGTCGGTCAGCCCCGCCCGGTGCGCGGCCAGCAGCTTCTGCTTGACCCCGCCGATCGGGAGCACCCGACCCTGCAGCGTGACCTCACCCGTCATGCCGACGGTCGACTTCACCGGACGTCCCGAAGCGAGCGACGCCAGCGCCGTCGTCATCGTGACGCCCGCGCTCGGCCCGTCCTTCGGAACCGCGCCGGCCGGCACGTGCACGTGCAGCCGCTTCGACGCGAGATCAGCCGCAAGCCCGCGTGACCGCAGGTAGCTCAGCGCGATCGACACCGACTCCTTCATGACGTCGCCCAGCTGGCCCGTCACCGTCAGACCGGCTTCGCCGTCCATGGCCGTCGCCTCGATGAACAGCACGTCACCGCCGGTCCCAGTCACTGCGAGGCCTGTGGCCACGCCCGGCACCGCCGTGCGCTCGGCCGACTCCGGCGTGAACTTCGGCCGGCCGAGGAACGTGACCAGCGTGTCGGCGTCGATGTGCACCGGGGCGGCCGTTCCGGAATCCAGCGCCACAGCGACCTTCCGCAGGACCTTCGCCAGGCCCCGCTCCAGCTGCCGCACGCCCGCCTCGCGCGTGTACTCGGCGGCGATCATGCCCAGCGCCACCTCGGAGAACTCGACGTCCGTGGGCTCCAGGCCGGCGCGCTCGACCTGCCGAGGCAGCAGGTGGTCGCGCGCGATGGCGACCTTCTCCGCCTCGGTGTAGCCGTCGAGCGACACCCACTCCATCCGGTCGGCCAGCGGGCCGGGGATGGCCTCGCCGACGTTCGCCGTCGCGAGGAACAGCACGTCGGACAGGTCGAGGTCGACCTCGAGGTAGTGGTCGCGGAACGTGTGGTTCTGCGCCGGGTCGAGCACCTCGAGCAGTGCCGCGGTCGGGTCGCCGCGGAAGTCCGCGCCGACCTTGTCGATCTCGTCGAGCAGCACGACGGGGTTCATCGAGCCGGCCTCGCGGATGGCGCGGACGATGCGGCCGGGCAGCGCGCCGACGTAGGTACGCCGGTGGCCGCGGATCTCGGCCTCGTCCCGCACGCCGCCGAGGGCGACACGGACGAACTTCCGACCCAGCGCCCGGGCGACGGACTCGCCCAGCGACGTCTTGCCGACACCGGGCGGCCCCACCAGCGCCATCACAGCGCCGGAGCCACGGCCGCCGATCGTCTCCAGACCGCGGCGGCTGCGCCGCGCGCGGACGGCGAGGAACTCGACCAGTCGCTCCTTGACGTCGTCGAGACCGAAGTGGTCGGCGTCCAGCACCGCGCGAGCGGCGACGAGGTCGTCGTTGTCGTCGGTGCGCGTGTTCCACGGGATGTCGAGCACGGTGTCGAGCCACGTCCGGATCCAGCCCGCCTCGGGGTTCTGGTCCGAGCTCCGCTCGAGCTTGTCGACCTCCTTGAGGGCGGCCTTGTGGACGTGCACGGGCAAGTTGGTGGCCTCGACCCGGGCCCGGTAGTCGTCGGAGCCCTCCGGCTCGCCCTCACCCAGCTCCTTGCGGATGGCGGCGAGCTGCTGGCGCAGCAGGAACTCCCGCTGCTGGCGCTCCATCCCCTCGCGGACGTCCTTACCGATCTTCTCGGTGATCTCCTGCTCGGCGACGTGCTCCTTGGTCCATTCGATGAGCAGCTCGAGCCGCTTCTGGACGTCGGTCTCCGCGAGCAACTGCGCCTTCTGCGCGTCGTCGAAGTAGGGGGCCCAGCCGGCGAGGTCGGCCAGGGCACCCGGGTCCGTCGTCTGCTCGACGGAGTCGATCACCTGCCACGCGTTGCGCTGTTGCAGGATCGACACGACCAGGGCCTTGTACTCCCGGGCCAGCTCGAGCACGCGGCCGGTCGGAGCCGGGTCGTCGAGCGTCGAGGCCTCCACCCACAGGGCCGCTCCCGGCCCCGTCACACCCGAGCCGATACGGGCGCGGGTCTCGCCGCGGACCACCGCGGCCTTCTCCCCGCTGGGCAGCCGCCCGATCTGTTCGAGGATGGCGACGACACCGACGGCGGCGTACCGGCCGTCGAGACGGGGGACGACGAGGACGCGCCGGGCGGAAGAGTCGGCCGCGTCGACCGCGGCCTGGATCTCCGGCTGGTCCAGCCGGACGGGTACCACCATGCCGGGCAGCAGCACCGAGTCGGTGAGCGGCAGCACCGGCAGGTTCAGCGTCTCTGTCATAACCGGAGCAACGCTTACACCGTTGAAGGCATTCCAGTGGGCGCCCGCGTCCGCCGCGGGCGAACACCCTGCCGAGTTGCAGGAATCAGACGGGACGGCCCAGGCCCTCGACGACCTCGGCTCCGGGCAGGGCGGCGGCCAGTGCTCCCGGCAGGGCCAGCTTGGAGCCGCGCAGCCCGCTGCCCACCACCACCGCCGACGCCTCGGCCACCGCCGCATCGACCAGCAGCGGCCAGCCGTCGGGCAGGCCCAGCGCGGTGATGCCGCCGTACTCCATGCCGGTGAGCGCGACCGCCTCGTCCATCGCCGCGAAGGAAGCCTTGCGCACGTCCAGCCGGCGGCGCACCAGATTGTTCACGTCAGCTCGCGTGGTCGCGAGGACGAGGCATGCCGCGTAGCGGGTCTCGCCACCGCGCCGACCTGTGACGACCACACAATTCGCCGACCCGGCCATCGGCGAGCCGTACGCAGCGCAGAAGGCCGCGGTGTCGGCGAGCTCTGGGTCGATCTCGGCGACCCCGACCCGCGCGGCGTCCGCAGCGTCGAGCGCCTTGAGGGCGGCGGCGACCGGGATGGCGAGCAGCTCTGGACGGTCGAGAGCGGGCTCGGCGTGCAGCGTGCCGAGGACGTGCCAGGCCGTCACCAGCGCTGGTCCCCCCGCTGCACACCGACGACCGCGGGCCGGACATCGACCAGGTACACCAGCGTCGCGACCAGCCCGGCCAACCAGAACAGCGTCATGCTGCTGCGCGGACCCTGGAAGGACAGGACCAGCCCGGAGAACGTCGGGTTCGCGAGTAGCCCGAACACGGGGATCAGCAGGAGGAACAGCGCCGAGGCGCCCGTGATGGCGAGCCAGGCGTTCTTCGTCAGCCGGCCGACCGCGGTGAAGGCGTCGCCGCGCTGGCGCAGCGCGTGGACGAAGGCGTATCCCGACACGACCGCGACCACCACGCCGATGGCGCACAGGACCAACCGGTCGAGGATGTAGAGCACGTCCACCCGGCAAGACTACGTCCGCCTCGCGACCGCCGTCACCCCCTGCGGCAGCAGCGGCGTGTCAGCCCGCGGCCGGGTCCTTCGGCCCGTCGGACGAACGCTTGGCCGCTTCCGTGGCGCGGGCCGCCGTGTCCCCGGTCTCCCGCGCTGCCGACGCAGCCCGGCCTCCCGCGTCCTCGACCGCTTGCGCCGCGCCGGCACCGGCGTCTTCCACGGCCGAGGAGGTCGCCGCGCTCGCGTCGACGACGGCGTCGGCGGCCCGGCCGGAGAACCGCTCGCCCGTGTGGGCGACCCGCTCCCCCGCTGCGCGGGACTGACGACCGGCGGCCGCCAGCGCGCGGCTCGCGACGCCCTGTGCGTCGTCGACCAGCCCGTCCACACGCGCGTCGAGCTTCTCGCTGTACGACTCGAGTGTCGTGATCGCCCGGCGGACCTGCGGCTTCTCGCGCAGGCGTCCCCAGGTGTCCTCGCCGCGGCCGGCGAACTCGGTGTACGCGCGCTCGACGTGTGCGCGATAGGTCGCCACAGCCCGGCGCAGCTCGTCGCCGGAGAAGCGGGTCCGCAGCTCGTCCAGCTCTGCGGGCAGCTCGGCGACGCGCTGCTTCGCGCTCTCCCGGGTGGTCGCCGTGGCGGAGAGTGCATCGGAGAAGGCCCGCGCCACGGCTGCGACCGCAGCGTTGCCGGCGCCGAGGGCAGCGAGCAGCGGAGTGCGAGCGTGCTCACCGTTCGGCGCCGTGGGCTCGGCGGTCGCGCGAGGCTCGCCGGCGGCGGTCGCGCGAGGCTCGCCAGCGGCGGTCGCGCGAGGCTCGCCGGCGGCGGTCGCAGAGGGGTCCGGCGCGGCGACCTTCGGCGCCACCTTCGGCGCGACCTTCGGCGCAGCGGGCCTCGGTGCAGCGGGCTTCGGGACAGCCGACGTCGGCGCAGCGGCGTCCGGGGCCGCGGGATCCGGGACGGAGGGGTTCGGGGTGGACGAAGTCATGACGGTCACTCCGATCGGTCGGTGCCGGGGTGCTCCCGGCGCAACGACTGGTA
This sequence comes from Pseudonocardia sp., assembly GCA_029266775.1. Taxonomy (GTDB): domain Bacteria; phylum Actinomycetota; class Actinomycetes; order Mycobacteriales; family Pseudonocardiaceae; genus Pseudonocardia. The sequence goes on from JAQSWF010000033.1 coordinate 13,708, forward strand.
GATGTCGAGCAGCACCTGCTTGTGCCGCTCGCTGAGTTCCGGGTCCGCGAGGACGGCGTCCGTCACCGCGCTCGCGGGCCATTGCTCGAGGATCCCGGCCCGTACGTACAGCGCCTCCGCGGAGATCCGCAGGCCCTTGGCGATCTGCTGGAGGATCTCGGCGGACGGCGTGCGCAGGCCGCGCTCGATCTGGCTGAGATAAGGGTTGCTGACGCCGGCGGAGCGGGCGAGCTGGCGCAGGGACACCTTCGCGCTCTCGCGTTGAGCGCGGATGTAGGCCCCGATGTCGCCGACGGACCGCTCACCCACGCCGCGCAACGTACGCCGTAGCGCTAGCTGCTGCAAGCACCCAGCTTGCGCCGGTCGCCGCTAGCCCGCGAAAAACAGCTGCGACACGGTGTAGATCGCCAGGCCGGCAAGCGCACCGACGACCGTGCCGTTGATCCGGATGAACTGCAGGTCCCGCCCGACCTGCAGCTCGACCTTCCGCGACGTCTCCTCGGCGTCCCAGCGCGAGACGGTGTCGGTGATCAGCGTCGTGATCTCGCGGCGGTAGTGCCGCACCACGTAACCCGCGGCCTGCAGCAACCATCCGTCGATCTTGCCGCGCAGCTCGGCGTCCGCGCTCAGCCGCGCGCCCAGCGCCAGGAGGCCGTCGCGCACCCGTAGCCGCAGCGCGCTCGACGGGTCGGCGGCGGCGTCGAGCACGAGCGTCTTCACCGTGCTCCACGCCTTCCCGATGAACCGCTGCACGTCGGGGTGCTCGACCACCTGGAACTTGACCCGCTCCACCCGCTCGATCGTGTCGGGGTCGCGCTGGAGGTCGCCGGCGAACTCGGTCAGGAAGGTGTCGACAGCCTTGCGCAGCGGGTGCTCGGGATCGGTCTTCACGGCCCACGCGAAGTTCTGCACCTCGAGGAACACGCGGTCCCCGATCAGGTCGTCGACGAACCGCGGCGACCAGCTCGGGGCTTGCTTGGTGACGATCCGCAGGACGGTGTCGTGGTTGACCGCAACCCAGTCGTAGGCGCGGTCGCAGATGAGGTCGACGAGGCGATGATGCGAGCCGTCGGCCAGCACCCCTTCCAGCACGGTGCCGAGCGGCGGCCCCAAGGGGCGCTCCAGCAGCTTCCGGACGAGGACCTGGTCGATGACCTCCTGCACGTCTTCGTCGCGCAGCACGGTGACCACCCCGCGTGCGGCGGTGGCGAGCTCGGCGGTGACCCGAGTCGCATTCGGCTCCTCGCTGATCCATTCACCCACCCGCCGGGCGACCTCGACGCGCCCGAGCTTGTCGCGCACGACGTCTTCGGCCAGGAAGTTCTCGCCGACGAAGTCGCCGAGGCTGTCGCCGAGCTGGTCCTTCTTGCGCGGGATGATCGCGGTGTGCGGGATCGGCAGGCCCATCGGCCGGCGGAAGAGCGCGGTGACCGCAAACCAGTCGGCCAGCGCTCCGACCATGGCCGCCTCGGCCGTGGCGCGGACGTAGCCGACCCAGTCGGGCGCCCCGACGGACTCACCCCAGCGGGCCAGGAAGAAGATCACGGTGGCGCCCAGCAGCAGTCCCGTGGCCAGCGCCTTCATCCTGCGCAGATCGCGGGCCTTGGTCGCGTCGCTCAGCGACCCGACGCCCAGCCCGACCTCGACCGCGACCCGGCGGGAGGGCCTTCGGGCATCAGGCGAGGGTCGGGCGGGCGCCGGAGTGGTCTGCACCGCTCCATAGTGCCCGCCGCGGGTACGACGGAGGCCGGACATGGCTCTGGCCGGGGCCGGTGTCCTGATGACGACCGACCCCGGCCGAGTTCGGGGGGTACCACCGCGTGTCCCGCCGGAGCGAGGCGGAACTCCACGGGGTGGGGCTACTAGCGCCGTGCGGCGACCGCGATGCGGTCGCTGTCGTACTGCTCGATCGCTGCGGAGATCGCGGCGAGGATCGGCGCCGCGGCTGGGACGCGATAGCCGGACAGCGCGGGAGCAACCCGCCAGTGCACCCAGCCGTCGGGAGTCTCGGACGGCGGCGCGACGACCGGCGCTCCGGCGGTGCGCAGCACGACTCGCCCGCGCAGGTTCGACGGCACCGCCGCACCGGCCTGGACGGGATACCACCACGTCCCGGTCGGGGTCGCCGCGACCGGGACCGCGAGCCCGGCCGCACGCAGCTGCCCGCAGACGAGGCGGCCGACCGCGGCGGGCACCTCGAAAACGTCGAGCGTCGTCCCTGTCGTCAGCACCAGCCCCGCGGGAGAGGCGTCTCCGACCGGCCAGCCGTGGTCCGCGTACTCGCGCGCAGCGGCGCGCAGTTCGGCTCGGTAGACCGCCGGGTAGCTGTCCCACGTCAACATTGCCTAGCTCCTTACCCGCGCCCCGTCGTCCCCGCGAGGCACGTTCCTTCCATTCATCGGTCAGCATGCTCGACCCGTAACCCACGCGAGTCCGATCGTCGGTGACCGTCGGTGACCGTCGGCGGCAGCGAGATGAGCGGAGGCGCCGCCCGACACGTCCGGCGGCAGCCACGTGACCTGGTGGCCGACCGGTCTGCGACCGGGGATCGGTGGACGGGCGGCGCGGCGAGCGGTCCTTCGGGTCCGGACGTCGCATTGTGACGACCGGTGGTCGTGGCCGCGGCACTGCTCCCCCGCCTGCCGCGCTGTCTACTCCCCTGAACGTCGATGCCGGTGGCCCCCGAACGGCCACCGGCATCGGCGTCCGGTCCCTACAGGCCGGCGGACGGCCCGTGAGCGATCGGACTGCACGGGTCTTGCTGGAGGTCCTCCGAAAGAGGACCTAGGCCGTGTCCTAGAGGGGACGGACCGTGTCGGCCTGGGGGCCCTTGGCGCCCTGGCTCGCCTCGAACGAGACGCGCTGGTTCTCCGCGAGGGTCCGGAAGCCCTCGACCTGGATCGCGGAGTAGTGCACGAACACGTCCGGACCGTTGTCGTCGGTCGCGATGAAGCCGAAACCCTTCTCGGCGTTGAACCACTTGACGGTGCCCTGCGGCATTTCTGATCTCCCACACACAACGGGTATCCGGCCGGCACCGTGCCGGCCGGCGGCTGGGCGGACACCGTGCGGAGAACGAATCGTCGAACCCGTGGAGCCACCGTCACTCTCCACGGACGCTCGAGCGGGCGACGAGGAAGACACGACTGCAACCGGGCACGGAAACTACCACGAAGATCAGTCACTCTCCACGGACGCTCGAGCGGGCGACGAGGAAGACACGACTGCAACCGGGCACGGAAACTACCACGAAGATCAGAAGCGGGGACGAGCACCGAGCCTGTGTCGCGCGGACCGCGGGAACCTCGCCGGCCGGACGCAGTTGGCCGCGATACACACATCGGCACGAAGCGCAACCCCCCCGATGGTCCGAAAGCGCCAGGATTGGTACGTGACGCGGCTGAAAAGCGTTCGCGAGAAGCGTCGGTCATGCGGCAGGAGATAACAGCCGGACGGCGCGGAAATTGCTCGGTCACCGCGCCGCCGGCCCCTGCGCGATCGGCGTCGACCGCCGGTGACCGCGCCCGACGCCCCCAGCGTGCCGCCCGACGACGCGGCGCGTCTGCATCGTTCACCGTGCCGCCGTCCGCCGTCGACCACGGCCCACTGTCCCGCCGGCGCGCGCCGAGCCGGGCGGGACCGTGTCCCGCAGTTGACCCTCGACCGACGAGCACGGACGCCGTTCCGGCGAGCGCCCAAGGACGGCCTCGCAACGCAGCGGCACGGCGGTCGCCCGCCGTCTTCCCTGCTCAGAGCTCCATCACCGCGAAGCGTACGACGACGGCGCAGCTCCCTTGCCGGTCTCGTGGCAGTGACGGTGCCATCACGATCGATCTCGGCGTGAGACGGAGGCACGGCCGCGGACGAGATCATCACGGGAGCTTCAGACATTACTGCTCCCCGGCGTTCCCCGGCGCGCACCGCGGCTTCACGCCCTCCGGGGTCCGCTGCACCCATAGACCACCGCGGCGGACGAGGTTGTGTTCGCCACGCCGGGCGTGCGCCGACCGGGCTGAGAGAAGCGGCAAGCGGTCGTTTTTCTGCGAATTGCGGTAAGGCGCCTACGGAAACCGGAATAGTCGAGCGCCGAATGACACCGAAGCCGTCCTGTGATCTGTATCACAGCGTCGTTACTGACTGTTGATCTCTTTGTTGCGCTCCGTGGATGAACTGAACGGATGCCATCCGGCAACATCATCGTGACCTGCGGATTCCCCTCGCGGCTGTGCACGGTGCGGAGTGGAGCGCTCACTTCGAGTCACATACCCCCGGAGTAACGGCCCTTCCGAGGCCTTCGACAGGGTGGCGAAGGACCTCATCGGGACATGCCCATGAAGGGGAAGGAAGTCACTACCCATGCAGTCGTCGAGGATCTTCATCGTGGGTTCGGGCGTAGTCGGTACGGCCACGGGAGAGGGACTCCTCGCGGCCGGGCACGACGTCACGTTCATCGATACCTCGGCCGCCCGCGTGCGCGAGCTGGAGGCCCGCGGACACGACGTTCGGACCGAGCTCGACCTCACCGGTGAGCCCGAGTCCTTCATCTTCCTCACGCTGCCGACGCCGCACACGGGCTACGAGTACGACCTGCGGGCGTTCACCGCCGGCAGCACGTCGGTCGGCAAGGCGCTCGCCACCTCGCCGGTGCAGCACACCGTCGTGGTGCGCTCCACTGTTCCTCCGGGCACCACCGAGGGCCTCGTCCGCACGGTGATCGAGGAGCACTCCGGTCTCGTCGCCGGCGAGGGCTTCGGCCTCGCCTCCAACCCGGAGTTCCTGCGGGCGGTGTCCGCGGCCGAGGACTTCCGCAACCCGTGGATGACCGTCATCGCCAGCCGGGACGCCAAGACCGTGCAGCGCCTTCGCGAGCTGCTCACGCCGTTCGGCGGGGACCTGCGCACGTTCGCCAACCCGGCCGAGGCCGAGTTCGTGAAGTGCTCGCACAACATCTTCAACGCGGCAAAGATCAGCTTCTGGAACGAAATGTGGCTGGTCGCCCGCGAGGTCGGCCTGGACCTCGACCCGATCGCCGCCACGGTCGCGAAGTCCGCCGAGGGCTCGATCAACCCGCAGTACGGCATCCGTGGCGGCGCCCCGTACGGCGGCGTTTGCCTGCCGAAGGACACCTGCGGCTTCCTGGGCTACGCCAAGGAGATCGGTGTCGACATGCCGCTGCTGCGGGCCGTCGTGGAGGTCAACGAGCACCTGGAGAAGGTGGTCAGCCACGAGGTGGAGGCGGCCACCAAGCAGGTGGTTCCGGGCGCCGACCGGGCATGACATTACCTGTCTACTACTACGTGCTGGGCACGCCTCTTGGCGTGCTCGGCCTGTTTCGCTGGTCCTGCTGGCTTGTCCGGCGGATCCCGGCGGTGATGTACAAGCCCATCGTCAACAATTACCGCACGACGATGAGCATCGTGGTGCCCACGTACCAGGAAGATCCGGTCATCTTCGAGACCGCGATCCGGTCGTGGTTGGCGAACCAGGTCGAGGAGATCATTCTCGTCATCGACGAGTCCGACCGGGTCTGCCAGGAGATCGCCGCCCGGTACCCGGTGACGGTGCTCATCACGGACGTGCCGGGCAAGCGCGACGCCCTGCGCAAGGGGTGGAACGCAGCGTCGACCGACCTGGTCGCGCTGGTCGACTCCGACACGATCTGGGCGCCCGACGTCGCCGCCGAGGTGTGCAAACCGTTCGCCGACCCGCGTATCGGCGGGGTCGGGACGCGGCAGAGCGTGTACGGCAGCAAGGGGCTGCTCGCCCGGCTCACGGACATGTTCCTCGACCACCGCTACTTCGACGAGAACGCCAGCCAGAGCCTGCTCGGCAAGGCGGTGTCCTGCTTGTCCGGCCGCACGGCGATCTACCGCCGGTCCGTGCTCATGGATATCGAGCAGGATTTCATGCACGAGACGTTCTGGGGGGTGCCCTGCCTGTCCGGCGACGACAAGCGGCTCACCACGCTGACGCTCGAGCGCGGCCATCTCACCTACATGCAGCGCACCGCGCAGGTGTGGTCGACGTTCCCCGACAGCCCCCGCGTCTTCCGCAAGCAGCGGCTGCGCTGGGCGCGCAACACGTGGCGGTCGGACCTGCGTGCCCTGTCGAACCGGTGGGTCTGGAGCCACCCCTTTCTCGCCTACACCATGATCGACAAGGCGGTCAGCGGCTTCACGGTCCTGCTCGGGCCGATCTTCATGGTGTGGGCGATCGTGCTTCAGAACTGGATCTTCGTCGCCGTGCTTGGGATGTGGTGGCAGATCAGCCGCTCGGCCAAGCTGCTGCCGCACCTCTATCGCCGACCCTCGTCCTTCTTCTTCATCCCGGCATACCTCGTCTTCTCGTGGGTGATGGCGATCATCAAGATCCATGCTCTGTTGACGATCCGTAAGCAGCGTTGGCTAACCCGGCAGGTGGCCGTCGAGAACGGTGCCGTCGTGCGGACTGCCCGCGCCGGGGCCGGCGCGGGTGCTGACGCCGAGGTGACCACCGAGCCGATGCGGCACCGCCTTCCGGCCCGCCCGACCGCCCCGCCGGCGCCGGCGCCCGTGCCGGCCCCGATGCCGCGCCGGTCCCGGGTCGCCGTGGCGCCGCCTCGCCCGCCTCGACCGGAGCCGAGGCCGGAACCCAGGCCGGAACCCCGTCACGCCCGCCCGTCGTCTTCGCCGCAGCCTCGTCCCGAGCCCCGGCCGGCACCACGTCCGACGCCCCGGCCGGCACCGCGCCCGGCGCCCCGGCCGCAGGTCGGCCCCCAGCCCGGCGCGAACCCCGCTCCGCGTTCCCAGCCTCAGCCCCAGCCCCAGCCCCAGCCCCAGCCTCAGCCCAAGCCCCAGCCGCAATCCCGGCCCCTACCGCCGGGGCGGTCCGCACACCCAGGAGTGCCGGCATGAGTTCCTCCCCGAGCAGGCGGTGGTTGCGACGGCTACTGGCCGGCGCGACCGCTGCAACGCTGCTGGGCCTCGCAGCGCCGATCGGTGCCGTCGGAGTCGCTTCGGCGGCGCCGGCGGCATTGGCGTCGGCGCAGCTGGGTGGCGCGACCGGCACCGCCGGTACCGGTACCGGCACCGGCTCGGGAGGTACGGGATCCGGCGGCACCGGGTCGGGCGGGACGGAGTCTGGCGGTGGTCAGACCGGCGGCGGGCAAGTCGGTGGCGGGGCCGGCGGCGCCGCGCAGCAGCAGGCCGACGCGATTGCCGAGCAGCTCCGCGCCCAGCGGGAGGCGCAGGAGCGCGCCGAGGCCGAGCGCGAAGCCGCGGAGGCGCAGGCCGAGGCCGAGAAGAAGGCGGCCGAGGCCGCCCGGGAGGCCGAGGAGAAGCGGCTCAAGGAGGAGGAGCGCGCGCGGAAGGCGGCCGAGCAGGCCGCACGAGCAGCGGCGCAGGCGCGGGCGACGTGGGACAAGCGGGGCCGGCCGAACAAGCTGATCATCGTCCGGCAGAACAACGTCGACACCATCACCGGTGGCCAGCTCAACAACCGCACCCCGCACTCGGGCCCCCTCAGCCTGGAGGCCCTGAGCCGGATCGCGCCGAGCTCGTTCCTCTCGATCGAGGGCGACACCGCCAAGCTCAACGCCGCCGTCGTGCTCACGACGGGCGCCGTCTTCGACATCAGCGGCGTGAAGACGCTGCAACTGGGGGGCGGGAACTCGCCGAGCAAGGCGTCCTTCCTCTACACGGGTAGCGGCCGGATGACCATCAAGGGCGTCACGGTCACGTCCGTCGGCGACGACGGGCAGCCGCTCGCGGCGAACGCCCCCGGCCGTCCGTACATCGTGGTAGCTGCACGCGGACGCTTCGACGCCAGCGACTCCACGCTGAGCGACCTGGGCGTCCAGCCGATCGGTGCCGACAAGGGCGAGCCGGGCATCTCCTACAACACCGACAGCACCGGGGCGCTGGTGCGCACCTCCGTGCTGCGCAGTACGACAGGCGTCGAGCTGTCCGCGTCGCGCAACGTGCGCCTGGACGGCGTGACGATCGCCGAGTCGTGGTCGGACGGCCTGGTCCTGCAGGCGGACAAGGGCACGCGGTTCTCGGGGGTCTCGGCCGAGCGCAACGGCGCCAACGGCGTCCAGGTCGTCGGCCCGAGCACGGACCGTCCGATCACGGGGATCACCACGTCCGGCAACCACTCGTACGGCATCGTCGCAGCCGCCCAGAACAAGCTGGTGGTGCGCGGGATCACGACCACCGGTGACGGCGCGGGGGGCTTGCGGATCAACCGGTGCGCGGACTGCGTGATCCGCGACATCACCACGCAGGACCAGCCCATCGGGCTGTTCTTCCACGTGTACTCGACCAACGCGAAGCTGGAGAACATCACCGTCAACGGCGGCCGACGCGGCGTGGTGGTGGAGAAGACCACCAAGGGGTTCCAGATGGCGAACTCCACGATCGACGGCGCCCGAGTCGCCGGGGTCGCGATCGGCGGCCATGACGTCGTCCTCAACGACGTGGCCGTCAACGACGGGCGCACGGGAGTCCGGGTCGAACGCGGCGCGGGCAACGTCGCGGCGACACGGCTCAAGCTCACCGGCGGTCAGGACGGCCTGGTCACCACAGCGGGCACCGAGGGTGTGGTCGTCACCGACCTCGTCGCCGACGGTGTGGCGAACGACGCCATCCGCAACTTCTCCCCCGGCATGCAGATCCAGGGCGGGCGCATCAACGGCGGGCTCACCGGGATCGACGCGTCCGCGGCGACCACGATCAGCGGCACCACGATCAGCCTCTCGAACGAGGGAATCCGGGCGCGCACCACCGAGCAGGTCACGATCGACAACGTCGCCGTCGACGCAGTAGCCGTCGGCATGAACGTCGCCGAGGGCAGCCCGGTCCTGCTGAACAACTCGCGGGTGCACGCCTTCGAGGCCGTCCGCGGCGTCCTGAGCCCGGAGGGCGTGGGCAACGACCTGAGCCTGCCGGCGATCAACCTGCTCGGCGCGATCGGCGTCCCATTGATCATCCTGGCGCTCGTGCTCGAGGGAATGCACTCGGCCCGTTCCCGTCGCTACGGCGGCTTGCGGCGCAGGCCCGCGCCCAGGCTTCCGGCGACAGCGTGAGGGATCTCTCGATGAACGTGACGAAAATGCGCCGGTTGGCCCGAGTCGCGGTCCTGACGGCTGCAGCCGGGCTGCTGCTCACCGCGTGCGGTGCGGCCCCGCCGGAGGCGCTGGTCCGCCGCGAGCTGCCCGCGGCGACGAACACGGACGCGGTCAAGCCCTGCACCCGCGAGGCCGCACAGGGCTCCCCGGTGAGCGAGCGGCCGCCCGCGGGTCTGGCGGCGCGGTTCGACGCCGCCGGCGACAAGATCGTGCTGAGCGGCGGTCAGAACGTCAGCCTCACCGCCCTGAGCGAGCGATTGAGCGATCCGGACATGCTGCGCGAGGTGGCCCCGGGCGAGTGGCTGCTCGGCAAGACCATCGAGGTCACCCAAGGCGCCTCTCTGAAGGTCACGGCACCGGAGGTGCGGTGGCTCAAGCTGCGCAGCGACGCGACAGGTTTCGCGTCCGTCAAGATCCTCGGTGGTGGACTCGACCTGAACGGCACGTGTGTGACGTCGTGGGACGACAGCAAGGGCACGGTCGACGAGGACTACGTCGAAGGCCGTGCCTTCCTGCTGGCCCGGGACGGCGCGCAGATGACGGTCGACCGCTCGGAGTTGCACTACCTCGGCTTCGGTGATGTCGAGTCCTACGGCCTCTCCTGGCGTACCGAGGGGAGCGGCGGGCACCTCACGAACAGCCTCGTCACGAACCTCTACTTCGGGATGTACTCCTTCGACGTCGGCGGCCTTACGATCAGCGACAACGAAGTCCGGAACAACATCCTCTACGGCATCGACCCGCACACCGGCTCACACAACCTGACGATCGAGCGCAACCTCGTCCACGACAACGGCAAGCACGGCATCATCCTCGCGGAAGACTGCACGGACAGCGTCGTCCGCGACAACGTGGTCTTCCGCAACCAGCACCACGGGATCGTGCTGTACCTGCACTCGGACCGGAACCTCATCGAGGGCAACGAGACGTTCGCCAACGCCGCGCAGGGCATCAACGTCAACGAGTCGCACAACAACACCGTCCGCACGAACCGGGTCTACGACAACACCGAGTCCGGCATCGGCATCGGCCAGACCAGCAAGGACAACGTCGTCGAGGGCAACGACGTCCGCGGCAACCAGCAGGACGGGCTGCGGCTGGTCAGCGAGGCCACGCAGACCGACGTGCGCGACAACGTGATCGGTGAGAACGCCCGCTACGGGGTCTACGTCGACAGCGACGGTCCGTTCGCCATGGCCGGGAACACCATCTGGGCGAACAAGACAGGCGTGATGCTCAAGGGCACCCCGCAAGACCCGTCGGGCGGCAACAGCATCTTCGACAACAAGGAACTGGACGTGAAGCAGGGCTGACGCCCTCACTTCCGGCGAACGCTCCGGTCCCGCGAGGGTCGCGCTGCACGTCCGCATCAATCCGTGGTCTCGGCGTCTCCATATCCCGTGCACGTCGCCATCTGCGACGCTGGACCGGGAGAGGAGGGCGGCGATGACCGAGCCCACTGCCGCCTCGCACATCGGCGGTACCGCCATCGTGGTCGGGGCGAGCATGGCCGGCCTGTGCGCGGCTCGCGTGCTCGCTGACCGGTTCGACTCCGTGCTCCTGCTCGACCGGGGACACCCTGCCCGGCGGGGCTGAGCCGCGTGACCGGGTGCCGCAGGGCCGCCAGCCCCATCTGCTGCTGGTCGCCGGAGCGCGGCTCCTCGAAGCGTGGTTCCCGGGCATCGTCGGCGAGCTACGTGCGATGGGCGCCGTCGACCTCGACCTCAGCGCCGACATCTACTGGCACCAAGGCGGTGGCGTGACGCGGCGACCCCGCTCGACCTTGCACGGCCCCGCGATGTCGCGTCCCCTGCTGGAGCGGACCGTCCGGAAGCGGGTCGAGGCGCTCGCGCCGGTCCGGATCCGTGACCGCACGACCGTGGCCGGCCTCGCCACCGACGCCGCCGGCACGCGCGTCACGGGCGTGCGGCTCCAGGACGGGAGCAGTCTCGCGGGCGACCTCGTCGTCGACGCGACCGGCCGCGGTGCGCGGAGCCTGGCCTGGCTGGCCGAGCTCGGGTACCCGGCACCGCCGACATCTGTCGTCGAGATCGACACCCGCTACGTCTCGCAGATCTACCGACGGGACGGCGTCGACCCGGGCTGGGGCGCCGCCGTGGTGGTCGACGAGCCCGCCGCCAAGCGGCTCGCGACGGCGCTGCCGCTGGAGGGCGACCGGTGGATCGTGCTGCTCACCGGACTCACCGGACTCAACGGGGAGACGCCACCGCTCGCGGAGACAGACCGGCTCGCCTACGCCCGCTCGTTCCCATCGCCGGTGATCGCCGAGCTCATGGCGGCGTCAGAGCCCCTCGGTGAACCGGTGACGCACCGGTTCCCCACGAACCAGCGGCGTCACGTCGAGCGCCTGCGCCGGTTCCCAGTCGGCTGGGTGCCCCTCGGCGACGCGGTGTGCAGCTTCGACCCGATCTACGGGCAGGGGATGACGGCGGCGGCGATGCAGGCGAGGGCCCTCGGCGCATCACTCGACCGCACCGGTCGCGTGTCCCGCCGCTTCGCCCGCCGCTACTTCCGCGCCGCGGGGCGCACCCTGGCCGCGCCGTGGTCGATCGCCGTCGGTGGGGATTTCGTCTACGACGGGACGTCCGGACCCCGCCCGTCGGAACCGACCTCCTCAACTGGTACCTGGCCTTGGCCGGCACCGCCGCGCAGCACGACGACGCGGTCGCGCTGAGGATGAACGAGGTGCTCGCCCTCGTTCGCCGGACCGAGGCGCTGGTCGCGCCCCGGTTCGTGCTCCGCGTGCTGCGGTTCGCGCGGCGTGGACCGGCGGGTCAGCCGGAGGTGGCGTCCACCGTGAACGCCGCGCGGAACCGTTCCAGCGCCTCCGTCGACTCGCGCGACGCCCACGCCTCCAGCCCGACGACGCCGGTGTAGCCGAGCCTCTGCAGTGCGGCCGCAACGGCCGGGTAGTTGATCTCGCCGGTGCCCGGCTCGCAGCGGCCGGGCACGTCCGCGACCTGGATCTCGCCGACGACCGGCAGCGCCCGCTCGACCAGCTGGATCAGGTTCCCCTCGCCGATCTGGGCATGGTAGAGGTCGAGGTTGAGCCGCACATGCGGATGACCGACCGCTTCGACCAGCGCCAGCGTGTCCGCCGCCGTGGCGAACGGCACGCCAGCGTGGTCGACCGGGTGTTGAGGTTCTCCAGCGTGAACACCCGCCCGGCCCGCTCGCCGAGCCGGGCCAGCCGCTCGAGGGTCCGTGCGGCCGTCAGCCACATCCCGGGCGTCACGACGGGCGAGGCGACGACGGGCAGCCCGCGGTCGTCCAGGCCGGTGCCGTGCACGTTGAGCCGCGGGCAGTCCAGCTCCTCGGCAGCACGCAGGGACTGCTCGGCCGTGCGCAGCAACGCGGCGGCTCCGTCGGGGTCGGCCAGGGTGCCCTCGACGTAGCCGGTCATCGACGAGAACGTCGCGCCGGTCGACGCCAGCGCGGCGAGGTCCTTGGTGGTCCAGTCCCAGATCTCGACCTCGAACCCGAGGTCCGCGATGCGCCGGACGCGCTCCTGGACGGGCAGGTCGCGGAACACCATCTCCGCGCACACCGCGAGCCTCACGTGCCGACCTCCTCGATCAGCACGGGCCGCCCGTCGCGCACGGACTGCGCTGCCGCCAGCGCGATCGCGAGCGCGGCGCGGGCATCCTCGCCGCCGACCAAGGCCGGCGTGCCGGCGCGTACGGCGTCGACGAACGCGGCCAGCTCGGCGACGTAGGCACTGGCGAGGAGCTCCTGGTCGCTGCGCGCGGTGTCCACGGTTCGGCCGCCGGCTCCGGAGAACACCATGCCGGTCCGGCGACCGTCGCCCATGGTGGCGATGCCACCGGAGCCGAACACCTCGCCCCGCACGTCGTATCCGTACGCGGCCTCGAAGCACGCCTCGGCGACGCCCCGGGCGCCGTTGTCGAACCGCACCACGACAACGGCGCTGTCGAGCAGCCCCTGCTCCCGGTAGGCCGGTGCCACCAGCGCGTCCGCCGTGGCGTAGACCTCGACGGCCTCGGCGGCCGGATTGAGGAACCGCAGCGCGTCGAAGTCGTGGATCAGGGTCTCGTTGAAGATCGTGGCCGGCGGCACGTTGACCGGGTTGAAGCCGCCGGGGTCGCGGGTGACCGACCGGATGAGCCGGGTGGTGCCGAGCGTGCCGTCGTCGAGCAGCGCGCGGGCGGCCTGCCAGTCCGGGGCGAAGCGGCGGTTGAATCCCACCTGGAGAATCACGCCCGGCGCGGGCGGCGTCGGTCGCCCGGTCCGCGTCGGCGAGGGTGAGCGCCATCGGCTTCTCGCAGAACACCGCCTTGCCCGCCGCCGCGGCGGCCACGACGAGATCGGCGTGGAACCGGGCAGGCGCCGCGATCACGACCGCGTCCACGGCGGGGTCGGCGAAGGCCTCAGCCGGATCGGTGTAGCTGGTCTGCACGCCCAGCGCGGCAGCGAGGCGCTCGGCGGCGCCGCGCGCCGGGTCGGCGATTGCCGCGAGGCGCGCTCGGGGCACCCGCCGCGCGAGCGTCTCGGCGTGGAACGCGCCCATCCGCCCCGATCCGATCAGGGCCACGCCGATGGTACTCATCCGTTCCTCCCGGTTCTAGAACGTTCTATAGCTTTGCGCAGCGTGCGGCACGATCTCCCTCAGTGTCAAGCCACTGTCCCTAGAACGTTCTAAGGAGGCGCTGATACGGTGCAGTCGTGACCCGCGTGCCGGGCCGCGGCCGGCGGCCCACCCTCGCCGACGTCGCGGCGCTGGCCGGCGTCTCCGTCGCCCTGGTGTCGATCGTCATGCGTGATCCCCGGTGCGAGCATGGAGTCGCGGCGGCGGGTCCTGCAGGCTGCGGACGAGCTGGGCTACCGCCCCGACTCCCGGGCACGGCTGCTGCGCAGCAGCCGGAGCCGGCTGCTCGGCGTCGTGTTCGGAGTGCAGCACGCCTTCCACGGCGACCTCGTCAGCGGCCTCTACACCGCGGCTGATCGGGCCGGCTACGAGCTGGCGCTCAGCGCCGTCACCCCCGCTCGTGACGAGCAGCGGGCCGTCGCAAGCCTCGTGCAGGACCGCTGCGAGGCACTCATCCTGCACGGCCCGCAGGCGCCGACCTCGTCGCTCGCCCAGCTCGCCACCCGCCTCCCCGTCGTGGTCGTGGCGCGCGCGGCCCGCCACCGGGATCTCGACGTCGTTCGGACGGCCGACGACGAGGGGCTGTGCCAGGCTGTCGACCACCTCGTCTCCCTCGGGCATCGCCGGATCGCCCACATCGACGGCGGCTGCGCACCCGGAGCCG
>JAQSWF010000034.1 GCA_029266775.1 Pseudonocardia sp.
GACGATCGTGTCGAGCTCGCGGTCGGTGTCGGTCAGCCCGTCGGTGATGGCTCCCGCGGTCGGTTCCGGTGCGGGGAACGACGGCGGCTCGGACAGGTTGTTGCTCGGCAGGAACGACAGCAGCTCCTTGACGTAGGAGATCGCGTCGGCCTCGTCCTCGGCCAGGTGGTGGGCCACGCCGCTCTTCGTGTTGTGCGCGCGGCCCCCGCCGAGCTGCTCGAAGTCGACGTCTTCGCCGGTCACCGTCTTGATCACGTCGGGTCCGGTGATGAACATGTGGCTGGTGTGGTCGACCATCACGGTGAAGTCGGTCATCGCCGGCGAGTAGACGGCCCCGCCCGCGCACGCACCCATGATCAGCGAGATCTGCGGCACGACGCCGGAGCTGCGCACGTTGCGGATGAAGATCTCGCCGTAGAGGCCGAGCGCGACCACGCCCTCCTGGATGCGCGCGCCGCCGCCGTCGTTGATGCCGATCATCGGGCAGCCGGTCTTGAGCGCGAGGTCCATCACCTTGATGATCTTCTCGCCGTAGACCTCGCCGAGCGAGCCGCCGAAGACCGTCGCGTCCTGGCTGAACACCGCGACCGGCCGGCTGTCGATGGTGCCCGTGCCGGTGACGACCCCGTCGCCGAAGGGACGCTTGTCCTGCATGCCGAAGTTCGTGGAGCGGTGCCGGACCAGCGCGTCGAGCTCGACGAACGAGCCGGGGTCGAGCAGCGCGTCGATCCGCTCGCGGGCGGTCTGGCGGCCCTTGGCGTGCTGGCGCTCGACGGCGGCGGCGCTGCCGGCGTGCACGGCGTCGTCGAAGCGGCGGTAGAGGTCGGCGAGCTTGCCGGCGGTGGTGTGCTGGTCGGGCTCGTCGGCAGCGGCCCCGGAGGCGTCGCGGATCGGTTCGCCGGCGGCGCTCACGGGTGCGCGCTCCCTGCCTCGCTGCACGTGCTCATGGGCGGACCTTAGCCAGCGAAGGAACACCAGCTACCGCGGAGCGGCGCGCCTCACGTTCCGGTTGTCGTACATCCCGGGCCGCCAGGCTCGCCCGCTTCTTCAGGCACGCGCCTGGCTGGGCGGAGGGGCAGCGCCTGGACGGCCGCGACCTGACAGCCACTTTCCCGACGTCTCGCGTCCCGAAAGTGGCTTTCCGGACACGCCGGGCGATCCGCAGGGGCCGTTGACCGCGATCGGCCGCGCGTCCGGCCGGGATCCCGGTACGGTCCGCCCGATGGACCAGCCGACCCGCTCGCGCACCGTCCCGTGGGACGCGCCTGCCCTGCGGACGGCGCTGGTCGCCCCGGCCGGGCCGTGGGCGCGCCTGGACGTCGTCGAGCGGGTCGGCTCGTCGAACGCCGAGCTGCTGGCGGCCGCCGCGGCGGGTGCTCCGGACCGTTCCGTGCTGGTCGCCGAACAGCAGGATGCGGGGCGGGGCAGGCTGGGGCGCCACTGGGTGACGCCGCCGAGCACGGGGCTCGCCGTCAGCGTGCTGCTGCGTCCGGCCGAGGTGTCGCCGGACCGCTACGGGTGGCTGTCGTTGGTCGCCGGTTTGGCACTGCACGACGTGGTGCGGGATCTCGTGCCGGTGCGTGTCTGCCTCAAGTGGCCGAACGACCTGCTGCTCGGGGCGGAGCAACGCAAGGCCGCCGGCATCCTGGCCGAGGCGACGACCGGGCCAGACGGCACCGCGGTCGTCCTCGGTGTCGGGGTGAACGTCGGCGGTGCCCGCGACGACCTGCCGGACGGCGCGACGTCGCTCGCCGCCGAGGGGGCGGCCGGGCTGGACCGCAACGCGTTGCTGATCGCGATGCTCACCCGGCTGGCGGAGCGGGAGTCGGCGTGGCGGGCCGCGGGAGGCGATCCCGAAGCGGACCGGCTGCGGGCGGACTACCGCGAGGCGTGCGGCAGCCTCGGCGCGCAGGTGCGGGTCGAGCTACCCGGGGGCATGACCGTGGCGGGCTGGGCCGAAGACGTCGACGACGACGGGCGGCTCCTGGTGCTCGGTGCGGACGGGCAGCGGCGGGCGATTGCGGCGGGCGACGTCGTGCACGTACGCCCGGCCGACCGCGACGACCGCGTTCCGTCGAACCACCGCTGACCCTGCTGATCAGCGGCGCAGTACGGCCAGCGCGGCGTCGTGGACGGCGCCGTTCGAGGTGACGGCGCTGCCACCGGCGTACGTGTTCGCTCCCGCGAAGTCGGTCAGCCGTCCGCCCGCCTCGGCGACGATCGGGAGAAGCGCGGCCAGGTCCCAGGTGCTCGCGGTGCGGTCGACGGCCAGATCGATGACGCCCTCGGCGACGAGGCAGTGCTGCCAGAAGTCGCCGAACGCCCGCGTCTCCCAGCAGGCGTCACCGAGCGCGAGCCAGCGCTGCAGGTCGCCCGCCTGCGCGAAGGTGCGGAAGTCGGTGGTGGACAGGTAGGCGTCGCCGAGGTCGGTCACACCGGACACGGTGATGCGGCGCGGCGGCCCGCCCGCCTCGGACATCCAGGCTCCCCGGCCCTCGGCGGCCCACCAGCGGCGTCGCAGCGCGGGAGCGCTCGCGACCCCGACCACCGCCCGTCCGTGCACGGTGAGCGCGATCAGCGTCGCCCACGCCGGCACGCCGCGCGAGAAGTTCTTGGTGCCGTCGATCGGGTCGAGCACCCACCCGCGGCCGCTCTCCGGGACACAGCCGCCGCGCTCCTCGCCGAGCACGGCGTCACCGGCCCGCTCGGTCCCCAGCACGCTGCGCAGCGCGTCTTCGGTGGCGGTGTCGGCGTCGGTCACGGGGGTGCGGTCGGGCTTGTGCGCGACCCGCAGGTCCGCGGCGCGGAACCGGGTGATCGTGATCGCGTCGGCGGTGTCGGCGAGGCGCAGGGCGAGCGCCAGGTCGTCGGCCCGGTCGTCGGGCACGGGGTCGGTTACGGCATCGGCGGCAGCCACGCCGGCCAGCCTCCCACCTCGCCAGCCCGCCCGACCCGACACGATTCCCCGCGCGAGTCGCTACGAATGAGCGCGCGAGTCGACCGTTTCTGGTGCGCACGCCGAGATCCGTCGACTCGCGCGCCGAAAACCGTCGACTCGCGCGTCACGGCGTAGCGACTCGCGCGGGGTGAGGATTGGCGGTAGGGGGTTGACCTGCCGGCGATAGGCTCGCTCCCGTGACGACGGTCCTGCTCGCCGAAGACGACCCGGCGATCGCCGAGCCGTTGTCGCGGGCGCTCGAGCGGGAGGGGTACTCGGTCGCGGTCGAGTCGGACGGGGTCAACGCGCTGGAACGTGTCCGGGTCGGCCCCGTCGACCTGCTCGTGCTGGACCTCGGACTTCCGCGAATGGACGGGCTGGAGGTCTGCCGCCGACTGCGCGTCAACTTCCCGGACCTCCCCGTCCTGATGCTCACCGCACGCACGGACGAGGTCGATTTCGTCGTCGGCCTCGACGCGGGCGCCGACGACTACGTCGGGAAGCCGTTCCGCCTCGCGGAGTTGCTGGCCCGCGTCCGGGCGCTGTTGCGACGGCTGACCCCGGAGACCGTCGACGTCGGCGGTGTGCGGATGGAGCTGTCGGGGCGTCGGGTGCTCGTCGAGGGGACCGAGGTGGGCCTCGCGAACAAGGAGTTCGAGCTGCTACGGGTGCTGATGCTGCGCGCCGGTCAGGTCGTCACCCGCGAGGAGATCCTGCGCGAGGTGTGGAACGACCCCGACCTCAAGACGTCGAAGACGCTCGACATGCACATGTCCTGGCTGCGGCGCAAGATCGGCGGCGAGCGCCGCATCGCGACCGTGCGGGGCGTCGGCTTCCGCTTCAACCTCGACTGACCCGCGCCGTGCGCCGCCGCATCCTGCAGTCCACGCTGCTCGTCGTCACGATCACCGCGCTCGTGCTCGGGGTGCCGCTGGCGATCACGACCTGGCGCCTGGTCGAGGACTTCATGCGCGCCGACCTGCTCGACCGGCTCGAGCAGGTCGCCACCCGGTTCGAGGGGCCCGGCTCGTTCGAGACCGTCGACCGGGGCGCGCTCGCGCTGGCCGTGCCCTCCCAGGGGCGGCTGACGCTCGAGGAGGCCGGACGGCCCGTACAGGTGCTCGGAACGGATGTGGGGCCGAACCCCGTCGTCGAGACCCTGCCGGTCTGGCCCGGTGCGGTGATCACGCTGGCTGAGCCGCGCATGATGCTGCGCACCGAGCAGCTGCAGGTCACGCTGGTCGTGCTGCTGCTCATCGTGCTGTCGGTCGGCACGGGCGCGGTGGTCGCCACCGTCACGGCCCGACGGCTGGCCGAGCCGCTGAGCGACGTCGCGGACCGCGCGGCCCGGCTCGGGGCAGGCGACTTCCGCTCGGCGCCCCACCGCCACCGGATCGCCGAGCTGGACCGGGTTTCCGACGTGCTCGACACCTCCGCCGCCGCGCTCGCCGAACTGGTCCAGCGCGAGCGCGACCTCGTCGGCGACGTGTCGCACCAGATGCGCAGCCGGCTGACCGCGTTGCGCCTTCGCCTGGACGAGCTGTCCACCCACCCCGACCCCGACGTCCGGCGGGAGGCCGACGCCGCACTCGAGCAGGCCGAACGCCTCTCCGGCGTGGTCGACGAGCTGCTGCAGGCCGCCCGCGCCGCGCGCGCCGCCGGGGCGGAGCCGACCGACCTGCGCGACGCCGTCGGCGCCGTCATCGAGGAGTGGCTCCCCCGGCTGCGGGCCTCCGGGCGAGCGCTGAAGGTACGCGTCCCCAGCGGGTTGCTGGCCCGGGTGACGCCCATGCGCGTCCGCGAGGCGATGGGCGCGTTGCTCGAGAACGCCGTGCAGCACGGCGGCGGCACCGTCACGATCATCGCGCGCGCAACGGACCGCGGCCTGCAGATCGAGGTCGCCGACGCCGGCACCGGGGTGCCCGAGGAGCTCGTCCCGTACGTGTTCGACCGAGGGGTGTCGGTCGGCTCGTCCACCGGGCTCGGGCTGGCCCTCGCGCGGGCGCTTGTGGAGGCGGACGGCGGCAGGCTGGAGCTGTCGCGGGCCCGGCCGCCGGTCTTCACGATCTTCCTGCCCGCGGCCCGGGCAGACGACGTCGTTCCGGCCCCACGGCCGGCGGCAACGCCGCGCTGAGGTCAGGCCCGGACGTTCGGCACCTGGCGGCGCACGTCCTGATGGGGAAAGACGAAGCGCCGGAACGCCCACCAGCGGAACGCCATGCCCGCGAGGACGCCGATGATCTGGCCGCTGACGAAGTCGGCGACGTTCTGGGACAGCAGGCTCACGGCAGGCACCTGCAGGTCGAGCACGTAGCGTGAGACGGCCAGCGGAGCGCTGTAGACGGCCACCCCGACCCCGCTGATCAGGAAGAACAGCGCAGCCTCGTGGTGGCGCTCCCGGCCACCACGGGTACGGAAGCTCCACTCGCGGTTGAGCACATAGGACACGATCGTCGCCATGAGCACCGCGATGATCTTGGCGGTGAGCGGCTTCGGTTCGAGCACGGTGCTCTTGAGCACCAGGAAGACGGCCGTGTCGATCACCCAGGTCGTGCCGCCGACCAGCGCAAACTTCACCAGCTCACGGTGCTTGATCGCGATAGCGCGGTAGGGCTGAGGAATGCTCGACAGCACCCGTTCGACAACGACCACCCGATCAATCGTGCCAGAGTGCGCACCCCGGCCCGTGACCGGGCCGCAGTGCCTGATCGTGTCGAGCGCCGTAACGTCCGTACACCGTGGACGTTCCCGCGGCGCCTCCGGACCGCCTGCCCGTCGTGGCGATGGTCGGCGCGGGCCAGCTCGCGCGCATGACCCATCAGGCCGCGATCGCGCTGGGTCAGTCACTGCGCGTGCTCGCTACGGCGGCCAGCGACCCCGCCGCGCTGGTCTGCGCGGACGTGCACCTCGGTGCGCCCGACGACCTCGAGGCCCTGCGCGGGCTCGCCCGGGGTGCCGACGCCGTCACGTTCGACCACGAGGGCGTCCCGAACGAGCTGCTCCGCGCGCTGACGGCCGAAGGCGTCGTCGTTCGGCCGGGACCGGACGCGCTCGTGCACGCCCAGGACAAGCTCGTGATGCGGCGCGCGCTCGAGGGCCTGGCGCGCATGCCGGCGTACGCCGAGGTCCGCTCCCCGGCAGACGTCGACGCTCTCGCGCGACGGACCGGCTGGCCGACGGTGCTCAAGGCGGTGCGCGGCGGGTACGACGGGCGCGGGGTGTGGCTGCTCGACGGACCGGACCCCGCGCTCGTGGCGGAGCTGCTCGCCGCCGGGACACCGCTGATGGCCGAGCAGGCGGTGTCGATGCGCCGGGAGCTGGCCGTGCAGGTGGCGCGCTCGCCGCACGGGCAGGCCGCGGCCTGGCCGGTGGTGGAGACGGTCCAGCGCGACGGCCAGTGCGTCGAGGTCCTCGCACCCGCCCCGGACCTGGACCCGACGACGGTCGCAGCCGCCCAACAGCTCGCGCTGCGGATCGCCGACCGGCTCGACGTGACCGGACTGCTGGCCGTCGAGCTGTTCGACACCGACGGCACCGCAGCCGGGCTCGTGGTCAACGAGCTGGCTATGCGTCCGCACAACTCGGGGCACTGGACGATCGAGGGCGCTCGCACCTCGCAGTTCGAGCAACACCTTCGCGCCGTGCTGGACTACCCGCTCGGCGCCACCGAGCCGACGGCACCCGTGGCGGTGATGGCGAACGTGCTCGGCGCCGCGACGCCCGTCGCCGTGCCACTCGACGAGCGCTGCCACCACCTGTTCGGCCGGTTCCCGGACGTCAAGGTGCACCTCTACGGCAAGGCCGAGCGGCCGGCGCGCAAGGTCGGGCACGTGACGGCGTTGGGTGCCCGGCTGGAGGAGGTGCGGGCGCGGGCGGCGCTCGCGGCGAGCTGGCTGTCGACAGGGGAGTGGGCGGACGGCTGGTCCCCGTATGGTCCCGACGCGGCCCGCACCCGGGAGGTGTTCCGTGCCTGAACCGCTCGTGGCCGTGATCATGGGCAGCGACTCGGACTGGCCCGTGATGTCGGCCGCTGCCGAGGCGCTGGCCGAGTTCGACGTGCCGTACGAGGTGGGGGTGTACTCGGCGCACCGCACCCCGCAGCGGATGCTGGACTACGCCGCGACGGCGGCGGAGCGCGGGCTGCGCGTGATCGTTGCGGGGGCCGGCGGCGCAGCGCACCTCCCGGGCATGGTCGCGGCGGCGACGCCGCTCCCGGTGATCGGCGTTCCGGTCCCGCTCGCGACGCTCGACGGGCTCGACTCGCTGCTCTCGATCGTGCAGATGCCGGCGGGGGTGCCGGTGGCCACGGTCGCGGTCGGCGGAGCGCGCAACGCCGGCCTGCTGGCGGTCCGGATCCTGGCCGCGGCCGACGCCGGGCTGCGGGAGCGGATGCGCACGTTCCAGGCGGGGCTGGAGCGCTCGGTCCTGCAGAAGGACGCGGCGCTGCGCGAGGCGGCCGGAAAGGCGCGCCGCGCACCACGCGTGTGATCTTCGTCGGATTCCCGTGGCGTGGCCTCGGGGCGCGGGCGTAGGTTGGGGCTACACGTGAGAGGAGGTGGTCCGACGTTGCATAGCTACAGGACTCGTGAGGTGGCTGTCCGCTAGCACCACCGGACGTTGATCTCCGACGGCCCCGTGGAAGCCGGTATGTGGTGCCGGCGAATCCCAGGCAGTCGCCCGTGAACCCCGGGCCCGAGCCCGTCCAGCTCGGCGCGCGCACGCTCGTGCGGCCCGGGGTTCACGCATGTCCGGACCAGGATCACGGCTCGGGTGGGAGCAGGGGAACCACCGCATGCCACCGCGCTCGGCACTCGGCGACGTCGCCCGGCGACGCTCCGGCCGCGAGCCACTGCCCGAACGCCAGCTCCACAGCGGCGACGACGGCCGCGGCGGTCACGGCGGCGTGCAGCTCGCCGTCCGGATCGGCCGGCAGACGCTCCCGCAGGCGCTCCGTCATCAGTCGGCGCAGGCGGCCGGTCGGAACGTCGTCGACCGCACGAGCGTCGGCCATCCAGGCCCGAAGCGCGACGTCCCCCGCGCGCAGCAGCACGGGGACGGTCGGTTCGGCCGGGTGGGCGGTGACGAACACCCGGTCGACGTCGGCGAGCACGGCCCGATCGTCGAGCGGGTGCACCTGGCGCGCGACCCACCGGTCCCGCGCCCGCGACTCGGCCACGCGCGCAGGCTAGCGCGTGTCCTGTGGATCAACCCCGCGGCGGAACAAGGCGGAGATCCACAGGTGACGTGGCTGGTGCCACCACGCTGAGGCCGGATGGAGCGACCGCGGCGTTGGCTGCGCTCGACCGAGCCAACGCCGCGTTCGCTCGGTTCGTTGCGCGTCAGCACAGACGGACGGTCACCTTCTCGGCGGCCGCGCGCCGGTCCAGCGCCGCTGCGTCCACGTTCCGGCACTGCACCAGGGATGCGCCGGCCGCCAGCACCGCGAGCAGGCCGTCGGCCACCCCGTCCAGCGTGCCCCACTCAAGGGTCGACAGGACCCGGTCGCCCGCGTGGAGACCCCGCTCCGCGGCCCGGGCCCGCGCGTCCGCCAGCACCTCCGCCACGGTCCCGCCGGCCAGGGCAGGCGCCGTGTCCGGCATCGGCTCGCGGACGAACTCGTCGCCGTGCAGCCGCACCTCGGGCGCGAAGTCGACCACGCCCGCCGGCAACCCCGGGATACCCCGCCCGAACGCGTCGAGCGAGAGCGCCACCACGCCCCCCGCAGGCGCGGCGGCCAGGGCGAGGTCGACGCGCCCGCTGTCGCACAGCACCCAGTCCGCTGCCTGCGGCTCGGTCACCACCTCCGCTCCGCACCACCACGCGGCCAGCAGCACCGTCGCGGTCTGCCAGTGCGCCGGCAAGAGCACGGCGAGCGGCGTGCCGAGTTCGACGTCGCACTCGTCGCGCAGCAGGTTGGCGGCCTTCGCGGCCCAGTTGGCTGTGGTCGTCCCGGACAGCTCGATACGTTCGCCCGAGGCGTCGTCGTAGTAGGTGAGCAGCGGCCGCGCGGCAGAGGCGCCTCCCAGGTAGGGCGCGAGCAGGGCGTCGGTGAGGGTCACGGGAGAGCCTTCGTCAGCTCAGGGGAACGGTCAGTCGACGCACGGTACGCCCGTCTCCGTCGAGCTCCGCTCGGACGGAGGCGGCGTCGCGGGGACCAGCCCGGGGGCGTCGGCACCGAGCACCACCTCCAGGTGCCCGGAGGGCACGGTGGTGTTCTGCTCGACGGCCATGTCGCCGAACCGGACGGCCACGGCATCCGCTGCAACGTCCGCGTCGCTGTGGCGGACCACCGATGTGGGGGTGGCCGCCGTGTTGTCCACCGTTCCGCGCAGGAAGCCGAGCCCGACGAGCTGGTCGAGCATCCCGGCCGCGAGCCCGTTCGCCCCCGACCCGTTGCGGACGTGCACGACGTAGCGGTGCGCCTCGACGTCGAGCGGAGCGGCCGTGGGCTTCCGGGCGTCGTCGGTGCCCTCCCGAGCCTGTTTTCCCGCCTCCTCCTGCGCTGCGGTGCGCCCGGTGACGAAGGTGCGGACCTGGTGCGGGTCGATCTGCACGACGCTGCCGCGCTGGTTGGTCGTGACTCCGCCGGTCGGGATGGTGACGAACTCGATGCTGCCCGCCGCGATCCCGGAGGCCTGCTGGGCGAACGCGAGCAGGTCCCACCCCTCGTCGAGGACGACCGACTGCTGGGCGACGTCGACGAGCGCGCTGAGCTTCGCCGGGTCGGTGAGCGTGCCGCGGGCGAGCACCTTGTCGGCCACCGCTTCGAGGAACACCTGCTGGCGGCGGATCCGGGACAGGTCGCCCCCGGGCAGGCCGTGGCGCTGCCGGACGAACGCGAGAGCGTCCGCTCCGGAGATCGTGCGCGGGCCGGCGGGGAAGCGCGCGCCGGAGAGCGGGTCCGCGACCGGCGCCTTCAGGCAGACGTCGACGCCGCCGACGGCCCGGGTCAGGTTGTAGAAGCCGAGCAGGTTCACCTCGGCGTAGTGGTCGACGGTGACGCCCGTGAGGCCCTCCACGGCCCCGATCAGCGCAGCCCGGCCCGCCTTGGCCGACTCCGCGTCTACCCGCGCGCGGTCCGCGACACCCTCGGCGACCAGTCGTTCGGCCGTGACGGCCTGCGTCACCGGGTAGGCAGCATTGATCTTGTCGGGGTACATGCCGGGGATGTCGACGTACGCGTCGCGCGGGATCGAGAACGCGACGGCCGCGCCGCCGTCCTCCGGCACGTGCACGAGGATGATCGTGTCCGAGTTCTGCACGTCCGCCGGACCCCCGACGGGCCCGAGTTGGCGCAGCACGTCGGGAGCCAGCGGGTTGCCCTTGGCGTCGGTGCGGCTGTCGACGCCGACGAGCAGGATGTCCTGCGCGCCGTCCGTGCCGCCCTCCGCGATCACGTCGGTGGTGGTGATGCCCGCGGTGACGTCGCGGTACAGGCCCCAGGTAGCCCCGGTGAGAGCCAGGACCAGGGCGGACGTGAGCGTCGTGGCGAGCCGCAGGCGGTGTGCGCGGCTCCGGCCGGGTGAGCGGTCAGGAGGGGCCGGCGGGACGGCGCA
The DNA here is from genome assembly GCA_029266775.1 of Pseudonocardia sp. Taxonomy (GTDB): domain Bacteria; phylum Actinomycetota; class Actinomycetes; order Mycobacteriales; family Pseudonocardiaceae; genus Pseudonocardia. The sequence continues at coordinate 10,495 of JAQSWF010000034.1, forward strand.
CGCCTGTGGCCCGGCTCGCCTCGCGGGAGCCCTGCTGCTCACGATCTCTCCTCCTGCCCACCCTGCCGCCGCGACGGCGCCTCAGGGTGCAGGATCATCCACCGTCACCGAGCAGACCCGGCGGCCGGACCACGTCGTCCTCGTCCGCGATGGGCCGGTGCCTGCGGCTCTCGCGGAGCGCATCGCGGAGCTGGCCGCCACCAGCCCGATCCCGGTCGACGTCCTGGAGCTGGACCGCAACCTCGGCCTCGGCCCCGCGCTCGACGTGGGCCTGGCGGCGTGCCGGCACGATGTCGTCGCCCGGATGGACGCCGACGACATCAGCCTGCCGCACCGGTTCGCGGTGCAGATGCCGCTGGTGGAGGCCGGCGCCGACCTCGTCGGGTCCGGGCTGCTCGAGTTCGGCGAGGGTGCCGACGACGTCGTGGGCAGGCGCATCCCGCCGACCGACCCCGACGTCATCCGCGCCCGGTCGCGCTTCGCCGACCCGTTCAACCACCCCACGGTGGTCTACCGGAGGGAGCTGGTGCAGGCGGTCGGCGGCTACGGCGACTTCGCGCTGATGGAGGACTACCTGCTCTGGGCGAAGATGATCGCGGCAGGGGCGCGGGTGGCCAACGTGGCGGAGCCGCTGGTGCTCTACCGCGTCGGCGCCGGGGCCTACCGGCGCCGGGGTGGGCTGGCCCAGCTGCGCACGGAGTGGGGCCTGCAGCGCCGGCTCCGCCGCCTGGGCTTCACGACGCGGACGCAGTGGGCGCGCAACGTCGCCGTCCGCGGGGGGTACCGGCTCGTGCCGGAGGGCGTGCGCCGGCTCGCGTACCGCCGGTTCGTGGCGCCCTACGGGGAGCGCGGGCGAGCGTCGTTGCCTCCGCGCTGACGACCGGCGGCGAGGCTGCCACCATTGTGGCCTCGACGACCGAGATGAGCTCCGATGACCGCCGCCTACCCCGGCACCCCGCCGGACCCTGTCTCCACGCCCCTCCCCCCGGCCCCGGACGACGCGCGGGCTGCACTCGGTCCGCTGTCGGCGAGTGGGGTCGCGCTGCTCGAGTCCGGCCGCACGGACGAGGGCCTCGACACCTTGCTTCGCGCGGTCGCCGCGGGCGAGCCCGGCGCGGACGACCTCCTGGCCCGCGCCTACCTCGAAAGCGGTGACTGGAACGCGGCGGTCGACTTCCTCGGCCGGCTCGTCGACAGCGGACGCGTCGAGTACGCGGGGCGGCTCGGCGCCGCGCTGAACGAGATCGGCGATTACGCGCGGGCCGAGAGCGCCTTCCGGCTGGCGATGGAGAACGGCGACCTGGCGGCCAGCAACGACCTGGCGATCCTGCTCGCCAGGACGGGCCGGTCCGACGAGGCGGTGCCGATGCTGCAGTGGGGCGCCGACAGCGGCGACCCGCAGGCCGCGGCCAACCTGGTCGAGCTCCTGAGGGAGTCGGGCGACCTGCGCTCGGCGATGATCGTGGCCGAGCGCTACGTCGACGAGCGCCGGCCGGACACGCTGGTCGCGCTGGCCGAGATGCGCGCCCTCGACGGTCGCGTGGACGAGGCGGAGGCGCTGTACCAGCGGGCCATCGCTCTGCGCGCGCTGCGTGGCCACGGCGCGTACGCGGCGTTCCTGCTGACCGTGCGCGGCGACGCCGCGGCCGCGGAGCGGGAGCTGTGGGACGCGGCGGCGCGGCGGGAGCCCGGGTCGGCGTTCGCGTTCGGGCAGTTCCTCGTCGACGACGGCCGGTCCGACGAGGCGCGCAACTACCTGGCCATGGCGGCGGCGGAGGGCGACGACGACGCCGCCCGGTTGCTGGCGGAGCTGAACGGTGAGGACCCCGACGACGAGTTGTGACGGGGCTGGGCAACGACCACCCCACCGCCGCGGCACCGTGCCGGCGGCCCTGGCTAGGGTGGCGTGTCGTGGCACCGGACCCGACCGTTCCACCCGGGTTTCCGCGAGCCCCGATGCGCTACGGCGCCGGGCTCGCGGTGCTGGTGGTAGGGACCGGGGACGCTCCGTTCCCGGCCACGCGCTCTGCCGTCGCGGCGCTGCCGGGTGGCGGCGCCGCGGACTGCGTGGTCCTCGTCGACAGCGGGACGCCCGGTGGCGTGCCCGCCGCCGATCGGGACGACGCGGAGCAGGCCACGGTGCTGCGCATCGGTGAAGACGTCGGGCGCGGCGCGGCCGTGAACCGCGCCGTCGCGGAGCTGCCAGTCGACGTCGGGTTCGTGGCGGTGGCGCCGCCCCGGCTGCGGTGGGCCGACGGCGCGCTGACGGAGCTGCGCGCCGCCGCCGTCCGACAGCCGCGCGCCGGCATCCTCGCCCCCCGCGTGCGCGCCGAGGGCAGTCCGGTGCCGTCCACGCACCCGCTGCCCCGGCGCGCTCGCGGTGTCGTCGCCGTGCTCGGCGGCCGCCCCTGGCCGCCCGACGGTGGGCCGGACCCGATCGTGGAGGAGCCGGTCGGCTGGTCGTCCGCGCCCGGGCTGCTGCTGCGGCGCGCCGCGCTGGACTCGGTCGACGGCTTCGACCCCCGCTACCCCGCGCGCCTCGACGATCTCGACCTCGCCGACCGGCTCGCCCGGGCCGGGTGGTGCACCGTGCACGTGCCGACGGCCATGGTCGTGCACCCCGGCTCGGCGCACCCCGGCTCTGGGGCACGGCCGGACCCCGCCGCCCCCCGCCGCTACCTGGCCGACCGCTCCCCCCGACCGGTCCGCGCCCTGCTGCGCGCCCGGTACTGAGAAGGACCATCCCCCGACTCGAGGAGATCTCTGTGCTGCACGACGTGGAAGCCGTGGTGCTCGTCGGCGGGAAGGGCACGCGGCTGCGTCCGCTGACCCTGTCCGCCCCGAAGCCCATGCTGCCCACCGCGGGCGTTCCGTTCCTCGCACACCTGCTCTCGCGCATCCGGCAGGCCGGCGTGCGCCGCGTCGTCCTCGGAACGTCGTACCTGGCCGAGACCTTCTCCGATCACTTCGGCGACGGGTCGGCGATGGACATGGAGATCTCCTACGTCGTCGAGAACCAGCCGCTGGGCACCGGCGGCGGCATCCGCAACGTGTTCAAGTACCTGTCGGCGGACGACGTGCTGGTCTTCAACGGAGACGTGCTGTGCGGCACCGACCTCACGGCGGTCGTCGACACCCACCGACGCACGGACGCCGACGTCACCCTGCACCTCGTCCGCGTGCAGAACCCGCGGGCGTTCGGCTGCGTTCCGACCGACGACGACGGGCGGGTGACCGCCTTCCTCGAGAAAACCGAAGATCCGCCCACCGACCAGATCAACGCCGGCTGCTACGTCTTCCGCCGCGACGTCATCGAGTCGATCCCCGAAGGCCGGCCGGTGTCGGTGGAGCGCGAGACGTTCCCGGATCTGCTCGCCTCGGGCGCCCGGGTGTCGGGGCACGTCGACAACGCCTACTGGCGGGACATGGGCACACCGCTGGACCTCGTGCACGGCTCCGCAGACCTGGTGCGCGGCGTCGCGCCGTCGGCGGCGCTGCCCGGCCCCCCCGGGGAGTCGCTCGTTCTGAACGGCGCCACGGTCGACCGGACGGCCCGCGTGTTCGGGGGCACGACGGTCGGGCGCGGCGTCACGATCGGTCGCGGCGCGCGGGTCGAGGGCTCCATGCTCTTCGACGGCGCGGTCGTCGAGGACAACGCGCGCCTGGTGTACGCCGTCATCGGCGCGGGGGCCCGGGTCGGTGAGGGTGCCGTGGTGCACGACACCGTGATCGGCGACCGTGCGGTGGTGGGCGCGGGATGCGAGCTGCGCCGCGGGATGCGGATCTGGCCGGAGGTCGTCCTCCCCCCGCACGGTGTGCGGTTCTCCCCGGACGTGTAGGACTTCGTCCTGTGCAGCCGGGGGTCGTCGAGGGCGCGGTGCGCGAGTGGCGGCCGCCGTACGTTCTTGACCCTGCCGGGGTGCTCGCACCGCTCCGCCGCGGCCGGGGTGATCCGACGTGGCACTCGACGGACCGGTCGGCCGTGTGGCGCGTCGGGACCACGCCGAACGGTGCCGCGACCACCCGGCTCTCCCGCCGCGACGACGGCACCGTCACCATGCACGCGTGGGGGCCGGGCGCGGCATGGGCGCTGGACGGGCTGCCCGCGCTGCTCGGCGCGCAGGACGACCCGACCGGGTTCGTCGCGCACCACCCGCTGGTTGCCGAGGCCGCGCGTCGCATGCCGGGAATCCGGTTCTGCGCCACGGGCCGGGTCTGGGACGTCCTGGTGCCCGCCGTGCTCGAGCAGAAGGTCACCGGCGTCGAGGCGCGCCGGTCCTGGCGGGAGCTCTGCCACCGCTTCGGCGACCCCGCGCCCGGCCCGGTGCCGGTCCGCCTGCGGGTGCCGCCGACGCCCGCGCAGATCCGGGCGATCCCCGACTGGGAGTGGCACCGGGCCGGCGTGGACTCCGCCCGGCGGCGGGCGATCCTCGCCTGCGCCGCGGTGGCCCACCGGTTGGAGACCGCGTGCGAGCTGGGCGGTGACGCCGGACGCGAGCTGCTGCGCCGCGTCCCGGGCATCGGGGTGTGGACCGCCGCTGAGGTGGCCCAGCGGGCGTGGGGTGACGCGGACGCGGTGAGCGTCGGCGACTTCCACATCCCGGCGCTGGTCGGCTGGGCGCTCCTCGGCCGCCCGATCGACGACGCCCAGATGCTGCGGGTGCTGGCCCCGTACGCCCCGCAGCGGGCCCGGGCGGTGCGCTACGTCGAGCTCTCCGGGTTCCGCAAGCCCCGGTTCGGCCCGCGCTTCTCGCCGCGCGACTACCGGGCCATGTGACGTCGATCCTGCGCAGCGGGCTCGTCGTTCCCAGCAGCCGAATCCGAGCGAACGCGGCGTTCGCTCGGTCCAACTGAGCGAACGGCGCTTCGCTCAGCTCTCAACGTCCCGGGGAGCAGCGCCGCGCGCGTCCGGACGTAGGCTCGCGCTCGTGAGGGTCGTTCGATGAGAGTCACGGTGCTCGCCGGCGGGGTGGGGGGCGCGCGGTTCCTGCTGGGCGTAAAGGCCGCGCTCGGTCTGCCGGCCGTCGGCCCGGGCCCCGACGATGCTCCGCACGAGGTCACGGCCGTGGTGAACGTCGGCGACGACGCCTGGATGCACGGCTTGCGGATCACCCCCGACATCGACAGCTGCCTCTACACCCTCGGCGGCGGCATCGATCCGGAGCGCGGCTGGGGCCGGGCCGGCGAGACGTGGGCGGTGCGGGACGAGCTGACCGCCTATGGCGCCGAGCCGTCGTGGTTCGCCCTCGGCGACCGGGACATCGCCACCCACCTCGTCCGCACGCGGATGCTGCGCGCCGGCTACCGGCTCTCCGACGTCGTCGAGGCGCTCTGCCACCGCTGGCGGCCGGGGGTGACGCTCCTGCCCGGGACGGACGACCGCGTCGAGACCCACGTCGTCGTCGACGACCCCGCCACCGGTCCCCAGGCGCAGAAGGCGATCCACTTCCAGGAGTGGTGGGTCCGCCACCGAGCCGAGCTGCCCGCGCACCGCTTCGTCGCCGTCGGTGCGGACGAGGCCACCGTCCTGCCCGCCGTTCGCGAGGCGATCGCCGGCGCGGACGCCGTGCTTCTCGCGCCCTCGAACCCGGTCGTGAGCATCGGGGCCCTCCTCGAGATCCCCGGGCTCCGCGACGCCCTGCAGACCTCGCCCGCACGCGTCGTCGGGCTCTCCCCGATCGTGGCGGGGCGTGCGGTGCGCGGGATGGCCGACGCGTGCCTTCCCGTGATCGGGGTCCCGACCACCGCCGAGGGCGTCGGACGGCACTACGGCGGCCGCGCCGAGGGCGGGCTGCTCGACGGCTGGCTGGTGCACACCGGCGACGCCGCGCACGTCCCCGGCGCGGAGGTACGGGCCGTCCCGCTGCTCATGAGCGACGTCGACGCCACCGCCGCGATGGCGCGGGCAGCGCTGGACCTCTGTGGGACCCGGGTTGGCTGACCACGGCGCCCCGGGCGGCATCCGGGTTCTGCCCGTTCCCGGCCTCCCCGAGTTCCGTCCCGGCGACGACCTGGCCGCGGCGCTCGCGGGCGCGGCGCCGTGGCTGGCCGACGGCGACGTCGTCGTGGTGACCAGCAAGGTCGTCTCCAAGGTCGAGGGGCGCCTCGTCGACGCGCCCACGGACCCCGACGCCCGCGACGCGCTGCGCCGTGCCCTCGTTGACGCCGAAACCGAGCGGGTGCTCGCCCGGCGCGGTCGGACGGTGATCGTCGCGAACAAGCTGGGCGTCGTGCAGGCCGCCGCCGGCGTCGACGGTTCGAACGTCCGCCGCGACGAGCTGGCGCTGCTGCCCGCCGATCCCGACGCCAGCGCCGCGCGGCTGCGGGCCGCGCTGGCCGCGCTGCTGGGCGTGGATGTCGCGGTGGTCGTCACCGACACGATGGGCCGCTGCTGGCGCGTCGGGCAGACCGACGCCGCGCTCGGCTCGGCGGGGCTCGCGGTTCTGCACGGCTACGGAGGGGTGCACGACGCGGAGGGCAACGAGCTGCTCGTCACCGAGGTCGCCGTGGCCGACGAGGTCGCGGCCGCTGCCGACCTGGTCAAGGGCAAGCTCACCGGCCTGCCCGTCGCCGTCGTGCGCGGCATGGCGCCCGTCGACGACGGATCCACCGCGCGCGAGCTCGTCCGCCCCCTCGCCGACGACATGTTCCGCCTGGGCACCGACGAGGCCATGGCCCAGGGTGAGGCGCGGGGCAGGCGGGAGGCGGTGCTGCTGCGCCGCAGCGTCCGCGCCTTCACCGACGATCCGGTCGACCTCGACGCGCTGCGCCGCGCCGTCGGCGCCGCCCTCACCGCGCCCGCGCCGCACCACAGCACGCCGATCCGGTTCGGCCTCGTCCGCGAGAAGCGCACGGCGCTGCTCGACGCGATGGCCGCACGGTGGCGGGGGGACCTGGAGGGCGACGGGCGTCCCCCGGACGAGATCGAGCGTCGCCTGCGCCGCGGGGACCTGCTGCGCCGCGCCCCCGAGCTGGTGCTCGCCTTCCGCACCGGCGACGGGATGCACGCCTATCCGGACGACGCGCGACGGGCGCACGAACGGACGATGTTCGCCGTCGCGGGCGGTGCGGCCGTGCAGTCGCTGCTGGTGGCGCTGGCCGCGGAGGGGCTCGGGTCGTGCTGGGTCGGCTCGACGATCTTCGCCCCGGACGTCGTGCGGGCCGTGCTGGGCCTGCCGGCGGACTGGCAGCCGCTCGGCGCGGTGGCCGTCGGCGTGCCGGCGGAGCCGCTCGCGGTGCGGCCGCCGCGGGATCCGGGCGAGGCGTTTCTCGCGTGGTGACACCTGCCGTTGCGGCCGCCGAGCTGGCGGCCTGGACGCCGGACGACGAGGGGCAGCGGGCGCTGAAGTTCGCGCTGCTGGCCTTCCTCGACGCCCGCCCCGCCGATGCCTGTGACCGCTCGTGCGTTGCGGGCCACCTGACCGCGTCCGCGCTGGTGGTGGACGCGACCGGCCAGCACGTGCTGCTGACGCTGCACCCGCGCGTCGGTCGGTGGGTCCAGCTCGGCGGGCACTGCGAGCCGGGCGACGCGACGCTGCGGGACGCGGCGCTGCGCGAGGCCACGGAGGAGTCGGGAATCGTCGGCCTGTCGATATCGGCCGAGCCGCTGCACGTCGACGTTCACCCGGTGACCTGCTCGCTCGGGGTTCCCACCCGCCACCTGGACGTCCGCTACCTCGTGCACGCCCCGGCGGGCGCCGTCGCGGTGCGCAGCGCGGAGTCCGACGACCTGCGGTGGTGGCCGGTCGATGCCCTGCCGCCGGAGGCCGACACCCTCGCCGCAATGACCGCCCTCGCCAGCGTGCAGCGCCTTGAGCTGTAGCTCTAGCCAACCCCCCGCGCGCTCATTGCAGGATCGCTCATTGCAGGATTCGATCATTGCAGGATTCGCACATTGCAATGAGGGCAGTACGGGCGGCGGCGCTGTCACCGCCAGAACAGCAGCTCCTGGTAGCCGGCGTAGGCGAGCCGCAGGTCGCCGCCGATGAGCGCGAACAGCACGTCGCCGATGCCGAAGAGCACCGCCGAGGCGCCGGGCAGCCCGAGCAGCACCACCAGCAGCACGAGCGGTGCCCACGGCCGCACCTTCTCCGCGAAGAACTGCGCGCGGGGCGGTAGGTAGGGCTCCGCGACGCCGAAGCCGTCGAGGCCCGGCACGGGCAGCATGTTCAGCACGAACGCCAGCACCTGGATCAGCGCGAGGCACGACAGCCCCGCCGCGAGCCCGAGCGGCATCGGCACGACCGCGACGGCGACCGTCAGCGCGATCCCGAGAACCAGGTTCACCATCGGCCCACCCGCCGCCACGAGGCTCTGCGCCGCGCGCGACCGGACGGCCCCGTGACTGATCAACACCGCGCCCCCTGGCAGCGGGATCCCGCCCAGCAGCAGGAACAGCACGGGGACCACGAACGTCAGCCCGACGTTGGTGTAGCGGCGGATGTCGAGGGTCAGGTAGCCGCGCGCGCGGATCGCGGTGTCCCCGCTGCGGTAGGCGACGAGCGCATGCGCGAACTCGTGCAGGCACAGCGACACCGCCCAGCCCCCGAGGACCAGCAGCACGATCCCGGCGATGAGCACCGGGCCGGCCCCGACCGCCGACAGCACGGCGCCCGCGACGGTGACCGCCACCAGCACCAGGAAGAACGGGCTGATCCCTCTCGTCACTGCCGGCACTGCACCAGTTTGCCGAACGGTGGGTGACCAGAGTGCAACGCCACTGTTATCAGCACCCGGGTTGCGTCCGCCCGTCCGACACCGGTGTACTTACAGGCGTGTCATTCGCCGGGGGACAGGAGGTGGGCGAGTGAGCCTGATGACGGGGGCGCAATTGTCGGGGGGACGGGCGATCATGACCGACATTACGGTCGATCTGCTCCGTGAGCCGCTGCCCGTGGTGGAGGTGTTCGGCGAGCCCGGCGGGGAGCCGGTCGAGGAGCCGGACTGGCAGGAGCGGGCGCTCTGCGCCCAGACCGATCCGGAGGCGTTCTTCCCCGAGAAGGGCGGCTCCACCCGGGAGGCCAAGCGCATCTGCGCCGGTTGCGAGGTGCGCGCGGAGTGCCTGGAGTACGCGCTCGCGCACGATGAGCGCTTCGGCATCTGGGGCGGGCTCTCGGAGCGGGAGCGGCGGCGCCTGCGCCGCGCTGCCATCTGAACCAGGGCCCGCGCTGACCATTGGAGCGAACGCGGCGTTGGGTGCGTTCACCGCACCGAACGCCACTTTCGCTCCATCGGGGGGCCGGGCGGTGCGCCGTGCAGGACCACCTGAATGCGCACGAGCGTCCGCGGCGCGGCCGTCACTCGCCGCCGTCGACGGCGTCCGGCTCGATGTTGAGGTACTCCGCGACCTGCTCGACGAGCACTTCGTGCAGCAGGTCCGCCAGGTCTGCCCCGCCGCGGGCCCGGGCCTCGAGCGGCCGCCGATAGAGCACGATCCGTGCCCGCGACGGCAGGCCGGCCGGGTCGACGCCCGCCGGCACCAGCTGCGCGAGCGGTACCCCGACGTCGGCGAGCACGCCCGCCTGCCACACGACCTCGTCGGGCGAGGTCTGCTCAACCTCCGGCACTTCGTCGACGGCGAGGTCCAGGTCCGTCAGCGCGGTGCCCCAGCGCTGCTCGATCGGCTCGAGCGCCTCGAGCACCATCGCGTCGAAGCGTTCCGCCCGCGTCATCGCCGCCGGGATCGTGGGCGGGTAGAGCAACCCGCGCAGTCCGCGCCCGCGCCGGTCCCGGCGACGGGGCGGCCGGCGCAGCACGCGGCGAGCGGTCGTCACGGTGAGAATCCTACGGCCCGACCGTTGGCGGGGAACCGGTCGCTCCGCACGCGGTTGCACATGCGAGGTGCTGAGCGCGTCGCGTGATCGGCGCCTCGCGCAGGCGCTATCGTCCCCGGCGTGCTGAGTGTGCGGAGGTGTTCGCGAACGGGGTGCACCGAGCACGCGGTGGCGACGTTGACCTACGTCTACGCCGACTCGACCGCCGTCGTCGGGCCGCTGGCCACCCAGTCCGAGCCGCACTCCTACGACCTGTGCACCCACCACGCGCACCGGCTCACCGCCCCCCGCGGGTGGGAGGTGGTGCGGTTCGAGGGGGAGTTCCCGCCGGCCCAGCACAGCACCGACGACCTGACGGCGCTGGCCGAGGCGGTGCGCGAAGCTGGTCGGGCGGACGGAGTGGTCGACGCGACCGAGCCCGTCCCTGTCCCCGGCCGGCGCGCCCATCTGCGGGTCCTGCCCGTTCCGGCCGACGACTAGCTGGCCATCGCACCTGCCGAGCGCGCCTGCTCCGCTGCGGCGTCGCAGCGTCGCCCGATGACGACCGGCGGCCGAGCTGTCCGGACCGGTCGCTAGGGTCGGCGCCGTGACGGACATCGCGACCACCCGTGCCCCGGCCCGGGGCGACCTCTCGGCTGTGATCAAGGCTTACGACGTTCGCGGCGTCGTCGGCGAGCAGATCGACGCCGGGCTGGTCCGCGACGTGGGCGCGGCGATGGCCCGCCTCCTGCGCGACGAGACGTCGGATACGCCGGGGGTCGTCGTCGGCCACGACATGCGCCCGTCGTCGCCCGAGCTGGTCGAGGTGTTCGCCGACGGTGTCACCGCGCACGGCCTGGACGTCGTCAACATCGGGCTGGCGAGCACGGACATGCTGTACTTCGCCTCCGGCGCCCTCGGCATGCCCGGGGCGATGTTCACCGCGAGCCACAACCCCGCCCGCTACAACGGCATCAAGCTCTGCCGGGCCGGCGCCGCGCCGATCGGTGCCGACACCGGCCTGATGACCATCCGCCAGGCCATTGAGCAGGGCGTGCCCGCGCCGGCTGCGGCCACCCGGCGGGGCTCGGTACACGAGCGGGCGATGTGCGCGGAGTACGCCGGTTACCTGCGCCGGCTGGTGGACCTGTCCGCGGCGCGGCCCCTGCGGGTCGTCGTCGACGCCGGCAACGGCATGGCGGGATACACCGTTCCGGAGGTGCTCGGCGGGCTGCCGCTGGAGGTCGTCGCGATGTACTTCGAGCTCGACGGCACGTTCCCGAACCACGAGGCGAACCCGCTGGACCCGGCGAACCTGGTGGACCTGCGGAAGCGCGTGATCGTCGAGGGCGCGGACATCGGGCTCGCCTTCGACGGCGATGCGGACCGCTGCTTCGTGGTGGACGAGCGCGGCGAGCCGGTGAGCCCCAGCGCGATCACCGCTCTCGTCGCCGTCCGTGAGCTGGCCAAGACGCCCGGCAGCTCAGTGATCCACAACTGCATCACGTCCCGCGCCGTGCCCGAGATCGTGGCCGAGCACGGCGGGCACCCGGTGCGGACCCGCGTCGGGCACTCGTACATCAAGCAGGTGATGGCCGAGACGGGGGCGGTGTTCGGCGGCGAGCACTCGGCGCACTACTACTTCCGCGACTTCTGGCGCGCGGACTCCGGGATGCTCGCCGCGCTGCACGTCCTGGCCGCGCTCGGCGAGACCGACGGCCCGCTGTCGGCGTTGATGGGCGACTACGAGCGGTACGTCGCCTCCGGCGAGGTGAACTCCACGGTGGCCGACACCCCGGCCAAGATCGCCGAGATCGCGCGGCGGTACGGCGCCCGCGCCGGTGTCCGCACGGACGAGCTGGACGGGCTCACGGTCGCCCTGCCCGACGGGTCGTGGTTCAACCTGCGGCCGAGCAACACCGAGCCGTTGCTCCGCCTGAACGTGGAGGCGCCCGACGCCGAAGCGATGGCCGCGCTGCGCGACGAGGTCCTCGCGATCGTCCGCGCGTGAGCGGGGTCTGCGGGCCCCAGCGGGAGCACGGCTCCCCGCGGGAGGCCGCCGCCTGCACCGCCCTGCCGGCCGCTGCACCCGCCGGCCTGCGGTGGCAGCATCGGACCCGACCGCATCGCCGACACCCACCGGCCCGGCTTGTCGGATCGGCGCAGAAGGAGCCGCCGGACTCGCGCCGGCACTCCCGCTCGGAAGGAGGAGCACCGTGGCCGTGTCGCTCGACCCCCGACTGATGGAGATCCTGGCCTGCCCGTCCGACGACCACGCCCCGCTGCGGGCCGGGACGCCCACGGACCCCGATGCGGACGTGCTCACCTGCACGTCCTGCGGTCGCGGCTACCCGGTGGTCGACGGGATCCCGGTGTTGCTGCTCGACGAGGCCATCCCGCCGGTGGAGACCTCCGCCGGGTGAGGTGCGCAGTGCTGGACGACACCCTGCTGGCCGACCCGCGGGCGCTGGCGGCACTCGACACGGGCGGCGTGCTGCGGTCCGCGGCCACGGCCGGGGCTCAGGTGCGGTCGGCCGCGCACGGGGCCGTCGAGGCCGGGGTCGGCGCGCTGAGCGGGCACCGGCCCCGCGCGCTCGTGCTCGTCCGGCGCCCTGGCGTGTCCGGGGCCGCCGCGGAACTGCTCTCCGCGTTGCTCGGGCCGACGTGTCCCGTCCCTGTGGTGATCGCCGACGAGGTGCCGTCCTGGGCGGGAGCGCTGGACGTCGTGTGGGCGCACACCGCGGACGCCACGGACGCCGAGCTCGCCGACGGCGTGGGTCGCGCCGTGTGGCGGGGCGCCGAGGTGGTGCTCTCGGCGCCGGACGACGGGCCCGTCGCGGCAGCCGGAGCGGGCCGGGTACGGCTCGTCGAGCCGCGCATCCCGGTGCCGCCCGGGCTGGACCTGCCCCGCGCCCTCGCCGTGGGGCTCGCTGTCGTGTCCGCGCTGGACCTGCTGCCGAACTCGCTGGACCCGGAGCTGGACGGCCTCGCGGACCAGCTCGACGCCGAGGCGGAGCGCAACCAGCCGGGCTACGAGCCGTTCATGAACCCGGCCAAGACGCTCGCGCTGCGGCTGGACGGGCACACGCCGCTGCTCTGGGGTACCGACGCGGCAGCCGCCGCCGTCGCTGCCCACGGTGCGGCCGCGCTCGTCACGCACGCCGGGGTGGTGGCCCACGCCGACGACGTCGGGCGTGCGGCGCAGGCGACCGGGCTGCGCCGCGCGCTCGACCTGGCCGCCCGGGAGCGCGACGTCTTTCACGACCCCTTTGCGGACGAGCTCGACACGCCGGCGGCCGCGCCGCCGCGGCTGGTGCTGCTCGCCACCGGAGACGACGAACCGGCTCAGGTGACGCTCCGGCGCACCGGCCGCAGCTGGCCGGTGGGCGGCCTGCTGCATCCCGTCGAGGAGATCCCGCGCGGCACCCGGCAGGCCGTGCTGCTGCGCGCGGCCGTGCTGGCCTCCCGGCTGGACGTGGCCGCGGTGTACCTGGGGCTGGCGACCCGCACGATCGAACCCGCCTGACGCGACGAGTACCGACGCGGCGCCTCACCGCGCCCGTCCCATCCCGGACAGGGAGGAAAGCGCCATCGTGGAGCTGCTGGACAACCCCGTGCGACCGTACGCGTGGGGGTCACGCACCGTGATCGCCGAACTGCTGGGCACGCCGACGCCGTCCCCGCACCCGCAGGCCGAGCTGTGGCTCGGCGCGCATCCGGGTGACCCGTCGCAGCTCGTTGCCGCGGACGGCCGTCGGACCTCGCTGCTCGACGCCGTGGACGCCGATCCGGACGGGCTGCTCGGGCCGGATCGGGCTGCCCGCTGGTCGGGGAGCCTGCCCTTCCTGCTCAAGGTGCTGGCGGCCGACGAGCCGTTGAGCCTGCAGGCCCATCCCAGCGCCGCGCAGGCGGCCGAGGGCTTCGCCCGGGAGAACGCGCTGGGCATCCCGCTCGACGCGTCGATCCGCAACTACCGCGACGCCAGCCACAAGCCCGAGCTCATCTGCGCGTTGACCGAGTTCCATGCGCTGGTCGGCTTTCGCGAGGTCTCGCGCACCCTCGCGCTGCTGCGCGCGCTCGATGTCGCCGAGCTGGCCGCCCACCGCGCGCTGCTGGACGCGGAGCCCGACGCCGGTGGCCTGAGGGCGCTGTTCACGACGTGGATCACGCTGCCGCAGTCGGTGCTCGACCGCGTGTTGCCGGCCGTCCAGGAGGCGTGCGTGCGGCTGGTCCGCGCCGGCGGCGATTTCTGCCTCGAGGCGCGGATGGCGCTGGAGCTCTCGGAGCGCTATCCGGGCGACGCGGGCGTGCTCACCGCCCTGCTGCTCAACCTGGTCGTCCTGAAGCCCGGCGAGGCGCTGTACCTGCCGGCCGGGAACCTGCACGCTTACCTGTCCGGCGCCGGCGTCGAGCTCATGGCGAACTCGGACAACGTGCTACGGGGCGGCCTGACATCCAAGCACGTCGACGTTCCCGAGCTGCTGCGGGTGCTCGACTTCACCCCCGGCAGCCCGCCGGTGCTGACCGGCACCCCGGGCGACGGCTGGATCCGCTACGACACGGACGCTCCGGAGTTCCTGCTGCGTCGCCTGGAGAGCGACGGCACCGGGAACCACGTGGCGGGCGTGCCCGTGCCCGACGGCGGACCCCGGATCCTGCTGTGCACCGCCGGGTCCGCGCGAGTACGCGCCCCCGAGGCGGACCGGGTCGTCGCGCGCGGCCAGGCACTGTGGCTGGGTGCGAAGGACACCGGTGTGACAGTCTTCCCCCGCGAGGTGGGTACCCGGCTCTACCTGGCAGGCGACGGCCTGGACCGTTGAGCTCCAGAAGGGGGCGGACATGTCGGCGAGTGGTGGGACGAAAGCGATCATCGCCGCGCTGCTGGCGAATGCCGGCATCGCGGTGGCCAAGTTCGTCGGCTACCTCATCACCGGGTCGTCGTCGATGCTCGCCGAGTCGGTGCACTCCGTCGCCGACACCAGCAACCAGGGGCTGCTGCTGCTCGGCGGCAAACGGGCGCGGCGCGCGGCGACCTCCGAGCACCCGTTCGGCTACGGGCGCGACCGCTACTTCTACTCCTTCGTCGTCGCGCTGCTCCTCTTCTCGCTCGGCTCGGTGTTCGCGATCTACGAGGGCATCCACAAGCTGGAGACCCACGAGCCGCTGACCTCGCCGCTCGTCGCGGTCGTCATCCTGGTCGTCGCGATCGGGCTGGAGACCTTCTCGTTCCGGACCGCGGTGCACGAGTCGCGGCCGTTGAAGGGCAATGGGACCTGGTGGCAGTTCATCCGGCAGTCCAAGAGCCCGGAGCTGCCGGTAGTGCTGCTGGAGGACCTGGGCGCGCTTGTCGGGCTGGTGCTGGCCCTGCTCGGCGTCGGGCTCAGCGTGCTCACCGGCAACAGCATCTTCGACGCGCTGGGCACGATCGCGATCGGGATCCTGCTGGGCATCATCGCGATCATCTTGATCGTCGAGATGAAGAGCCTGCTCATCGGCGAGGGCGCCGCGGCGCCGGTGCTCGACCGCATCGTTGCCGCCGTCGAGGAAGGAGGCCCGGTCCAGCGCGTCATCCACATCCGGACCCAGTACCTGGGTCCCGAGGAGCTGCTCGTCGCCGCCAAGATCGCGCTCGACCCGGGCATCACCGCCACGGACGTCGCGCGTGAGATCGATGCGGCCGAGCTGCGGGTGCGTGCCGCGGTGCCGGAGGCCCGGCTCATCTACCTCGAACCCGACCTGGATCGCTCCTCCATCCGCGGTTGACCTTCGTCGAAGATGGAGACACTGCTGCCGTGAACCTGCGCACCAAGTCGGTCGAACAGTCCATTGCAGACACCGACGAGCCGGACACCCGCCTCCGTCGCGACCTGGGCACCTGGGACCTCATCGTTTTCGGCGTCGCCGTCGTGGTCGGAGCCGGCATCTTCACCGTCGCCGCGAGCACGGCGGGCGACCGGGCGGGTCCCTCGGTGTCGCTGGCGTTCGTGCTCGCGGCCGTCGCCTGTGGGCTCGCCGCGCTGTGCTACGCCGAGTTCGCGTCGACGGTTCCGGTGGCCGGCAGCGCCTACACCTTCTCCTACGCGACGTTCGGCGAGTTCATCGCGTGGATCATCGGCTGGGACCTGGTCCTCGAGTTCGCCGTCGGCTCCGCGGTGGTGTCCAAGGCCTGGTCGGAGTACCTGGCGACGCTGTTCGGCCAGCTCGGTGTCCAGGTGCCCACCGCGGTTCCACTTGGCCGGTGACCTTCGACCGGGGAGCGCTGCTGCTGGTCGCGGCGCTCACGACCGTGCTCGCGCTCGGCACCAAGTTCTCCAGCCGGGTCAGCATGGTGTTCACCGCGATCAAGGTCGGCGTGGTGCTCCTGGTGATCATTGTCGGGTTCGGCTACATCAACGCGGCCAACTACAGCCCGTTCATCCCACCGCCCGCCTCCGGCGGGGATTCCGACAGCGGGCTGCAGCAGTCGCTGCTGTCGGTGCTGGGCGGCGGATCAGGCAGCACGTACGGCATCTACGGCCTGCTCGCGGCTGCGTCGATCGTCTTCTTCGCCTTCATCGGCTTCGACGTGGTCGCCACCACGGCCGAGGAGACCCGCAACCCGCAGCGCAGCGTTCCCCGCGGAATCCTGGGGTCGCTGGCGATCGTGACCCTGCTCTACGTCGCGGTCGCGCTCGTGCTCACGGGCATGGTGCCCTACACCGACCTGGCCACCCAGCCCGACGGCACCCGCGCGACGCTGGCCACCGCATTCGCCTCCCTCGGGGTGAACTGGGCTGCCACCGTGATCGCCGTCGGCGCGCTCGCCGGGCTGACCACGGTCGTGATGGTCCTCATGCTCGGCCAGATCCGTGTGCTGTTCGCGATGTCGCGCGACGGGCTGCTCCCGCGTCCGCTGGCCCGCACCGG
>JAQSWF010000236.1 GCA_029266775.1 Pseudonocardia sp.
CTGTTCGCGCTCGTGCAGCTGACGACCCCGGAGACGTCGGTCCCCGGGGCGGTGCGGCTGCCCGGGCTCGACCCGACGCAGCGCTACCGGGTTAGCGCACAGCCCCCCGGCGACCGGCCCGCCGTTCGCGAGATCCAGCCGCCGCCGTGGCTCGCCGAGGGGGTGACCCTGCCCGGCGGGGTGCTCGAGCACATCGGCGTGTGGGCGCCGGCGCTGTTTCCCGAGCAGCTGTTGCTTATCCGGGCCGAGGCCGTGGGGTGACGGGGACCGCTGCCTCGCCAGTCGGCTACTGCGAGGGTTGTGGCAGCTCGCAGTCGATCTGAGGGTTCAGGCCGAAGTAGTTGAGTGGCCCGGCAGCCACCGTGAGCAGCACGGTGCCGATCTGCGCGCAGTTCGCCTCTTGGGTCGAGAAGTAGTTGCGCTGGTACGCGGCGAACACTCCGATGACGAGCCAGATGGAGGATCCCGCCGATCCGCATGCTTTCCTCCGGTGTTGTGCCGCGTCCGGCCTCCGAACGGTGGCGGCACTGTAGTCGAGAGCGCCGCCGCCGCAGCGTGCGACACGGCGTACCGTTTCGGCTCCTGACGCGGCGCCCGCCGCACTATGCAGCGACGGGAAGGACGGCCATGACGAGCGAACCGCGGGACGAGGTGCACGCCGGCCGGCTCCTGGTGCTCCGCCGCGAGTACCCCGACGCGATCGACGAGGTCTGGGCCGCGCTGACCGAGTCGGACCGGCTCGCGCGCTGGATCGGCACCTACACCGGGCGAGGTGGCGCCGGGACGACCGTCGCGTTCACGCTGACCGGCGAAGCCGACGCCGGCGGCGAGGTGGCCCCGCCCGTCACCGTGCCGATCGTCGAGTGCGCTCCGCCCCGGCGGCTGGTGGTCGACATCCCGGACACCAACGGCGGGGCGTGGCGCATTACCGTCACCCTCAGTGACGAGTCCGGTTCGACGGTGCTCCGCTTCGAGCAGCACCTGGTCGAGGGTTTCGATGCAGCGGACGTCGAAGCCGGCTGGCGCTGGTACCTCGACCGCCTCGGCGCGGCGCTGCAGGGCGAGCCGATGCCGGCGTGGGCCGATTACCAGCCGGCCGGTTCCTGACCGAGCTCCCGCGCCGCCAGAACCCCTTCCGAAGTGCGGTCGCAACATCGACCAACGCTTATATAAGTGCATAGTGATATACTGCTGCCGTGCACGCGTTCGACGTCCTCGGTGATCCGGTCCGACGCCGGATCCTCGAGCTGCTCGCCGACGGTGAGCGGCCCGCGGGGGCGGTGTCCGACGCCGTCCGGGCAGAGTTCGGGATCTCCCAGCCCGCGGTGTCGCAGCACCTGAGAGTGCTGCGGGAGGCCGGCTTCGCGACGGTGCGGCCCGACGGTGCCCGGCGGCTCTACGCCGTCCGCGCCGAGCCGCTGCGCGACGTCGACGCGTGGCTCGACCGGTTCCGTCGCTTCTGGGCCCCGCACCTGGACGCGCTCGGGACGGAACTGATTCGCGGCAAGCGCAAACGACGTGAGGAGACTTCGTGACCGACATCAGCCAGCAGATCAGCGCGGTGCGACGCAGTGTCGGCACCCGCACGATCGAGGCCGGAGAGGCGCGGGTCGTCACCGTCTCGCAGGCCTACGACACCTCCGTCGAGGACCTCTGGGACGCGTGCACGACGGCCGAGCGCATCCCGCGTTGGTTCCTTCCCATCACCGGCGAGCTCCGGCTCGGTGGCCGCTACCAGCTGGAGGGCAACGCCGGCGGCGTGATCGAGCGCTGTGACCCGCCGGGCGGCTCGGGCACACCGGGATTTGTCGCGACCTGGGAGTACGGCGGCGGCATGAGCTGGATCGACGTCCGGTTCACCCCGGAGCCCGGCGGCGGCGCCCGGATGACGATGGAGCACGTCGCGCACGTCGACGACGCGTTCTGGGAGGAGTTCGGGCCAGGGGCGGTCGGCGTCGGATGGGACTCGGGTCTGCTCGGATTGGCGCGGCACCTCGGCTCGGGCCTCGGGCCGGCCCCCGACGAGGCCATGGCGTGGCTCGGCTCCGACGAGGGCCAGCAGTTCCTGATGGCGAGCAGCGAGGAGTGGTACGCGGCGCACATCGCGTCGGGCGCGGATCGCGCCGCCGCCCGTGCCGCCGCGGATCGGACGACCGCCGCGTACACCGCCGCGCCGGATCCGGCCGGGTGACCCTCAGTACTGCAGGAGGCAGAAGCGCCCGCCCTGATCGTCGCGGCACTCGGCGCTCGTGCCGTAGGGCTGGCGTTCCGGCTCGGTGCTCGTGCCGCCAGCCGACCGCACGGTGGCGACGGCGGCGTCGACGTCCGCGACCACGTACATCGGCGTCACAACGGCGTCACCGGCGCGCCCGCCCCAGAGCCCGATCATCGGGCGCAGCTCGGCGCCGTCCGTCGTGACGCCCCAGCCGTCCGCCACGCGGCCGGGGCTGAACTCCCAGCCGAGGACGGAGCCGTAGAACGCGCGAGCGCGGGTGGAGTCGGGCACCTCGAGGGTCAGGTAGGTCAGGGCGCCGGGCGCGGTGACGTCCGGGGCGGGCGAGGGCGGGCCGCTGCGCAGCGCGAACGCGAGGCCCTGGTCGTCGACGCAGTCCGCGACGCGGCCCCACGGCTCGTCGTTCGGTTCTCCGGCCGAGCCGCCGGCGGCGCGGACGCGCGCGACCGCAATGTCGACGTCGGCCACCGCGAAGCACAGGAACGTCGTGGGCCGCTGCCCGCCCTGGAGTCCGAGCGGCGCGGACGCGTTGGTGACCTGTCGGGAGTCGGCGCGGGAGCCGCTCTCGACCTGCCACCCGAGCACCGCGCCGTAGAAGGCGGCGGCGCGGGCGGCGTTCGGCGTCCAGATCGAGGTGTACACCACCTCGCCGGACCGGACGACGGTGGACGGTGTGTCGGTGCTGGTCATGACGTTCTCCCGGGCGGATGGACGGGGCTGGAGCAGGGCGTGCTCGACACGGGCACGGAGGGCGGCGGCGAAGGTCGGGTCGGGCTCGACCGGCGTCGTGCTCAGGGCGACGGCGGCGAGCAGCGCGTCGAGCGGGTCCGGGGCGGTCATGCCGATCCCTCCTTCCCGGAGGGTTCGCCGAGTAGGCCCTGGTCGCGGCAGGCGCGGCGGAACGCGCCGCGCGCGCGGTGCAGCAGTGCCTCGGTGGCGTGAACGGTCCGGCCGAGGAGGGCGGCTACCTCGGGCACCGGGAGGCCGTCGAGGTAGCGCAGGGTCAAGGCGGCCCGGTGCACGGCGGGCTGGGCGGCGAGCAGGTCGCGGGCGACGAGGGCGTCGAGCTGCTGGTCCCAGGGGTCGAGTTGGTCGGGCGTCTGGTCGTGCACGGCGCGCAGCCCCCGCTCCTCCCGCTCCGCGGACCGCCAATGGTCGACGAGCTTGTGCCGGGCGATGCCGACCAGCCAGGCGACGTTCGGGGCCGTCGCGGGTTCGCGCCGGCACGCTGTGACGGCGGCGAGGAACGTCTCGGCCGTGAGGTCCTCGGCGAGGGTGCGGCGCCCGCAGCGGGCCAGGAGGTAGCCGTAGACGTGCGGCAGGGCCGTGTCGTAGAGCGCGAGCAGCGCGGGGCCCGGATCGGGCTGCACTGCTGGCGTCCTCATTTCCTGGTCGTCGCGCACCGGGCTTCCGCTCCGACGGCGGCGAGGCGTGATTCACCCGCTCGGTGTAGTGCTCGGGCCGATCCGGGGTTCGGGCCACTCGGGGGCTTGGGCCGCTCTGGAGGGGCGGGCCGCATGCTCGTCATGCCGCAGCGAGGTCGAGCGACAGGCGCCGCAGCTGGGCGGCGAGGTAGGGCCGGGCCCGGCGCTGGCCGCCGCGTTCGTCGATGGCGCGATCCAGTGCGCGCAGCGCGGCGAGCACGGCGGCCCCGTCCGGTTGCCAGCCGCGGCGCTCGCACTCGGCGAGCCACTCGCCAGGGCTGGTGTGGCCGCGCTCCCGGTTGCAGCGCGAACAGGCCAGCACCTCGTTCTCGACCCAGGACGGGCCGCCCTTGACCTTCGGTACGAGGTGATCCGTGGTGCCGCGCACGAGCCCGGCGCACTCGCGGCGGCACCACACGCAGCGTGATCCGTCGCGCTCGACGGCCGCACGCAGGCGCGCCGCCCGATCCGGCTGGTTGGACGGCGAGCTCATCTCCTCCAGTGTGCCTGCCGCCGGCGGTCGCGAAGGGCGCGTGCGTCGAGCGTCTCGCGCGCCGAGGAGCGTCGACTCTCGCGCCAGATTGTGTGGACTCGCGCGCCAGTGTGTAGCGACTCGCGCGCCAATTCGTAGCGACTCGCGCGGTGGAGAGCGTCGACTGATGGGGGGACGGGGGCTGGATAGGGTCGTGGTGATGGGAACCATCGTCAGCTTCCACGCCCATCCGGACGACGAGTCGATCGGGACGGCCGGGACGCTGGCGCGGGCGGCCGACGCCGGGCACCGCGTCGTGCTCGTCTTCGCCACCCGCGGTGAGCTGGGGAAGCCGGTGCCCGGCTCGCTCGCCGACGGCGAGCAGCTGTCGCTGCGCCGCTCCGCGGAGTGCTACGCGTCAGCGGAGATCCTCGGGGCGTCCCGCGTGGAGTTCCTGGGCTACACGGACTCCGGGATGATGGGCGAGCCCGCCAACGACGCCCCGTACTGCTTCTGGCGAGCGCCTGTGGAGCACGCCGCCCGGCGGCTGTCGGTGATCCTCGACGAGGAGGAGCCCGACGTCCTGACCGTCTACGACGACGAGGGTGCCTACGGCCACCCCGACCACATCCAGGTGCACCGCGTCGGCA
>JAQSWF010000035.1 GCA_029266775.1 Pseudonocardia sp.
TCCTGCGTCAGCTCGACGAGAAGGTCAAGCGGCGCGACGATCCCCCGACGGTCTGATCACTCCCTCGGCGACGCTCTCCACGCTCCCACGGCGTCGCGGGCTCCTCCTCGTGCTCAGATGCCGGCGTACGAGTGCAGCCCTGCCACCACCATGTTGATGAAGAACAGGTTGAACAGCACGACCGCGAAGCCCGCGACGTTGATCCACGCCGCCCGGCCGCTCCGCCAGCCGGCCGTGGCGCGCGCGTGGAGGTACGCGGCGTAGACGACCCACGCGACGAACGCGACCGTCTCCTTGGGGTCCCAGCCCCAGAACCGTCCCCACGCCGCCTCCGCCCACACGGCCCCGGCGATGACCCCGAACGTGTAGAGAGGAAAGGCGACGACGGTCGTGCGGTAGGCGAGCCGGTCCAGGGTGTTCGCCGAGGGGAGCCGCTCGGCCAGTGCGGCGGCGCGGCCGGAGCGGCGCAGCAGGTACAGCAGGCTCGCGACGCCCGGAACCAGCAGCAGCCCGGAGGAGACCGTGATCGTCGTGACGTGCACGACCAGCCAGTACGACCGCAGCGCCGGCACGACGGGCGCAGCGCGGGCGTAGAGCACCGTCCCGGCCAGGAACAGCAGCACGACGACCGGGAGCAGCACGAACAGCCCGACGGCCCGCAGTGCGGGGTTCCGGCGCAGCACGACCAGCCAGGCGACGACCGCGGCGAGCGCGATCGCGGACGTGAACTCGTACATGTTGCCCAGCGGCCAGCGGTCGGTCGCGAGACCCCGGGTGACGAGCGACGCGGCGTGCAGCACCACCCCGAGGACGACGAGGTTGACCGCGACCGCGCCGAGGCGCTCGGCGGTCCCGCGCCGAGGGGGGTCAGAAACCGAAGAGGGGTCAGAACCCGGCGAGGCGTCGGGCGCCGCCGATCCCTGCGCTTCGGAGCCATAGTGCGGTCCGACGGCGCCCACATCAGCACTGTGGCTCCGAAGTGCGGAGGGGGCCGCGCCGACGGCTGCCGGTACGCGGCGCGCCCGCGCCGCCGCGTACTCGGCGGCGTGCAACGCCATCGCCAGCACGTACACGGCGACCGCCGCCATGAACAGCCGATCGCTGTACAGGGCGAGCACCACGTCGTTCACGGTCGTTCCTCCGGTCCCTCGCCTGGTCGGCGATCCTGCAACAGCTCCGCACGGAGCCGGGCGAACTCCTCGCCGTACCCGGCGCGGTCGGTGCGGGCGAGCCCGCCGAGCTCGACGCGCGCGCTCGCTCCGTCGAGCGGCGTGAGCCGCACCCAGAACCGCCTGCGCCGCACCGAGAGCGACAGCAGCAGCCCGACGAGCGCGAAGACGGCGAACACCAGCACCCACGCCTGCGCCGGGTCGTGGCTGACCTGGAGCGACACCCAGTCGCGGACACCGTCGAAGCGGACGCGCGTTCCGTCGTCCAGCGTGATCTCGTCACCGGGCCGCATGTTCTCCCGGGCCACCCGGGTGAGCGCGCCCGTGTCCAGTCCGCTCCGGTCGACCGTGAAGATCGACTGGCCGCGCCCGTCGTCCAGGCCCAGGTCGCCGCGCAGCACGTCGACAGCGGCCTCGGGGTCGTGCAGCGCCGGGAAGACGGACGTGACCACCGCGCCGCCGGAGCTGCTGGGGGCCAGCAGCCCGGTGACCGCGAGCTGGGACGTGCGGCGCTGCTCGTCGTCCGTCACCCCGGGGCGGGCGAACTTCGTGGCGCCCTCGGACAGGAGCGTGGCCTGGTCGACGGGCCGCCACTGGATCTCACCGGTGCGCTGCTGGCCGTCGGGGAAGGTGATCGTGAAGCGGGGGGCATAGCCGTGGCCGAGCAGGTATACCCGGCTGCCGTCGATACGCAGCGGCCGGTTGACGGCGATGGTCGTGGTGCGCCACTCCTGCGTGCCGGCCGCGAGGTCGGCTCCGTTCTGGTAGCCGACGGCCGCCTCGTAGCTCGCGGGCTGGCCGTTGGGCTCGTACGTGGCGGTGAAGTCGTCGATCCGCACGCAGAACGACTCCAGGTCGGTGCCGTCGACGCGCAGGCCGGCGCGGAAGGAGTCGTAGCCGAGGATGCCGGTGTTGCAGAACTGCCCGCCGCCGGACAGCACGATGACCTGGCCCTCGTAACCGAAGAGCTTCCCCGCTGCGAACGCCACCAGCAGGCCGAGCAGGCTGAGGTGGAACACCAGGTTGCCGACCTCGCGGAGCTGCCCGCGCTCGGCCGAGACGGTGCGGACGCCGCCCGCTTCGTCGGCCCACAGCCGGCGCCACCCCCGCAGCCGGGTCTCCACGCGGGCCTCGACGGCGGGGACGGCGTCGTCGAGGCGCGCCTCCGCGGCGTGCGGCAGGCGGCCGAGGTTGCGCGGGGTGGGCGGCGGCGGGACCCGCAGCCCGCGCAGGTGCTCGGCCGTGCGGGGCAGCAGACAGCCGACCAGCGACACCATGAGCAGCAGATAGACCGCCGCGAACCAGGGCGAGGCGAAGACGTCGAAGAACTGCAGGCGATCCAGCCACGGCGCGAGCGTGGGGTGGTCCGCGACGTACTGGTCCACCAGCCGCTGGTTCAGCGAACGCTGGGGCAGCAGCGCACCGGGGAGCGCGGCCATTGCGAGCAGGAACAGCAGCACCAGCGCGGTGCGCATGCTCGTCAGCCCGCGCCAGGTGTTGCGCAGCAGGGCGAGCGGGGCCGGGGGCGGCGCGGGTGGGGTCTCGTCCGGCGCGGGGGCCGGCGCGGTGGTCGTCATCTACAGCACCGGGGTGAAGCCCGCGACCGACGCCTGCAACTGCGCGAGGAACCCGCCCCACACGCCGGTGGCCAGCAACAACCCAACCGCGACGAGCAGGACTCCGCCGCCGACCTGGATACCCCTGGTGTGCCGGCGCAGCCAGCCCAGCGCGCGCACCGCTCGGGATGCGCCCAGTGCCATCGCGACGAACGGCAGGCCGAGCCCCGCGCAGTAGGCGAGCGTGAGCACGACGCCGCGCAGCGAGCCGCCGCCGGTGCCCGCTGCCACCGCGACGACGCCGGCGAGCGTCGGGCCGACGCACGGCACCCAACCCAGGCCGAACACCGCGCCGAGCAGCGGGGCACCCCAGACGCCGGCCCTCGGCACCCAGTGCGCCCTGCGCTCCCGCTGCAGCGCGGGGATCACACCGACGAACGCGGCGCCCATCACGATCATCACGATCCCGCCGGCGCGCTGCAGCAGGGTCTCGTTGCGCACCAGCACATCCGCCAGCCACACGACCCCGACCAGGATCGCGCCGAAAACGACCGTGAAGCCGGCGACGAAGAGCGCCGCCGCCCCGGCCACGCGCCACCGCGCCGCAGGTGCCGGGGTGGCGCCCGGCGCGTCCGCGCCGACGAGACCCGCGAGGTAGGCCAGGTAACCCGGGACGAGCGGGACCACACACGGCGAGGCGAAGCTGACCGCGCCCGCCAACACGGCCACCGCGGCCGCCGCCAGCAGCGGGCCGCTGACCGCGAGGGTGGTCGACGGATCCATCACGAGCGAGGGTAGGCGCGCAAGCCCCCCTTCCGCTCGTCGGGTTCTACAGCGTGTAGTGACAACCGCAACGACGTCGGTGTCGCGGCTGAGACCACGACGTGGAGACATAACGTGCTGCGGGCCCGCTGCAGAACCACGTTGAGGATCGTCGACGTGGTCGTTGCGACGTCAACCGTCGCCACGGGGCGGTGCCGGGAAGGCCGTTGATCCATCCGAGCGTGGCATCACTGCTGCGGCGACTACCGAGATGTCACGTTCGGAACGATCACGCCGGACGTCCCGGGCATGCGCCGCTCGGAACGAGCTCAGGGCAGGGGGGTGGGTTCGGCGGTCAGCCGCTGGACGAGCGGGATCAGCTCGGACACGCGGATGGCCGTCAGGTACACGGCGGCGACGCGGTGTTCGCGGTCGAGCACGATCGTCGACGGCACGGTGTTGCGCGGGTAGCCGCGCAGGACCTGGAGCGTGCGTCCCGGCGGGTCGAACACCGAGTCGTAGGTGATCCCGCGGTCGCGCACGAAGTCCGCAGCGGCCGCACGGTCGTCCCGGACGTCCACGCCGAGCACCGACACGCCGTCGTCGGCGGTCTCCTCGGCGACGAACTGCAGGTCGACGGCCTCGGTCCGGCAGGGTCCGCACCACGAGCCCCAGATGTTCAGCACGACGACCCGCCCGGCGTAGTCGTCGAGGCCGACCGTCGTGCCCGGAGACAGCAGGCTCTCGCCCGACAGCGAGCGGAGGCCGCCGCGGCTCTCGGGCGGGTCGTAGAGGATGGTCGTCTTTCCGCCGGGGGCGACGAAGGTGAACTCCTGCCCGGTCTGCACCGCCTCCTTGCTAGTGCTGCAGCCCGCGAGCAGCGCGCATGCGGCCAGCAGCGCGAGCAGGAGCCTCATGCCCCGGTTGCCGTCGGATCGCTGGAGCCGGCTGGCTCGGCATAGCTCAGCTGGACGAGCCGGTCGTCGTCGAACACCAGCGAGGTGAGCGAGGCGAGCGCGCACTGGCGGTGCCGCGGGTCGTGCCAGAGGTGCCGGCCGGTGACGAACCGCCGCAACGTCCAGATCGGCAGCTGGTGGCTGACGCACACGGCCTCGTGGCCGGCGGCGAGCGCTCGGGCGTGGTGTACCGCGGCGAGCATCCGGTGCGCGATGACCCGGTATGGCTCCCCCCACGACGGGGTGAACGGGTCGCGCAGCAGCCACCAGTGGCGCGGGCTGCGCAGCGCGCCGTCGCCCACGCTCACCCGCTCGCCCTCGAAGCTGTTGTCCGCCTCGATCAGCCGGTCGTCGGTCACGACGTCCAGGTTGTGCTGCGCGGCGACGGGTGTCCCGGTCTCCTGAGCTCGCTGCAGCGGGGAGGCGAGGACGGCGGTGACGTCGACGTCGGCCAGCGCCTTCGCCACCAGGTCGGCCTGGTCGCGTCCGTGCTCTGAGAGCCGGAAACCGGGGATGCGGCCGTAGAGGATTCTGCCGGGGTTGTGCACCTCGCCGTGGCGCAGCAGGTGCACGACGGTGCGCACGGGTGCGCTCATTGGGCGGCGTCCGTGGGCGACATCGCGGTCGCGGCGGCCTTCGCGGCATGCGGGAGAGCGTCGTCGATCACCGACCACGCCTCGTCGTCCAGCGCGGCGGAGACGAACCACGCCTCGAACGCGCTCGGCGGCGGGTAGACGCCGCGGTCGAGAAGGGCGTGGAAGAACGGCGGGAAGCGCCAGGTCTGCGCCGCCTGGGCGCCCGCGTAGTCCGCCACCTCGTCGCCCGTGAAGAACACCGAGAGCAGGTTGCCGGCGCGCTGCACCCGGTGCGGCACGCCCTCGGCCGACAACGCGTCACCGAGCATCCGGCCGAGCCGGTCCGCGTTCGCGTCGAGCGCGGCGTAGACGGTGTGGTCCGCGTGGCGCAGGGTGGCCAGCCCGGCGGCGACGGCGACGGGGTTCCCGGACAGCGTGCCGGCCTGGTACACGGGTCCGGCCGGAGCGAGGTGGCCCATGTGGGCGGCCGGCCCGCCGAACGCGGCGGCCGGGAGCCCGCCCGACATGACCTTGCCGAAGGTGTAGAGGTCGCCGGCCACCCCGTCGAGGCCGTACCAACCGGCCGGGGAGACGCGGAAACCGGTCATCACCTCGTCCATGACCAGCAGCGCGCCGTGCGCGGCGCACACCTCCTTGAGCCCGGCGTTGAACCCGGGCAGCGGCGCGATCGCGCCCATGTTGCCGGCCGCGGCCTCGGTGATCACGCACGCGATCTCGGCGCCGCGGTCGGCGAACACCGCGCGGACGGCCTCGAGGTCGTTGTAGGGCAGCACGACCGTGTCGGCGGCCTGGGCGCCGGTGACGCCGGGGCTGGTCGGCAGGCCGAGCGTGGCCACCCCGGAGCCGGCCTGGGCGAGCAGCGCGTCGACGTGGCCGTGGTAGCAGCCGGCGAACTTGACGACAGCACGCCGCCCCGTGATGCCGCGGGCGAGCCGGATCGCGCTCATCGTGGCCTCGGTACCGGAGTTCACCAGGCGTACCTGCTCGAGCGGGGCCACCCGATTGATAATCTCCTCCGCGAGCTCGACCTCGGCGGCGGTGGGAGCGCCGAAAGACAGCCCGTCGCCCGCGGCGGCTCGCACGGCCTCGACGACGGCCGGATGCGCGTGGCCCAGGATCATGGGCCCCCACGAGCAGACGAGGTCGACGTAGCGGTTGCCGTCGGCGTCGGTGAGCCAGGGCCCGCGCGCCGATGCCATGAAGCGGGGGGTCCCGCCGACGGAGGTGAACGCTCGCACGGGCGAGTTCACCCCGCCGGGGGTGACGGCGGCGGCCCGGTCGAACAGGGCGCGTGAGGTGGCGGTCGCGGGGTCGGGGGCGAGGCCAGGCGGGGTCGGGGACGTGCTCACGCCCCCAGTCTCCCCCAGCTTCTGCCGCAGCGTTGGTCCACAGGGCCGGCGTGGGCGCTCAGCCCCGCGGCCGGGAGAACCACCGGCGGGCAGCGGATCCGAGCAGCAGGGCGACGCCGCCCAGCGCCAGCACCACGGGAAGGGCCAGAAGCAGCAGGGCCGCGTTGTCCACCGGCAGACCCTGGGACCCGGCGGCGGCGACCAGCGCGATCACCATCAGCACGAAGCCGGCCGTCATCGTGATGACCAGGGCCCGCGCCCACCGCCGCCCCATCCACGCGAGGACGGCCAGCAGCAGGAAGATCCCCGCGATGACCAGCATCACCGTCCCGCCGGTGCGGACGAGCTGGGCGGGGTCGACACCCAGCCGCTGCAGCTCCGCAAGGTCGTCGGGAGGCAGCGCACCGGCCGACTGGTCTGCGACGAGCAACGCCGCGAGCCCGAACAGCAGGTAGGGCAGCGCGGAGAGGACCAGCAGAACGAGCGCCAGGTGCACCGACCCGGGGCGGCGTGCCGGCGCCTCGGGCATGGGCGCGCCGCCGAGGCCGGCCGGGGTCGAGGGGTAGGTGGACGGGTACGAGATGTTGGCGTACGGGTTGTAGACGTACGGCGGCTCCTGCGCGGCTCCGTAGCCCGCCTGCCCCTGGCTCGGAAGGTGGCCGTCGTCGGGCCGGCGGCCCGGGTCCCCCGGGGTGGTCACGACGCCACGGTAGGTCGCGCCGTCGCCCGGTGTCCACGAACGGCCGCGATCATTGACGGTTGCGTAATGCGCGCACGTCTTCGGCCACACGAACCACGGCGGCGAAGAACTCGAGGGAGACGCGGAACAGCATCACGTAGAACAGCGCGACGACCCCGCCGATCAGCACGGCGGCGAAGCCGACCACCAGGCTCTGGGCGAACCCCGCAACCACGAGGCCGACGTAGCTCAGCCCGATCACGACGAGGCCGAGCATGTAGAGCACCTTGATGATCACCGGCGTCGCGTAGGAGTGGAACGCCGTGTCGAGCAGCGTGGGGAAGAGGCCGCGCGGAGGCTCCGTCGGTCCCACACCGCCGGGACCGGTGCCCACCGGGGTCGAGCTGGCGGCCGACGGCGGACCCCACCCGGGAGGCGGCGGCTGGCCGTAGCCCCCGTACGGCTGGCCGGGGCCAGGGTAGGTGCCGGGATACTGCGACGGCGTTTGCCAGCCGGTGGGGTCGTTGCCGGGCGCCGGGTCGTTGCTCATCGCTCTCCCTCGACGTGGTCGTCGCGGCCCCTCGCCGCGCGGCGGGGGCGGAGCATACCGGCCTGTCGACGGCGCGCCCGATGGTGCGCTCGGCGCGGCACCAACCGCCCACGCACGGTCTCGGTCGTCGCGCGCGCAGCGGCTCGCGCGCGAATCGCGACCGTCAGTCGCGGTCGAGGCGACCGGCGACCTCGGTGGCCCAGTAGGTGAGAACGACATCCGCGCCGGCGCGGCGGATCGCCGTCAGCGTCTCCAGAATGGCGCGGTCGCGGTCCAGCCAACCGCGCTCCGCAGCGGCCTCCACCATCGCGTACTCCCCCGACACCTGATATGCCGCGACCGGCACGTCCGCGGCCTCGGCGACCGCGCGCAGGACGTCCAGGTAGGCCATCGCCGGCTTGACCATCACCAGGTCCGCACCTTCGGCCAGGTCGAGCGCGAGCTCGCGCAGAGACTCCCGGACGTTCGACGGGTCCTGCTGGTAGGACTTGCGGTCGCCGCGCAGCTGGCTGTTGACGGCGTCGCGGAACGGGCCGTAGAACGCCGAGGCGTACTTGGCGGTGTAGGCGAGGATGCCGGTGTCGGCGTGCCCCGCGGCGTCGAGTGCCGCCCGGATGGCGCCGACCTGCCCGTCCATCATCCCGCTGGGGCCCACAACGTGGGCACCGGCGTCGGCCTGCGCGACGGCCATCCGCCCGTACACCGCCAGGGTGGCGTCGTTGTCGACGGCGCCGCGCTCGTCGAGGACGCCGCAGTGGCCGTGGTCGGTGAACTCGTCCAGGCAGGTGTCGGCCATGACGACGGTCGCGTCGCCGACCTCGCCGCGCACGTCACGCAGCGCCACGTTCAGCACGCCGTCGGGATCCAGTCCGGCGCTGCCCGTGGCATCGTGGCGCGCCGGCACGCCGAAAAGCATGAGCCCCCCGATCCCGGCCGCGACGGCCTCGGCCGCGGCCTTGCGGAGCGAGTCCCGCGTGTGCTGCACGACGCCGGGCATCGACGCGACCGGCGCCGGCTCGGCGGCCCCCTCCTTCACGAACATCGGCAACACCAGCTGGCGCGGCCGCAGCGTGGTCTCGGCGACGAGCCGCCGCAGCGCCGGGGTGGAGCGCAGGCGGCGGGGCCGGTGCGTGGGGAAGGGCACGATCCCAGAGTACGGAGGTGCGTGTGCAGTTCGGGCTACCGGTCGGGGAACAGGCGGGCGCTCACCGGGCAGGCGGGTCGTCGCGGTCCCGACGGGTGAGCAGGTCGGTGATGACCTGCAGGCCGCCGGCGACCCCGTCGATCTTGCCGTGCACGGTCAGGAAGTTGCGATCCATGTGCTCGCGCACGTCGGTCACGCCACCGCGCAGGTCGGTCAGGTCCGCACGCATCTTGCTCCGCTGCGGTGTTGATCCATAAGACACGCGTTAGCGGCGGCCAACCGCGGGCGGGCGCGATCGCAGAAGCCCGCGCCCGACGGCTCGCCGTCAGCGGCGGCGGACCTTGGCCTTGCGCGGCGGCGGGAGGGCGCCCTCGGCGCGCAGGCGCGCGGCATGCGCGGCCAGCGCGTCCACCAGCGCGGGCACCCGCGCCTCCTCCGGCTGCACGTCCACCCGCAGCCCGAACTCGCGGGCGGTCTCGGCCGTCTGCGGGCCGATGCACGCGACGATCGTGCGGGCGTGCGGCTTGCCGGCGATCCCGACGAGGTTGCGCACGGTCGACGACGAGGTGAAGCAGACGGCGTCGAACCCTCCGGTCTTGATCGCCTCGCGGATCGGGGCGGGCGGCGGCGCAGCGCGCACCGTCCGGTACGCGGTCACGTCGTCGATCTCCCAGCCGCGGTCGCGCAAACCGGCCGCCAGCGTCTCGGTGGCGATGTCCGCGCGCGGGAGCAGCACCCGGTCCACCGGGTCCAGCACGTCGTCGTGCGGCGGGAAGATCGCCAGCAGGCCCTCCGACGACGACTCCTGCGACTCCAGGGCGTTCGGCACCAGGTCCGGGGTGATCCCGAAGGCGCGCACGCGCTCGGCCGTCGCCGCGCCGACGCAAGCGATCTTGACACCGGAGAACGCGCGGGCGTCCAGGCCGAACTCGCCGAACTTCTCCCACACCGCGCGCACCGCGTTCGTCGAGGTGAACACGACCCACTGGTAGCGGCCGTCCACCAGGCCCTTGACCGCCCGCTCCATCTGCGTCGGCGAGCGCGGCGGCTCGACGGCGATGGTCGGCACCTCCTCGGCGGAGGCGCCGTGCAGGGCCAGCCGCTCGGTCATCACGCCGGCCTGGTCCTTGGTGCGCGGCACCAGGACCCGCCAGCCGTAGAGCGCGCGCGACTCCCACCACGACAGCGCGCCGCGCCGCTCGACGGCTTTGCCGACGGTGAGCACCAGCGGGCCCTCGGTGTCGGCTGCCTCCGCGGCGAGCGCGCCGAGCGTGGTGGCGACGGTCTTCTGCGCGGTCAGGGTGCCGCGCGAGGTCACCGCGACCGGCGTGCCCGCTTCGCGGCCGTGGCCGGTCAGGCCGGCGACGACGTCCGGCAGTTCCACAGCCGTGGCGTGCAGCACCAGCATCCCGGGCGCGGCGGCGAGTGCCGCCCAGTCCACGGTGGCCAGGGACCCGCGCACGTCGGCCTCGACGTGGGTCGAGCCGAGCGCGACGCCCGCGTAGGCCGGGACGGCGGTTCCGGTGCTCACGCCGGGCACCACGTCGAACGGCACGCCGGCGGCGGCGACCGCGACGGTCTCGGCCACGACGGCGTCCGCGCTCAGCGGGTCGCCGGCGACCAGTCGGACGACGGGCCGGCCACCGGCGGCCTCGGCGAGAAGGCCCTCGGCCACCTCGACAGGCTCGCCGACGGCGGGTCGAACCTCGGCGCCATCGGCCACGAGGGCGAGGACCCCCTCGGGCACATCGGGATCGGTGACGACCACGGGTGCGGCGCCGAGCGCCTCACGCGCCCGCAGGGTGAGCAGCCCCGGGTCGCCGGGGCCACTGCCCACGAAAGCGATCCGACCGGGAGCGGTGGGGGCGCGGTTCATCGATCAACTCCAGAGTGCGCGTGCGGGGGAAGGTTCGGGGAAGCCGGGATGGTGAGTGAGCCGCCCGGCATATCGAGCAGCTCGGTGGCGAGCGCGGTGCCCAGCTTCTCGGCGTCGTCGAGATCGCCGGTGGAGCTGGCCCGCAGCAGGCCGCCGTCGGTCGTGCCGACGACCGCGCGCAGCAGGATGCGGTCGACGGCGTGGCCGTCATCATCCAGATCGGAGACGACGTCGGCGAGCGCGCCGACCGGGGCGCTGCAGCCGGCCTCCAACGTGGCGAGCACGGCGCGCTCTGCGGTGACAGCGGCGCGGGTGTGAGCGTCGTCGAGCACCCGCGCGAGCACGGCACGGAGCTCGCTGTCGTCGGCACGGCACTCGACGGCGAGGGCGCCCTGCGCCGGTGCGGGCAGCATCTGCAGCGGGTCCAGCAGCTCGGTCGCCTCGTCGACGCGGCCGAGCCGGCGCAGCCCGGCGGCGGCGACCACCACCGCGTCCAGCTCGCCGTCCGCCACCTTGCGCAGCCTCGTGTCGACGTTCCCGCGGATCGGCACGACCCGCAGGCCCAGGCCGAGCGCCTCGAGCTGCGCGCTCCGGCGCGGGGACCCGGTGCCGACCGTCGACCCCGGCGGTAGCCCGCCGAGGACCTGCCCGCCGCGAGCCACGAGCGCGTCACGCGGGTCTTCCCGGATCGGGACGGCGGCGAGCGCGA
The DNA here is from genome assembly GCA_029266775.1 of Pseudonocardia sp. Taxonomy (GTDB): domain Bacteria; phylum Actinomycetota; class Actinomycetes; order Mycobacteriales; family Pseudonocardiaceae; genus Pseudonocardia. The sequence continues at coordinate 11,347 of JAQSWF010000035.1, forward strand.
GCCGAGGATCGGGTGCCGTCGGCAGGTCCTTGTAGGAGTGCACGGCGACGTCGACCTCGCCGGCGGCCAGCGCGTCGCGCAGCGCCGAGACGAACACACCGATGCCGAGCTGGGCGATCGGAGCGGAGGAACGGTCGCCCGGCGTGGCGATGGTGACCAGCTCGGCCGCGTGACCAGCGGCGTGCATGCGCTGCGCGACGAGCCCGGACTGGGCGACGGCGAGCGCGCTGGGCCGCGTGCCGACGCGCAGCGGTGCCGTCATCGCGCGTTCTCCGGATCCTCGGATGCAGCGAAAGTGGCTGTCGGTGGATCTACCCCACCCGGAGCCACTTTCGGTGCGTCCAGGGGCGCCTCCAGCGCGGCCAGGACGTCGCCGCTGCGCTGCACGGCCACGGCCGTCGGCGCCTGCGGGTCCAGCTCGAACAGTGCGCGCAGCGCCTCGGCGTAGCTCGAGCCGTCCGGACCCTCGGCCAGGCGCTTGACCTGCACGGTCGGGGCGTGCAGCAGCTTGTCGACGACGCGGCGCACCGTCCGGGTGAACTCGTCGCGCACGGCGTCGTCCAGCGCGGGCACGCGCGAATCCAGCCGCAGCAGCTCGGCGTCGATGACCTCCGAGGCGCGCCGGCGGAGGGCGGTGACGGTCGGGGTGACTTCGGCCGAGCGCTGGGCGGTCAGGTAGGCCTGCGCCTCGTCGGCCACCATCTCCTGAGCGGCCGCCACCGCGGCGTCCGGCGCCTGCAGCGCGAGGCGGTGCGCCAGGGCGGCGAGGTCGACGACGGTGACGCCCGGCAGCGTGGCAACCGCAGGGTCGACGTCGCGGGGCAGCCCGAGATCGCACACGGCGAGCGGGCGACCGGCACGCGCGATCGCGACGGCCGCCACGACATCTCGCGGGACCACGGTGCCGACCGCGCCCGTGCACACCACCAGCAGGTCCGCCGCGGCCAGCTCGGCGGGCAGCGCGGAGAGCGGGACGCTGCGGGCGGGGGTGCCGGCGCGCCGGGTGAGGTCGGCCAGCCGCTGCGCGCGCTCGGTCGAGCGGTTGAGCACGACGACCTCCGCGGCGCCCGCGCGCCGCAGGTGGGCCGTGGCGAGTGCACCCATCGCCCCGGCGCCGACGAGGGCTGCGCGGACACCGGCCAGGTCGGTACGGCCCAGGGCATCCGCGGCGGCGGCGAGAGCTTCGGAGACGACCGATGCGCCGGCCGCGTCGATGCCGGTGCAGGCGTGGACCCGCTTGCCGACGCGTAGCGCCTGTTGCGACAGCTCGTGCAGCGTGCGACCGACGGTGCCCGCGGCGTCGGCGGCGGCGTAGGCGGCGCGCAGCTGGCCGAGGATCTGCGCCTCACCGATGACCATCGAGTCGAGCCCCGCCGCGACGGCGAACAGATGCTGCACCGCCGAGCCCGCGTAGTGGACGTACAGGTGCTCGGTCATCTCGGGCAGCGCCAGCCCGGAGTGCCGGCCGAGCACGGCGGACACGTCGGCGAGGCCGCCGTGGAAGGCGTCGACGACGGCGTAGACCTCGATCCGGTTGCACGTCGAGAGCATCATCACCTCGGTGATGTGGCTGCCGCGCAGCATCTCGTCGAGCAGCTTGGGGATCTCGTCGGGCGCCACGGCGGCCCGCTCGAGCAGCTCGACGGGCGCACTGCGGTGCGACAGCCCCACGACCAGGATCGTCATGTCTCCCTCACCACGTGCCCGTGCAACGCGTACCCGTTCCTGGACGCGATCCCCACGTCCAACCCGGGACCGTCCAGCGCAGAACCGCCCCGACCGGAACCATCCAGAGCAGCGACGTGGCGGCGCGCGACGTGGAAAGCGAGGATCTGCAGCTCGACGGAGAGGTCCACCTTGCGCACCTCCACCTGCTCGGGTACCTGCAGGACGACCGGGGCGAAGTTCAAGATGCACGTGACACCCGCTCGGACCAGCAGATCGCAGGCACCCTGCGCGGCCGGGCCGGGCGTGGCGACCATGCCGATGGTCACGCCGCGGTCCCGGCACACAGCGATGATGTCGCGAGCGTGCTCGACGACGATGCCGTTGATCTTGATGCCGACGAGGTCCGGGTCGACGTCGAACAACGCCGTGACGGGGAAGCCGCGGCCGCCGAACCCGCCGTAGCCGGCGAGGGCGTGCCCGAGGTTGCCGATGCCGACCAGCGCGACGGCTTGGCGGTGCGTGAGCCCGAGTGTGTTCTCCAGGTGCTTGAGCAGCGGGCGGACCTCGTAGCCGACACCCCGGATACCGTGCGAGCCCACGTAGGACAGGTCCTTGCGCAGCTTCGCCGAGTTCACGCCGGTGGCGGCCGCCAGCTCGTCGCTCGAGACGGTTTCCGCGCCCTGTTCGGCGAGCTCGCCCAGCATCCGCAGGTACACGGCCAGGCGGGCGACCGTGGCCTCCGGGATGGGTCGCGGCAGCTTGGCGGCACCGGCCGGCCCGACGGCTCCGGCGGCCCCCGAGGGGCCTGCCTGCGGCGGCGACGTCACGCTGGCCTCTCCTCGGGCGCTCGACAACGCAGTGGGTCGCGGTCGGAAGTCCCGCTCAGGTGCGCGGAGGGCAGGGCGGGTGGGAACGGCGACGACCCGCCACGGTAGTCGCTCGTGCACGCAGGCACAAAAAAGCGATCTTGCTCCCCGTCTGGTGCTGCCACCCGTTCGACCGGTGGTCGCGCACGGACAGCCGCTGGTCGCGCAGAGGGAGCCGATCGCAGGGTGTCGATCGGCGTGCCCGGTGCACGAAAGGTGGCTTCGGGTGCACCCACCGCACCAATAGCCACGTTCACTTCATCGGGACGAGTGGGGTGTCAGCGTGGTGGACGCGCCAGTGCAGCGCGGAACCGTGGCTCCTCCACCCGCCAGTACCCGTGCTCGCGGCCGTCGACGGCGATTACGGGAACGCGGTCGCCGTACTCGGCACGCAGCTCCGGGTCGGTGTCGACGTCGACGGCCAGCCAGCTCTGGCCCAGTTCACCGCAGATTCGGGCGACGTCGGCCTCCGCCGTCGCGCACAGCGAGCACCCCGCGCGGGTGTAGAGGGTCACGCGTTCACCGGCCACGGGTCAGCGCTCCCGCGCCAGCAGGTGGCGGGCCACGCGGCCGCTCGGCGTCCGCGGGAGCGCGTCGACGAACACGACCTGCGTCGGGGTCTTGAACCGGGCCAGCTGTGCTCGGCAGTGCACCTGCACGGCGTCGGCGTCGAGGCCCTCCCCATCCGGTGTGCGCACGATCACAGCCCGCACGGCCTGCACGGTCTGCTCGTCGGGCACCCCGACGACCGCGGCGTCGGCCACGCCGTCCAGCTCGACGAGCACCCGCTCGACCTCCTGCGGGTACACGGTGAACCCATTGACCACCACGAGGTCCGGCGAGCGGTCGATGAGGTGCAGCTCACCAGAGCTGTCGACGAAGCCGAGGTCCGGCGTGCGGAACCAGCCGTCGGGATCGGGTCCGCCGAAGCGGTCGGGCCAGTACCCGGAGAACAGGTTTGGCCCGCGCAGAACGATCAGTCCGGCGTCGCCCGCCGGATCGGCCGGTCCCTCGACGTCCTGCGCGTCCTCGATCATGTCGCCTACGGGGTCACCTGCCGGGCCGGCGGCGCGCAGGGCGGCACGGACCTCCGTCGCGGCACGCTCCGCGGCCGCCCGGACGTCCGTCACGCTCCGGCCCGCCGCGGCACGCACCTCCGTCGCCACCCGACCGGCCACCGCGCGGACGTCCGTCGGAGCGGACGGAGCTGGGTCCCTGGGGGCGGGCTGTGGGTCGAGAGGACTGCCGTCCCGGTCGACGAAGCGCAGCTCGATACCCGGCAGCACGCGACCGACCGACCCGGGTGCGGGCGCGCCGTCGAGCGGGGTGCTGGTGACCACGGGCCCGGCCTCGGTCAACCCGTAGCCCTCGACGATGCGGTGCCCGGTCACCGCGCGGAAGGCCGCCGACCACGAGGGGGGCAGGGGCGCCCCGCCGCAGGTGCAGACGCGTACGCCGGCGAGCGCGGCCCGCAGGAGGTCCGGCGGCTGGTCCAGGAGCTCGCGGTACGTCGAGGGCCCGGCCGCCAGCCCGCTGACGCGGTGGCGCACCAGAGCCTCGAGCAGCCACGCCGCGTCCGGTCGCCCGGGCCCGGGCAGCACCGCCGTCGCGCCTGCCCAGCAGACCTGGAGCAGCCCGGCGGCCAGGCCGTACGCGTGGAACAGCGGCTGCACGAGCATGGACCGGTCCGCTGGCGTCACCGGCGCAGGACGCAGCGCGGCGGCCTGGGCGCGGTTGGCCAGCACGGCGCGGTGCGACAGGCAGACCCCGCGCGGGGTGGCGGAGGAGTAGAGCAGCAGCGCGAGGTCCTCACCGCGGCCGCGGCTCGCGACAGGCTCTGCGCGAGAGGTGATGTCGGGGGGGCCGACAACCGGGATGCCGGTCATGCCGTGATCCGAGCCGGCGTCGGGCTCGGCGTCGACCAGCAGGCGCGGGCTGCAGTCGGCGACGACGGCGTCGACGTCCCCGACGCGTCCGCCGCCGGTCCCACCCGGTCCCACCGGCACGGCGACGGCGCCGGCGCGCAGCGCGCCGAGCACGGCGACGGCGAGCACGGGACCGCCGGCCGAGCGGACGACCACGCGGTCCCCCACGTCGACGCCCCGCTCGATCAGCCGCTGCGCCTCGGCCGACACGATCGCGTCGACCTCACCCCAGGACAGGGTGTGGCCCACCGGATCGGCGGCATCGACGAGCGCCGGGTGCTCGGGGTGGCGCGCCGCGGCACCGGCCGCAAGGTCGGCGAGGTTCCCCTCGGGGCCCGCCGGGCCGGACGTCCTGTTCCGATGTGGAGCGTCCACGGCTGGTGCGACCTCCTCGGGCGATGTCGGCCGATCCCGCCCAGTCTGCCCCCCGCTCGGCAACGGGGCGACCGGGTGCTGCCGCGACTCCGCGAAACCCGCCGCCATTGCAGGAAAGCCACCTTCATGCAACCTCATTGCGTGAAGGTGGCTTTCCTGCAACGGGACGACGACGGACGGACGGACAGGCATAGCGCGGCGCGCATGGCGCCGCCGGGAACTGTCGGCGCCCGGTTCGGTCGGGCCCCGACAGTAGGCTTGCGGCCGTAGTCGGCAGTCGACCGGAGGCGCACGGTGGGAGACGGCGAGGAGGCCCGTTCCGAGGTCGTGGGCATCACCGAGTCGTCGAACGTGATCGACGCCGTGGCCGCGCTCGACCC
>JAQSWF010000237.1 GCA_029266775.1 Pseudonocardia sp.
TCGCTCGGACCGGACGCCACCCCGCTGTCGGTCGAGCTGCTCCTCGGCGGCATGACCTGCGGGGCGTGCGCGAACCGCATCGAGCGGACTCTGAACAAGCTCGACGGCGTGGACGCGATGGTGAACTACGCGACGGAGAAGGCGTCGGTCACCCTCGACGGGACGGCGACGGTGGACGACCTCGTCGCCGCGGTGGAGCGGGCGGGCTACACGGCGGAGATCCTCGGTATGTCGGACGGGGCGGGGTCGGACGAGCCCGCCGACGACGAGGCGGCACCGGACCCGGTGGTCACCGCGCAGCGCACCCGCCTGCTCGTGTGCACGGTGCTGTCGGTGCCCGTCATCGCCATGGCGATGGTGCCGGCGCTGCAGTTCACGTCCTGGCAGTGGGCGTCGTTGACGCTCGCCGCGCCGGTGGTCGTGTGGGGCGCGTTGCCGCTGCACCGTGCCGCGTGGTCCAACCTCCGCCACGGGGCCGCGACGATGGACACGCTGGTGTCGGTCGGGACGACGGCCGCGTTCGGCTGGTCGCTCTACGCACTCTTCCTCGGGCAGGCGGGCACACCCGGGCTCACGCACCCGTTCAGCCTGACGCTCGCTCACGGCCTGGACTCGTCGAACATCTATCTCGAGGTCGCCGCCGGCGTCACCACCTTCGTGCTCGCCGGGCGGTACGCCGAGGCCCGCGCCCGCCGCCGCTCCGGCGCGGCGCTCGCGTCGCTGCTGGAGATGGCGGCCAAGGAGGCCTCGGTCCTGCGCGACGGCCGGGAGGAACGCATCCCGGTCGACCGGCTCGTGGTCGGTGACGTGTTCATCGTCCGTCCCGGAGAGAAGGTCGCGACGGACGGGGTCGTCGTAGACGGCGCATCGGCGGTCGACGCGAGCATGCTCACCGGCGAGGCCGTCCCCGTCGAGGTCGGCACGGACCAGCCGGTGGTCGGTGGATGCGTCAACGTCGGCGGCCGGCTCGTGGTCAGGGCGACCCGCGTCGGGGCCGACACGCAGCTGGCCCACATCGCGGCGCTGGTGGAACAGGCGCAGGCGGGCAAGGCACGTATCCAGCGGCTGGCCGACCGGGTCTCCGCGGAGTTCGTGCCGATGGTGATCCTGCTGGCCGCGGCGACGTTCGGATTCTGGATCGGCGTCGGAGGCGGACCGGCCGCGGCGTTGACCGCGGCGATCGCCGTGCTGATCGTCGCCTGCCCGTGCGCGCTGGGGCTGGCCACGCCGACCGCGCTCCTGGTCGGCACCGGCCGCGGCGCGCAGCTCGGAATCGTGATCCGCGGGCCGGAAGTGCTCGAGTCCACGCGTCGGGTCGACACGGTCCTGCTGGACAAGACCGGGACGGTTACGACGGGGGAGATGGTGGTCACCGAGGTCGTGGCAGGGACGGGCGAGGACGTCGACGAGGTTCTTGCCGTCGCCGGAGGGCTGGAGTACCAGTCGGCGCACCCCGTCGCGCGGGCGATCACGCGGTATGCCGAGCAGCGCCTCGGTGCGCTGCCGGAGGCGAGCGGGTTCGAGGCGCTCGATGGGCTCGGTGTCCGCGGCAGCGTCGACGGGCGCGACGTGCTCGTCGGCCGCCCCCTCCTGCTCTCCGACCACGGGGTCGAGCCACCGGCCGAGCTGATCGCCGCGCTCGCCGCCGCCGAGGGCCGGGGGGCCACCGGGATCGCCGTGTCCTGGGACGGGCGGGCGCGGGCGGTCGTCGTCGCCGCCGACACCGTGCGGGAGACCAGCGCGGACGCTGTGGCCGAGCTGCGCCGCTTGGGCGTCGAGCCGGTGCTGCTCACCGGGGACGGCGAGGGCCCGGCCCGCACCGCCGCGCTGCAGACCGGCGTCGCCACCGTCGTCGCCGAGGCGCTGCCCGCGGACAAGGTTGCGCTCGTGCGCCGCCTGCAGGGCGAGGGCCGGGTGGTGGCCGTGGTCGGTGACGGCGTCAACGACGCCGCGGCACTCGCCCAGGCCGACCTCGGCATCGCCATGGGCACCGGCGCGGACGCCGCGATCCACGCTTCGGACCTGACGCTGGTCCGCCCCGACCTCCGCTCGGCCGCCGACGCCATTCGACTGTCCCGCCGCACCCTCGGGGTCATCCGGGCGAACCTGTTCTGGGCGCTCGCCTACAACTGCCTCGCCCTGCCGCTGGCCGCGGCGGGCCTGCTCAACCCGATGCTCGCCGGCGCGGCCATGGCGTTCAGCTCCGTGTTCGTCGTGACGAACAGCCTGCGCCTGCGCCGGTTTCCGCGCCGGGGGGCGTGACGGTGGCGACGGTGTGGAGCGGGTCGCTGGCCCTGCTGTCGCTGTGCGCGGGGGTCGTGCTGGTGGCCGCCGCGCTTGCGCACCCGGACGAGCGGCCGGCGCAGCTCGCCCACGGCGTCATGGGCCTGGCGATGGGCGGGATGTTCTGCCCGCTCGGCGACCCGGTGCCGGCGGCGGTCGGCATCCTCACCTTCGCCGTGATCGCGGGTTGGTTCGCCGTGCGGGTGCTGCGCCGGCAGCCACCGGTGGCTCAGGCCGGGCACGTGGTGGTCGCGTCGGTCGCGATGGTGCTCATGTACGTGACGCAGCACGGCGGCGGGTCGGGCGGCGGGCACGCGGGTCACGCCGCCGCATCCGCCGGGCCTGCGGTCGACGGTACGGAGAGCCCCGTGGCGATGGCGCTCGCACTGGCGCTCACCGGCTACTTCGTCTGGCACGCCTGGGACAGCGGCATCCGCCGGTGGTCGACGGTGTGGTCGGTGCCGGCCGCGCACGTCGTGCTGAGCGGGCTCATGGCCGTCATGTGCCTCGGCGCGGTCTGAGGCTCTGACGGCGCACCTCACACCCGGACCACGAGCCCTGCCGCGAGGCCCAGCGCGGCGCACACGCCGAGGACCCGCAGCACCGACCACCGTGCCGCGAACAGCAGGACGGCGGCGACCAGCGCGATCGCGACCGACGCCGGGCGGATGCTCGCGAGGTCGGGCAGCGTGATGGCCAGCGGTCCGATCTCGACGGTGCGGGTTCGGGCGAACAGCGTGGCGACGGCGAAGTAGACGGCGAGGGCGGCGATGACGCCGACGACCGCGGCGGTGACCCCGGTCAGGGCGCCGGCGAGCGCGCGGTTGTGACGCAGCGGCTCGATGAAGGGCGCGCCGACGAAGACGAACACGAAGCTCGGCACGAAGGTGACCCAGGTGACCAGCAGCGACGCCACCACCCCCGCGGTCCACGGCGAGAGCGGGGCGGGGTCGGCGTAGGCGCCGAGGAACGCGACGAACTGGACCACCATGATCAACGGCCCCGGTGTGGTCTCGGCCAGCGCCAGGCCGCGGACCATGTCGCCCGCGGTCACCCAGCCGTAGGTTTGGACGGCCTGCTGGGCGACGAACGCGAGCACGGCGTACGCACCGCCGAAGGTCACCAGCGCGGTGCCGGCGAAGAACAACCCCTGGCTGGTGTAGACGCTCCCCGGCCCGGTGAGCACCGCGGCGGCGGCGATCGGGACGGTCCAGACGACGATTCCCAGCCCGAGCGTCCGGACGGCCCGTGCCGTCGACGCGCTCTCGGCGTGCAGGGCGTCGTCCGCGACGAGCGCCGGCGCCTCGCCGCTCCGCTGCGCGCCGTGGCTGCCTGCACCGGCGAGGGCGGGGATACGGCGCGCCGCGAGCCAGCCCAGTCCCGCCGCGACGGCGATCACGATCGGGAACGGCACGCCGAACACCGTGAGCGCCACGAACGCGGCGACGGCCACGCCGACGAGCAGCGGGTGGGTCAGCGCGCGCCCGGCAACGCGCACGAGGGCCTGCACCACGATGGCCACGACCGCTGCGCCGAGCCCGGTGAAGAGGGCGGACACCACCGCGGTGTCGCCCAAGCCGACGTAGAGGGCGGACAGGACGAGCAGCGCCGCCATGCCGGGCAGGACGAACAGCACCCCGGCGACCATGCCGCCGCGCCGCCCGTTGAGCAGCCAACCGACGTAGATGGCGAGCTGGTGGGCCTCCGGGCCGGGCAGCAGCATGCAGAAGTTGAGCGCGTGCAGGAAGCGCTGCTGGCTGATCCACCGTCGCTCGTCGACCATGGCGTGCTGCATGACCGCGATCTGACCGGCCGGGCCGCCGAAGGTCTGCAGCGAGATGCCGAACCACGCCCGCACCGCGGACCGAAAGGGCACCACGTCCCGGTGATCGTCGGCGCGGGCCACGCGACCGACGGTAGCCAGGCCCGACAGGCGGCGGCAACGCGACCCCGACAGCAACGTCCGAACATCAGTTCTCGGGGTCGCCGCAGTTCTTCGCCTGGCCGGCTCACCTACAGTGGGCACCGGTGAGCACCGAGATCACGCCCGGCCGGATCCCCTCGGCCGGCACCGCCCGAGAGGTCGCCCGGCTGCTTGCGGCAGCGCTCG
>JAQSWF010000238.1 GCA_029266775.1 Pseudonocardia sp.
GCCTCATAACGACGCGCGAGCGACTCCACGGCGACGGCCATAGCACGAACCGTACTGCTGCACAGGCGAACGAGACGTTATTTCCTCACAAGCCCTAAGCCGAGGAGTTCCCCTCGCTGTGTCCACCCGCACCGAACTCGACGATGTCATCCGGCTGCTTGCCGCCACGCGTGAGCTGACCGCAGCCGCAGCCGGGTTCCTTGCCCTGCAACTGTTCGGAAACCTCTACGAGCAGGTCGTCACGAACCAAACGGCGATCGCGACACCCGAGATCGGCGGGCTGGTCGACGAGCTGGTGCCGGGGAGCCCGCTGTTCTTCTACCTGCCGTGGGCGCCCCTGGGCGTCGTACTCGCCACATCCCTGGCCGTCCGGCTGCCGCGGCTCGGCGCTCCCTCGTGGGTCGTGCGCCGCGTGCGGTGGGCCTGCGGCGCCCTCTGCGTGGCGGTGGCTGTGAAAGTCTTGCTGATCACTCGAGTCAATCCGCACTTCCGGGACCCTCACGCAGAGATCGGCGAGCTGCGTGAGTGGGCGGTCCGGTGGGCCATCGGCAACGGCGCGGCAATCCTCGCCGTCGGCGCCGCGCTCATTTTGCTGCTGTCGGGGCGCGCTCGACTGCTCGACGACGCTGCCACGCTCGGAGCCGCCGAGGCGACCTGACGGTGTACGGCCGGAGTACCCGTGGCCCCGTCAAGTTGCGCCCTTTGGCCGCCAACCTCCCCGTGCGCTGCGATCATTGAGTGACGAGGCAATAAGGTGGAAACATCACCGGTCGGAGCATCGATGAAGCGGCCACAAGCGCGTCACAAGGCGCGTCCGCCGACAACCGTCCACCGGGGGTTTGCTCAGTAGTCCTCTTCGTGTGAGCCGAATCTGGGGAGAGGCGGCATCGCACGCCGGTGGCTGCGGAGCGCAGCCGGACCACTCTCGATGCAGTATCACTACTTTGCGGGAAGTCGCATGCCGCCATTGTGCCCGCTATCCGCGACGTCTCGGACATTCGCGTGCTGACGATTGGTGCTGCCATGAACTCGGAGATTCTCGTCTGCGACGCCGCCTACTTCCGGATAGAATACGAAATCAATCCGTACATGGACACCGGACTTCAACCCGACGTTCGGGCAGCGATTGCGGAGCACGAGGCCATCGTGCGCGCGCACCGGGCGGCGGGCCGGTACGTCCGGCACATCCCGGCGGCATGGGAATGCCCCGACATGGTCTATACCGCCAATGCGGCGGTCGTGCGCGGGAGCCGGGCGGTGCTGGGCGCTCCCCCGCCGGAGCGCAAGTCCGAAGTGCCCTACTTCCGCGACTGGCTCGAGGCCGACGGGTTCGAGGTGCTGGAGGCGCCGTACCCCTTCAGCGGCCAGGGCGACGCTTTGGCCTGCGGCGAATTGCTGCTTGCCGGATACGGCCAGCGGACGGACCGGCGGATGCACGCCGTTCTCGGCGAGTACCTCGACTACGACGCGGACCAGGTCGTCGCACTGCGCACGGTCAGCGCGCAGTCGTACGACCTCGACCTCGCCGTCGCGGTGGTCGCTGCCGACACGATCGCCTACCACCCGCACGCGCTGGACGAGCCCAGCAGGCAACGTCTGCAGGGCTTGCACCGGCACCGGGGCGTCGACCTCGTCGAGGTGTCGACGGCGGAGGCCGCTCGATTCGCCCTGAACCTCGTCAGCGACGGCACTACGGTGACCATGACTGCGGGAGCACCACGCTTGGCCGCCGATCTGCGCGCCCGCGGTTTCACGGTGGTGGAGCTGGACACGACCGAGCTCCGCAAGGGCGGTGGTGGAGTTCGCTGCACCGCCCTCACCCTCGATACGCCGGCGCGGCGGCACCGTTGACCGCGTCCCTGCTGGGCGGCGCACATCGCTCCGAAAGCCCGACCGTCCGCATCCCACCGAAGCGCCCTTCCGGTCGTCGCGGCCCGGCGCACGGGCCTACCCGGCCGACCCGGCTACCGCGACGGCTCCAGCAGTTCTTCGAGCGTTCCGCCGCCGAGCGCCCGTTCGCGACCGCTGTGCTGGACGACGGCGTCGCGTTGACGTATCGGGAGCTCGACGAACGGGCGAACCAGCTCGCCCACCACCTGCGTCGGAAGGATGTCGGGCCGGGGCGCCGGGTGGGCATCCTGCTCAACCGCTCCTGGCGCACGTACGCGGCGCTGCTCGGCGCGCTGAAGGCAGGGGCGACCTTCGTGCCGATCGACCCGGCCTCGCCGCGCGACCGGGTCGACTACATCGCTCGCGATGCCGACCTCGACCTCCTCCTGACTACCAGCGATCTCCTGCCGGCGACAGCGGATGTCCCGTGCCAGGTGCTCCCACTCGACCGGGTGCAGGGCCAGGTGGACACCGCGCCGACCGGCACGCCGCTCCCCGATCTCGTCGGCGACCCGCCCTGCTACGTGATCTACACGTCCGGCTCGAGCGGCCGGCCCAAGGGTGTCGCGGTTGCCCACTCGAGCATCTGCAACTTCATCGGCGTGGTCCCGCGGGTCTACGACGTCCGCCCCTCGGACCGCGTCTACCAGGGCATGACCATCTCCTTCGACTTCTCGATCGAGGAGATCTGGCCGACCTTCGCGCGGGGAGCCACGCTGGTCGTCGGGCCGTCCGACTCTCGTCGACTCGGTGCGGAGCTGGCCGACTTCCTCGACGAGAACGGCGTCACGCTCTTCTACTGCGTGCCCACCCTGCTCGCCACGATCCCGCGGGACCTGCCGTCGGTCCGCATGCTCTACGTCGGCGGTGAGGCGTGCCCGGCCGGCCTCGTCGAGCGGTGGAGTCGCCCGGGGCGCCGCATGCTCAACACGTACGGCCCGACCGAAGCGACCGTCACCGCGACCTGGGGCGAGCTGGTGCCCGGCAAGCCGGTGACGATCGGGCGGCCGTTGCCGACGTACACAGTCGTGCTGCTGGACGAGCAGCAGCGGCGGGTGCCCGACGGCCAGGTCGGGGAGATCTGCATCGGCGGGCCGGGCGTGGCGATCGGCTACGTGGGTCTGCCGGAGAAGACGGCCGACCGGTTCGTGCGCCACCCGCTGGCGCCGGGCGGCGGACGCCTCTACCGCACGGGCGACCTGGGCCGGATCGACTCCGGCGGCGAGATCGTCTACCTCGGTCGGGCCGACGACGAGGTCAAGATCCGCGGCCACCGCGTCGATCTCGGCGAGATCGAGAACGTGCTGCTCGAGGACCGCGAGGTGGAGAGCGCGGTCGCCGCGCTCGTGCCGGTCGCCGGCTCCGACCAGCTCGTGTCCTACGTGACCCGCCCGGCTCGGGCCGGCGCTCCCGATGCCGACGTGATCGCCCGCCTGCAGGTGCAGGTCAAGCGGCGCCTGCCGGAGTACATGGTGCCGGCGTACATCGAGGTGCTCGACGCGCTCCCGACCATGCCCAGCGGCAAGGTCGACCGCTCCAAGCTGCCCGAGCCCACCGGCCGCCGTCTGCTCGGCGGCGACGGCGTCGTGATCGCAGCCGGCAGCGACACGGAGCGGCGGCTGCGTGCCGTATGGGCGGACGTGCTCGGCCTTGAGCCGGACGAGCTGTCGGTGACCGCCGACTTCTTCACCGACCTCGGCGGCCACTCGCTGCTCGCCGCCACTGCCGTGTCGCTCATGCGCGAGCGCGGCGTGGGTGGCAGCCCCGCGGTGCGTGATCTCTACGCGAACCCGACCGTCCGCGAGCTCGCCGCTCACCTGGACACGCAGGCCCGGTCCACCCACGCCGCGCGGGGTGCCCTCGCCGAGCCGAGACCGCGGCCGCTCCGTCACGGCGGTGGCCGGTGCGGCGGGGCCGGGATCGTGCAGGCGGGCTTCCTGTACGCCCTGATGCTGATGTTGACGCTGCCGGTCGCGGCCGTCTACAGCCTCAACGACGGCCAGGTGTCCCTCGCCGTCCTCGGCCAGCTGACCCTCGCCGCCACCGCCGTCTACCTCGCGATGCGCTGGGTGCTGGCCCCCGTGATGGTGCGCCTGCTGGGCACCGACGTGCAGCCCGGGCGATACCGGCTGTGGGGACGGGTCTACCTCCAGCTCTGGGCGGCCGAACTGGCGCTCGCGCTCGCCCCGCTCCCGGTACTGAGTGGATCGCCGCTCCTGTCGGCCTACCTTCGGCTGCTCGGCGCCGACGTCGGGCGCAACTGCCACCTCGCGACGTCCGCGATCTCCCTGCCGTCGCTGGTCTCCATCGGCGAGGAGGCCAGCATCGGCTACGGGGTACAGGTGCGACCGTGGGTCGTCGAAGGCGGCCACGTCGTCGTCGAGCCGGTGATGATCGGCGATCGGGCGTTCGTCGGCGCGGGCTCGGTGCTCGAGCCGGGCTCCGCGATCTGTGCCGGCGCGATGCTCGCGGAGCAGTCGTCGACCGGCCGTGGTCAG
>JAQSWF010000036.1 GCA_029266775.1 Pseudonocardia sp.
GCAGCCTCGATGGTGTCGGCGTTGATCCCGCCGTCGATCTCCACCAGCACCCGCAGGTGGCCGGTGTCGACCAGGCGCCGCGCCGTGCGCACCTTGTCGAGCACGTCGGGGATGAAGCTCTGCCCGCCGAATCCGGGTTCGACGCTCATCACGAGGAGGGTGTCGTAGTGCCGCAGGGTTTCCACGTGCGGCTCCAGCGGCGTCGCCGGCTTGACGGACAGCCCGGCGAGGGAGCCTGCCGCCCGCAGATTCTTTGCCAGCGCGACCGGATCGGCTGCGGCCTCGACGTGCACGGTCACGTTGTGGGCGCCGGCCTCGGCGTAGCCCACGGCCCACCGGTCGGGATCGTCGATCATCAGGTGACAGTCGAGCGGCAGGTCTGTGGCTGCGTGCAGCGCCTGCACGACCGGCAGCCCGAGGGTGAGGTTCGGGACGAAGTGCCCGTCCATGACGTCCACGTGCAGCCAGTCGGCACCCTGCCCCGGAGGTCCGGTCACGGCGACGGCTTCCTCGGCCAGCCGCGCGAAATCCGCCGAGAGAATGCTCGGAGCGATCATCGGGTGCACGTCGCGAAGGGTACGCGCGCGGGGGCGCAGGACCACGTCAGGAGACCTGGCGGATCAGCGTCAGGAACATCGCGTCCGTGCCGTGCCGGTGCGGCCACAGCTGGACGGTCGGGCCTGCGCCGAGCGCGGGGACGCCGGGCATCACGGAGCGCGCATCCAGGAGCTCGGCCCGTGCCTGCGGGCCGTCCCTCTCGGAGCTTCTCGGGCCGCGCGCGCGGGTCACCGCGGTGATCACGCCGAGCGTCTCGGCCAGGTGCGGCGAGCACGTCGCGTAGGCGACCACGCCGCCGGGCCGCACGTGGCGCAGGGCCGCGGTCAGCAGCTCGCGCTGCAGTTTCGTGAGGCCGGGGACGTCGTCGGGCTTCCGCCGCCACCGGGCCTCCGGCCGACGGCGCAGCGCGCCCAGCCCGGTACACGGGACGTCGACGAGCACTCGGTCGAAGGCACCGTCGGCCAGCGGCGCGGCGCGACCGTCTGCGGTGTGCACCGTCACGGGCAGCCCCTCGACGGCGCGGCGGACGAGGTCCGCGCGGTGCTCGCTGGGCTCGACGGCGTCCAGCGTGCCGCCCTCGAGCGCCACCAGCCCGCCGAGCAGGGCCGACTTGCCGCCGGGTCCCGCGCACAGGTCGAGCCAGCGGAGCCCGTCCGGCCCCGCCAGCGGGGACCGGGCCAGCCCGAGCGCGACGAGCTGGCTGCCCTCGTCCTGGACCAGGGCCAGCCCCTCGCGGACGACGTCCAGCTCACCGACGTCGCCGGCACCCGGCTCCAGGTGCACCCCGTACGGGGAGTACGGCGCGGGCTCGCCGCCGGTGACCAGTGCCAGCTCCTCGGCGGTGATCTCGCCGGGGCGAGCGAGCAGGTGCACCGCGGGGCGGGCGTCGTCCGCGGCGAGCGCGGCGTCGAGCTCATCGCCGGCGCGGGCGCCGAGCGCATCCGCGAACGCCTGCGCGATCCACCGGGGGTGGGCGTGGGCGAACGCCGCGTGGCCGACGGGATCGTCCTTCGGGTCGGGCGCGAGGCGCTCGACCCAGGCGGCTTCGCCGTGCTCACCGACACGGCGCAGCACCGCGTTCACGAAGCCGGCCGCGCGCGAGCCCGCGTCGACGCGCACCAGCTCGACGGTGGTGTCGACCGCAGCGTGGGCCGGCACGCGAGTCCGCAGGAGCTGGTAGGCACCCAGGCGCAGCGCGTCGAGCAGCGGTGGCTCGACCCGGTGCAGGGGGCGCTCCGTGCAGGCGTCGATCACGGCGTCGACCAGGCCCTGCGCCCGCAGCGTGCCGTACCCGAGCTCGGTGGCCAGCGCGGCGTCCCGGCCGTGCAGTCGGTGGCGGCGCAGGATCGCCGGCATCGCGAGGTTCGCGTAGGCGTCCCGGACGCGGACCGCGGTGAGCAGCTCGAGGGCGGCCATCCGGGCCGGGTCCAGCTCGGGCGGGCGCGCCGGTCCCGAGCGGCCACGGGGCGGGCCGGCCCCCCGCGGACCGACCGGTCGGCCGCGGCGATGCGGGCGGCCCGAGCGCCGGGGCTCGGTCACGGCTGCCCCTCCCCGCACGCCGCACCGCACGCCGACCGACCGCAGCGCATACCAGCCGCCGCCCCACCGCCCTTCGGAGCCATAGTGCTGTTCTCGGGCGAGCGATACCGCGTTATGGCTCCGAAATGCGGGATGGGGCTGGTCACGTCAGGACCTCGCCGACAGGCATCCGGACGCCGCGGGCCCAGTCCGGTGCGGGCATCGGGCGGCGCCCGACCGGGTGCACCTCACCGAGCGCCACCGGTGCCGTTGCGGTGCCCACCAGCACGCGGCGCTTCTCCACGTGCAGCTCGCCCGGCTTGAGCTCGGGTGCCTCCCCGCCGTCGACCGGCAGCACGGGACCGAGCCCCAGGCGCTCGGCCCGGAAGGTCGTCCATGCGCCCGGCTCGGGGGTGACGGAGCGGACGAGCCGGTCGATCGCGCGCGCCGGGGCCGCCCAGTCCAGCCGGGCGTCGGCCACCGTGACCTTCGGCGCCGCCGAGACACCGCCGGCCGGTTGCGGGCGCGGCCGCAGCGTCCCGTCGGCGATGCCGTCCAGGGTCGCCACGAGCAGCCCGGCCCCCGACGCCGCGAGCCGTCCGAGGAGCGCGCCGGCGGTGTCGGTCGGGTCGATCTCCTCCGTCACGACCCCGTACACGGGTCCCGTGTCCAGGCCCTCCTCGAGGCGGAAGGTGGTGGCGCCGGTGATCTCGTCGCCGTGCCGGATCGCGGCCTGTACCGGGGCGGCGCCGCGCCATGCGGGCAGCAGCGAGAAGTGGAGGTTCACCCAGCCGCGGGGAGGCACGTCGAGCGCAGCGCGGGGCACGAGTGCGCCGTACCCGACGACCGGGCAGCAGTCCGGGGCGAGCGCGCGCAGGGCGTCGAGAAAGGAGGGCTCGGAGGGCCGGCGTGGGGTCAGGACGGGAATTCCGGCGTCGTCGGCGAGCGCCGCGACGGGCGAGCGGGCCAGCCGACGCCCGCGCCCGGCTGGCGCGTCCGGGCGGGTCAGCACCGCCACGACCTCGTGTCGCGACGTCAGCAGCGCCCGCAGCGACGGCACCGCCGCCTCCGGGGTCCCGGCGAACAGCAGGCGCAGGGCACACATCACCGCACGCGCCCGAACAGTGGATGCGGGCTGACCTTCACCGCCGGCGGAGGCGCGCCGAACCACTGCGCGGCGCGGATCTCGGCCATCGCCCGCTTGCGGGTCTCGGGGTCGAGGCGGTCGACGAACAGCACGCCGTTCAGGTGGTCCACCTCGTGCTGGATGCAGCGCGCGAGGATCTCCGTGCCCTCCACCGTCACGGGTTCGCCGTGCACGTCGACCCCGCGAGCCACGACGTGCAGGTGCCGGCGGCAGTCCCAGGCCATGCCGGGCAACGACAGGCACCCTTCGGGCCCGAGCTGCTCCTCGTCGCCCACCGGCTCGAACGTCGGGTTGACCAGGTGCCCCGCAAAACCCCCGCAGTCGTAGGTGAACACCCGCAGGCCCACACCCAGCTGCGGCGCAGCCAGCCCGGCGCCGCCCTCCTCGTGCATGGTGTCGGTGAGGTCGGCGACCAGCCGGCGCAGCTCCGCGTCGAACGTCGAGACCTCGAGCGCCGGAGTGCGCAGCACCGGGTCGCCGAAGAGCCGGACGGGCTGGACGGGCACGGATCTCCTTCGACACAGGTATCGGGCCGGGACATCAGGCGGAAGCGGGGAAATGCGGCACCGGCCGCGCCTGTCGATTCTGCCACGCGGACCGGAACCCTTCCGCGAGCCGCAGGTGCTCAGCCCACCTCGGGAGGGTCCAGACGCACCCGGACGGGGTCGGGTGCCTTGCGGGCGGAACGCAGGGCCTGGGCGGTAGCGAGCGCTGCGGCCAGCGCTCGCCCCTGCGGACGCGGCACCCGCAGGAGCGCGCGCTCGCGCGGCGGCTCGGCGGCGTGCGGACCGGGCTCGGGCGGGAGCTCGACGGGCCCGAGAACGTCCACATCGACGGGGGCCGTGCCGACCGTGTCGAGCACCTCGGCGACCGCACCGGCCGCGCCCTCGACCGACGCCATGCGCACCGCCGGGGGGAAGCCGACCTCGCCACGCGCGGCGAGCTCGGTGGCGGCATGCCAGGCCGGGTCCCAGCGGATGAGCGCCTGGACGGGCGGCAGCGCCGCGTCCGCCATCACCACCACGCGCCCGAGCCGCCCCCCGTCGCTCGAGGGCATCACCAGCGCCGCAGCGCCGAGCCAACGGCGCAGTGTCTCCTCCGCCACCCGCAGGTCCGGCCGCGACAGCATCGCCCACCCGTCGAGGAGCAGCGCCGCCCCGTATCCGCTCGCCGGATCCCCCTCCACCGTCGGCTCCGCGCCGGGGGTGGCCACGACCAGCTCGGGACGCGCCGGCACGTGGTCCAGCACAGGGGCGCTGCCGCCCGAGCTGCGCACCGTTGTGCCCGGGAATGCCCTCCCCAGCTCTTCGGCCGTCCGGCCGGCCCCCACCACCCCGGCCCGCAGCCGCGTCGAGGCGCACACCGGGCAGCGGAAGGCCGTCTCGGCGCGACCGCACCAGCGGCACTGCGGAGGGCCCGGGCCGTCCCCGGCGCCTGGACCGTCCGCGACGGCCGGCGACGCCCGCGCGAGACCGAGCGCCCCGGCGCAGTGCCGGCAGCGCGCGCTCTCCCGGCAGTTCGCGCACGACAGCCAGGGCAGGTAGCCGGCGCGCGGCACCTGCACCAGCACGGGACGCCCCGCCTGCAGCGCCGCCCTGGCCGCCTCGAACGCGACGGCCGGGAGCCGCGCGGCACCCTGGTCCGGGTCTCTGGCCAGGTGCCCGGCCTCACCCAGGGCGGTGACCCGTGGAGCGGCAGCCCGTACCGTGGCGCGTTCCGCCACGACGTCCCGCGCCCAGCCCGACTCCACGAGCTGGTGTGCCTCAGTGGTGCGGGCGAAGCCACCGACGAGCAGCGCCGCGCCCGCGGCGTGCGCGCGGAGCACGAGGACGTCCCGGACGTGCGGGTAGGGCGCCCGAGGCTCCGCGTGCAGGTCGTCCCCGTCGTCCCACACGGCGAGCAGGCCGGGCCGCTGTAGCGGGGCGAAGGCGGCCGACCGGGTGCCGACGACGACCCGCGTCCTGCCCCTGCGCACGGCGAGCCAGCGGCGGTAGCGCTCGGCGGGCCCGAGCTCGGCGGTGAGCGCGACGACCCCCTGCTCGCCGAGCCGGGCGACGCACGCAGCGTGCAGGGCGGCGACGTCGCGCTGGTCCGCGGCCACGAGGAGAGCGCCGCGGCCGGCCCTCACGGTTGCGGCGGCCGCCTCCGCGAGCCGCTGCGCCCACGCCTCGCCGGGCAGGGCCTGCCAGACGGCGTGCGCAGCCCGGCCGCCGGCCAGGGCCTCGAGCAGCGCGGGCCCGCGCGGGTAGCGCGCCCAGCCCGTCCCGCTTGCGTCGCCGGCTCGGACGCCGTCGTCCTCGTCGCGCGCCCCGTCACCGCCGCCGGCCTTGACCGGGACCCCGTCGCCCCGGTCGGCCCCGCCGTCACCGGCTGCCTCGGCTTCGGGGGCGACGACGCCGCCCGAGAGCGCCTCGGCCTCCACCCGCGCGTGCCGCGGTGGGACGGCGAGCCGAAGGACGTCGGCGAGCACCCCGGCATACCGGTCTGCCACCGCCCGGCACAGCGCGGCCACCTCGGGGGTCAAAACCGGTTCCGGCGACACGACCTTGTCCACCCAGGCCAGTTGCCCGGCGTGTGCCGAATCCTCACCCCGCTCGAGCAGGAACCCATCGACCATCCGCCCCGCGAAGCGGACCCGAAGCCGGACACCGGGCACGGCGACGTCGTCCAGGTGCTCCGGGACGCGGTAGTCGAACGGCCGGTCCAGGTGCGCGAGCGGTACGTCGACCGCCACCCGGGCCACGGGGAGCGTCGCCACCGGGCGCCACTCCCCGCGCTTGAGGACGGCTCGGGTCACACCGACACTCTGCCGGGCCACCCCGACAATCCCGCCCGCGGCCCGTACCCGGCTCCGGAGCCCGTTGTGCCCGATGCGCAGCCGCTACGCGCCCACGGCGGCCCGCAGCGCGTCGGCGCGGTCCGTGGCCTCCCACGGCAGGTCGAGGTCCGACCGCCCGAAGTGCCCGTACGCCGCGGTGGGCGCGTAGATCGGCCGCAGCAGGTCGAGATCGCGGATGATCGCCGCCGGGCGCAGGTCGAACACGTCGGTGATCGCGCTCTGGATCCGCAGCGGGTCCACGCGCTCGGTGCCGAACGTCTCGACGAACAGCCCGACCGGCGCCGCCTTGCCGATCGCGTAGGCCACCTGCACCTCGATGCGCTCGGCGAGCCCTGCCGCCACCACGTTCTTGGCCACCCAGCGCATCGCGTACGCGCCGGAGCGGTCCACCTTCGACGGGTCCTTGCCGGAGAACGCGCCGCCACCGTGGCGGGCGAACCCGCCGTAGGTGTCGACGATGATCTTGCGGCCGGTCAGGCCCGCATCCCCCATGGGGCCGCCGACGACGAACCGGCCGGTCGGGTTGACCAGCAGCCGCACGTCCGACGTGTCGAGGGAAAGCTCGGCGATCTCGGGGCCGACGACCTGCTCGCGGACGTCCGGAGCGAGCATGGCCTCGAGGTCGATGTCCGCGGCGTGCTGCGTCGACACGACGACGGTGTCCAGCCGCACCGCCTTGTCGCCGTCGTACTCGATGGTCACCTGCGTCTTGCCGTCCGGGCGCAGGTAGGGCAGCGCGCCGCGCTTACGCGCGTCGGTCAGGCGGCGGGCCAGCCGGTGTGCGAGCGCGATCGGCAGCGGCAGCAGCTCGGGGGTGTCCGTGTTCGCGAAGCCGAACATCAGCCCCTGGTCGCCCGCGCCCTGCCGGTCGATCTCGTCGTCCGCCACGCCGACCCGCGCCTCGTAGGCGGTGTCGACGCCCTGGGCGATATCGGCCGACTGCGCACCGATGGCGACGTTCACCCCGCACGACGCCCCATCGAAACCCTTGGCCGAGGAGTCGTAGCCGATCTCGAGGATCCGGTCGCGCACCAGCCCCGGGATGTCGACGTAGCCGCTCGTGGTGACCTCGCCCGCGACGTGCACCTGACCGGTGGTCACCATCGTCTCGACCGCGACGCGGCTACCCCGGTCCTGCTCCAGCAGCGCGTCCAGGATGGAGTCGCTGATGGCGTCGCACATCTTGTCTGGGTGGCCCTCGGTCACCGACTCACTCGTGAACAGCCGCCGACCCGCATTAGCCACTGCGCGCTCCGTCCTCATGTGCTGCTCCTGGCGGAGCCTCGACTCGACCCCGCAGCGTCGAGGGTACGGTGCCCCCGCGGCCCACCGGACCCTGACTCGCTCGTATCGGCACCGGCGTTAGCCGTGTGCCCGCAGCCGGGCGCTCACGGCGTCCCACACCCGCGACGCCAGCAGCGCCTTCGAGCCGGGGTGCAGCTCCTGCTCGGTGCCGTCGGCGCCCAGCAGCCAGCCGGCGTTGTCCGCCACCTCGAACCCCCGGCCGTCGCCGACGGTGTTCACGACGAGCAGGTCCGCGCCCTTGCGGGCGAGCTTCGCACGCCCGTGGTGCAGGACGTCGCCCGTGGCGTCGCCGGTCTCGGCGGCGAACCCGAGGATCACCTGGCCCTGCTCGCGGCCCTGGGTGAGCTCGACGAGGACGTCCGGGTTGCGGGTCAGCACCAGCGGCTCCGGGTCGGTCGAGCCCTTCTTGATCTTGTCGGACGCGAACGACGCGGGCCGGAAGTCGGCGACCGCAGCCGCCATCGCGACCGCGTCCGCCCCTTTCGCCGCAGCGAGTACCGCCTCGCGCAGCTCGCGGGTCGTGCCGACGTGGACGACCTCCACGCCGGCGGGGTCGCCGAGCTCCGCGGTGTGTCCGGCGACCAGCGTGACGGCGGCGCCGCGCTGCGCGGCAACCTGCGCGAGCGCGTAGCCCTGCCGCCCGGACGAACGGTTGCCGAGGAAGCGCACGGGGTCGAGGGGCTCGCGCGTGCCGCCCGCGGAGACGACCACTCGGCGGCCGGAGAGGTCGCGAGGCAGCGCGTCCGGGCGCTCGAGCAGCAGGCGCGCCAACTCGGCGATCTCGGCGGGCTCGGGCAGGCGACCGGGCCCGGTGTCGCGGCCCGTGAGCCGGCCCGATGCCGGCTCCATGACGACCACACCCCGCGAGCGCAGCAGCGCGACGTTGTCCCGCGTGGCGGGGTGCTCCCACATCTCGGTGTGCATGGCCGGCACGAGCAGCACCGGGCAGTGGGCGGTGAGCAGGGCGGCGGTCAGCAGGTCGTCAGCTCGGCCGTGCGCAGCGCGGGCCAGGAGGTCCGCTGTCGCCGGAGCGACGACGACGAGGTCGGCCTGCTGACCGAGCGCGACGTGCGGGACGGCCGGCACGTCGGCGAACACGCCGGTGCGCACCGGCTGCCCGGACAGCGCCTCGAAGGTCGCGGCGCCGACGAACTTCAGCGCCGAGGCGGTGGGCAACACCCTGACGGAGTGCCCGGACTCGGTGAGCCGCCGCAGCAGCTCGCACGACTTGTACGCGGCGATCCCACCGGCGACCCCGAGCAGGATCCGGGCTGCCGCCACGTCCGCGATCACGATGGTGCTACTCGGCGCCCTCGGTGTGCTCGAGCAGGCCGGCCTGGATCTCCCGCATCGCGATCGACAGCGGCTTCTCCCGGGCGCCGGGCTCGACGAGCGGGCCGACGTACTCCAGCAGGCCCTCGCCGAGCTGCGAGTAGTAGTCGTTGATCTGACGGGCCCGCTTGGCGGCGTAGATCACCAGCGCGTACTTGCTGCTGACCTGGTCCAGCAGGTCGTCGATCGGCGGGTTCGTGATGCCCTCGGGGGCGGTACCGGCGGTGACGCCGGTCAGCGGCATGCTCACTCAGAGACTCCTGTGGCGGGGATCGGCGGTGTGCCGGCCACGTCAGGGCCGGGACCGACCAGCAAGTCTACCAACCGGCCGACGACGGTCCGCAGGTCGTCGTTGATCACGACGACGTCGAACTCGTCCCGGGCGGCCATCTCCTCCTGCGCCGTGCGCAGACGCCGGGCGAGCTGCGCATCGGTCTCGGTGCCGCGACTGCGCAGCCGGCGGGCCAGCTCGTCGAACGACGGCGGCGCGAGGAAGACGGCAACGGCGTCGGGCATCGCGGCCTTGACGGCGCGGGCGCCCTGCAGGTCCACCTCCACCAGCACCGAACAGCCCGCGGCCAGCGCCTGTTCGATCGGAGCGCGCGGCGTCCCCGACCGGTGCAGGCCACCGTGGATCTCCGCCCACTCCAGCAGCTCACCGCGGGCGATCAGCTCGTCGAAGCCGGCGGGGCCGACGAAGTGGTAGTCCCGCCCGTCGACCTCGCCCACCCGCGGTGCGCGCGTGGTGGCGGAGATGCTGAAGTACAGATCGGGCACCGCCGCCCGCAGCCCATCGACGACGCTGCTCTTGCCGACGCCGGAGGGGCCGGCCAGGACGATCAGCCGGCCCCTCCGGGCGTCGTGCGGGGCGAGCATCACGCCCGCTCCCGTGCGGCGCAGGTGCACCTCGCCGCAGTGTCGATGCCCCGCCGGCTCACGACTCGAAGTCGGCGAGCAGCGCCTTGCGCTGCCGGTCGCCCAGGCCGCGAAGGCGGCGGCTCGGGGCGATCTCCAGGCGCTCCATGATCTGCGCGGCGCGGACCTTGCCGACCCCGGGCATGGCCTCGAGCAGCGCCGAGACCTTCATCTTGCCGAGGACCTCGTCGTTGTCCGACTGCTTGAGGACCTCGTCGAGCGTGGTGCCTCCGCGCTTGAGACGGTCCTTCAGCTCGGCCCGGGTTCGACGCGCCGCGGCGGCTTTCTCCAACGCGGCGGTGCGCTGTTCCTCGGTCAGCTGGGGAAGGGGCACGGTCTCCTCCGTCGTTCCGTCGTGCGGCTCACGCGTCGTCGGCTGGATCCGGCGGCGCGCGCGGCCCCCGCGGGACCTGCCCGTCGGGTGTACCCGAACGTACTCAGGCACGATCGAGAAGGGTGACCGGGGGTGCCACCTGGAGGTTCTCCGGCCGGACGGCCCGTGAGGCGCGCCGCACGCGGCAGGCGGTGCGGTGCACACCGCGCGCGGCGACCTCAACTCCCGCGCAGCTAGCCGGGGCTGGTGACGGGTCGAAGTCGGCGGACAGCCCGAGATCACCTGTTGGGGCAGTGGAGGGCGCGCAATGCCGCCGGCGTGAGGTCTTCCTTGTTGAGGTAGGTCGCAGCGCCGCACGAGGCGGCGTCGGCGGGCAGGTCCGCCGCGGTGTAGGTGGACAACAGCACGACGCAGACGCCGGGATGGGAGGCCAGGATCCGCCGGGCGGCCTCGACGCCGTTGATGCCGGGCAGGTTGATGTCCATCAACACGACCTTGGGATGGACGCGTTCCGCCGCGTCCACCGCGTCTTCGCCCGTCTCGGCCTCAGCCGCGACCCGCCAGCCCGCCACCAGGTTCACCACGGTCCGGGCGATCGACCGGAACGGACGCTGGTCGTCGACGATCAGCACGTCCACCGGATCCTCCGTCACCCCGACAGCGTGCCTACGGCCGCGCCGGTCAACGAGGGTGGTAGCACCCCTGTCAGCCCCCGTACCAGCGTGATCCCGCGCACGCTACGGCGTCTCCACCGGCGTTGATCCATAACACGAGCGTGATCAGGGGACGGCGGGGGCCGCGGCAGCGGCGAGCTCGTCGCGCAGCGCGGCTGCGGCGGCCCGTACCGCCGCGGGCTGCGGCCCGGCGTCCAGCACCGACCGCGACGCGCTGGGCACCACCACACCGTCAACCCCGGCGAAGCGGGCCGCGATGTCGGTCGGCGTGGCGCCCTGCGCGCCGAGCCCGGGTGCGAGCACCGCGCCGTGCAGCGTCGACAGGTCCAGACCGTGCTCGGCGGTGGCGCCGACGACGACGCCGACGGGGCCCAGCGCCGGCGGGGCCGCACCGGCGCCGGCCAGCGCGTCCGCGTTCGCCGCCGCGGCGGCGTCGACGACGCCCTGCGCGACGCAGCGGCCCGCCCAGTCGGCGAGCTGCACGTCGGCGCCCTCGGGGTTCGACGTACGGGCCAGCACGAACACGCCGCGGCCCGCGTCGTCGGCGGTCCGGATCGCCGCGGTCAGCGACCGGAATCCCAGGTAGGGCGACAGCGTGACGGCGTCCGCGCCGAGCGGCGCTCCGACGGCGAGGTAGGCGTCCGCGTACCCGTCCATCGTCGATCCGATGTCGCCGCGCTTGACGTCGAGCAGCGACAGCGTCGGGGTTTCCGCGAGCGCGGCCAGCACCCGCTCCAGCACCGCGACGCCGCGCGACCCGTGGCGTTCGAAGAAGGCCGACTGCGGCTTGACCACGGCGACGTGCCCGGCGAGCGCCTCGACGCACGTCATCGCGAACCGCTCGAGCCCGTCCGCGTCGTCGGTCAGCCCCCACTCGGCCAGCAGCGCCGGGTGCGGGTCGAGGCCGACGCACAGCGGCCCCCGCGCGTCCAGCGCCTCCGCCAGCCGCGCCCCGAAGGATCCGCTGCCCGCGGTCACGCCGTCACCTCTGCGCACTTCGGAGCCGTACTGCTGGCAGACGGCCTGGCAAACAGCACCATGGCTCCGAAGTGCGGAATTGGGCAAATCATCCGCGCAGCCTCCGCAGTGCCGCCTTCCTGAGCGCGGCGTGCATGTCCTGCAGCGACCGCACGCCGATACCGGTGCCGTCGCTCAAGGCCTCGATGCCCTGCACCGCGGCCGCCGCGGCCTGCACCGTGGTGATGCACGGGATGCCTCGCGCTACGGCCGCCGAGCGGATCTCGTAGCCGTCGATACGCGGCCCCGAGTTGCCGTACGGCGTGTTGACGATCATGTCGATGCGCCCGTCCAGGATCAGGTCGATCACCGTCTCACCGCCTTCGAAGTGCTTGCGCACCACCGTGGTGGCGATGCCGTGGCGGCGCAGCACGTCCGCGGTGCCGGCGGTGGCCAGAATCTCGAACCCCAGGTCGGCGAGTCGTCGGATCGGGAACACCATCGCCCGCTTGTCCCGGTCCGCGACCGACACGAAAACGCGCCCACCGGTCGGCAGCGACCCGTACGCCCCGGACTGCGACTTCGCGAACGCGGGCCCGAACGCGGCGTCGATGCCCATCACCTCGCCGGTCGACTTCATCTCCGGCCCCAGCAGCGGGTCCACCCCGTGGCCGGCCGGGGTACGGAACCGGTTGAACGGAAGCACGGCCTCCTTGACCGCCACCGGCGCCTCCACCGGCAGGTTGCCGCCGTCGCCCTCGGGAGGCAGCAGCCCGTCCGCACGCAGCCCCGCTATCGAGGCACCCAGCATGATCCGCGCTGCGGCCTTGGCCAGCGGCACGGCGGTCGCCTTCGAGACGAACGGCACCGTCCGCGACGCGCGGGGGTTCGCCTCCAGGACGTAGAGGACGTCACCGTGCAGCGCGTACTGCACGTTGAGCAGCCCGCGCACGCCGATGCCGTGCGCGATCGCCTCGGTCGAGCGCCGCACGGTCTCCAGCACGGTGCGGCCGAGGGTGACCGGCGGAAGCGTGCAGCACGAGTCGCCGGAGTGGATGCCGGCCTCCTCGATGTGCTCCATGACGCCGCCGATGAACACCTCGCGGCCGTCGCACAGCGCGTCGACATCGATCTCCACGGCATCGTCGAGGAACCGGTCGACGAGCACCGGCCGCTCCGGGCTGATCGCCGTGGCGCGCGAGATGTAGCCGGCCAGCATCGCGTCGTCGTAGACGATCTCCATCCCGCGCCCACCGAGCACGTACGACGGCCGCACGAGCACCGGGTAGCCGATCCGCTCGGCGATGCCGCGGGCCTGCTCGAACGAGGTCGCGGTGCCGAAGGCCGGAGCCGGCAGACCCGCCCGGCCCAGGACCTCCCCGAACGCTCCGCGGTCCTCCGCCAGGTCGATCGCGGCGGCAGACGTGCCGACCACCGGCACACCCGCCGTCGTCAGCCGCTCCGCCAGCCCCAGCGGGGTCTGCCCACCCATCTGCACGATCACCCCGGCCACCGTCCCGGAGGCCTGCTCGGCGTGCACGACCTCGAGGACGTCCTCGAAGGTCAGCGGCTCGAAATAGAGCCGGTCCGCCGTGTCGTAGTCGGTGGAGACGGTCTCGGGGTTGCAGTTGACCATCACTGTCTCGAAGCCGGCGTCGCGCAGCGCCATCACCGCGTGCACGCACGAGTAGTCGAACTCGATGCCCTGCCCGATCCGGTTCGGCCCCGAGCCGAGGATCAGCACCTTGGGCCGCTCGGTCTGCGGCGCGATCTCCGACTCGGCCGCCGGGTCGGTCTCGTAAGCGCTGTAGTGATAGGGCGTGCGCGCGGCGAACTCCGCGGCGCAGGTGTCGACGGTCTTGTAGACGGGCCGGATCCCCAGCCGGTGGCGCAGCGTCCGCACCCCGTCCTCACCGGCGAACTCCGGGCGCAGCGCAGCGAGCTGGCGGTCCGACAGGCCCGCGCGCTTCGCGCGGCGCAGCAGCGCCTCGTCCAGCACGGGCGCGTCCTCGATCTCGGCGCGCAGCTCGCAGAGCGCGGCGATCTGGTCCAGGAACCACGGGTCGATCCCGGTGAGGTCGGCGACGTCGGCGAGGGGCACGCCGTGCCGGAGAGCGCCCTCGACCGCGTAGATCCGCCCGTCGGTGGGCACACGCAGAGCGGGTTCTGCGTACCACGACGCGCCGGGCTCGTGGTCAGGCTCGGGATCCGGCCGTACCCAGAACCCGCCGCGCCCGTCCTCCATCGACCGCAGCGCCTTGCCCAGCGCCTCGGGGAACGACCGGCCCAGCGCCATCGCCTCGCCGACGCTCTTCATCGTGGTGGTCAGCTCGGGGTCCGCGCCGGGAAACTTCTCGAACGCGAACCGCGGCACCTTGACGACGACGTAGTCCAGCGTCGGCTCGAACGCCGCGGGGGTCTCGCCGGTGATGTCGTTGCGGATCTCGTCCAGCGTGTAGCCCACGGCGAGCTTCGCCGCGATCTTCGCGATGGGAAACCCGGTGGCCTTCGACGCCAGCGCGGACGAGCGCGACACCCGCGGGTTCATCTCGATGACCACCAGCCGGCCGGTGCCCGGGTGCACGGCGAACTGGATGTTGCAGCCTCCGGTGTCGACGCCCACGGCACGCAGCACGGCGATGCCGACGTCACGCATGCGCTGGTACTCGCGGTCGGTGAGCGTCATCGCGGGCGCGACAGTGATCGAGTCGCCGGTGTGCACTCCCATGGGGTCGAGGTTCTCGATCGAGCAGACGACCACGACGTTGTCGCGGCGGTCCCGCATGAGCTCGAGCTCGAACTCCTTCCAGCCGAGCACCGACTCCTCGATCAACACCTCGTGCACCGGCGACGCCGCGAGCCCGGTGCCGGCGAGCCGCTCCAGGTCGTCCGGCGTGCGGGCCAGACCCGAGCCGAGCCCACCCATCGTGAACGATGGCCGGATCACCACCGGCAGGCCCAGCTCGGCGGCGGCGGCGCGGACCTCGTCCATCGCGTGGCAGACCGCGCTGCGGGGGACATCGCCGCCGACCGCTTGAACGATCTTCTTGAACTTCAGGCGGTCCTCGCCGCGCCGGATTGCGTCGATGTCGGCCCCGATCAGCTCGACGCCGTAGCGCTGCAGCACGCCGCTCTCGTGGAGGGCGACGGCGGTGTTCAGCGCGGTCTGCCCGCCGAGGGTGGCCAGCAGCGCGTCGGGCCGCTCCGCGGCGATGACCTTCTCGACGTACTCGGGCGTGACCGGCTCGACGTAGGTGGCGTCGGCGAACTCCGGATCAGTCATGATCGTCGCGGGGTTGGAGTTGACCAGCGAGACGCGCAGTCCCTCGGCGCGCAGCACGCGGCAGGCTTGCGTGCCGGAGTAGTCGAACTCGGCGGCCTGGCCGATGACGATCGGGCCGGAGCCGATCACCATGACGTGCCGGAGGTCGTCGCGGCGCGGCATCAGCGGCCCTTCTCGTGGCTGGTCATCAGCTCCACGGCCCTACCCTGCTCATCGCTCTCCCTCGCTGCGCTCGGTCGGCGCTTCGCGCAGGCGCAGTGACGTTGATCCGCTCGCAAGCTCACTGGCCATCTCGCATGAGCTCGATGAACCTGTCGAACAGGTCGGCGGCGTCGTGCGGGCCGGCGGCTGCCTCGGGGTGGTACTGCACGCTGAACGCGGGGGCGGCGTCGGGTCCGAGCAGCGCCAGCCCCTCGACGCACCCGTCGTTGGGGCAGGTGTGGGTGATCAGCCCCGGTCCGAACGGTGTGTCGAACCGCTCGCCCGCCTCGCCCTCGACGGCGAAGCCGTGGTTCTGCGACGTGATCGCCACCGTGCACGTGGCGTGCTCGACGACGGGGATGTTGATGCCACGGTGGCCATAGCGCAGCTTGTACGTGCCGCGACCCAGCGCGCGGCCGAGGATCTGGTTGCCGAAGCAGATGCCGAACAGCGGGATCCGGCGCTCGAGCACCTGCTGCGTGAGCGCGACGGGGCCGTCCGCGGTGGCCGGGTCGCCGGGGCCGTTGGACAGGAAGAACCCGTCGGGGGCCAATTCCTCGATGCGCTCGATCGGGGTGCCGGCGGGCAGGACGTGCGTCTCGACGCCGCGCTCGGCGAGCATGCGCGGGGTGTTCGACTTGATCCCGACGTCGAGCGCCGCGACCCGCAGCCGGGGCTCGCCCCGCGCCGGGACGACGTACTCGCGCGGCGTCGTGACCGCGCCGTAGAGGTCCGCGCCCGCCATCTTCGGCCCCGACCGGACCCGCTCGACGAGCTCGGCGTCGGGGGCCAGAGCGCCGTTCTCGAGAAGAGCAGAGCCCGAGAACACTCCCGCCCGCATCACCCCACGCTCGCGCAGGTGCCGGACCAGCGCGCGGGTGTCGATCCCCGCCACGCCCACCACGCCCTGGGACTCCAGCGCATCGTCCAGCGAGCGCCGGGCGCGCCAGCTCGACGCCCTCCGCGAGGGGTCCCGCACGACGTAGCCGGCGACCTGGATGCACGACGACTCGTCGTCCTCGTCGTTCCAGCCGGTGTTGCCGATCTGGGGCGCGGTCTGCACGACGATCTGCCCGTGGTAGCTCGGGTCGGTCAGCGTCTCCTGGTAGCCACTCATGGCCGTGACGAACACCGCCTCGCCCAGGCTCTGTCCCGTGGCGCCGTACGGGACGCCGCGGAAGATCCGCCCGTCCTCGAGCACCAGCAGCGCGCTGCTCATGCCGTGCTGAATCATGCGGCGACCTTTCCCTCGCGCGCCGTGACCCG
>JAQSWF010000037.1 GCA_029266775.1 Pseudonocardia sp.
CTTCTTGTAGAACAGGCCGAAGATGAAGATCGCGAACAGCGGGGCGTTGAAGAAGCTCGCCAGGGCCTGGATGTAGTCCATCAGGTTGGAGAAGCTGCCTGCCAGGTAGGCGGTGAAGATCGCGATGACACAGCCGCCGACCGTGACCGCGCGGCCGACCTTGAGGTAGTACTCGTCTTCCTCGCCGGGACGGACCCAGTCCTGCCAGATGTCGTAGGTGAACACCGTGTTGAACGAGCTCACGTTCGCCGCCATGCCGGCCATGAAGGCCGCCAGCAGCCCCGCGATCGCCACGCCCAGCACGCCGTTGGGCAGCACCTCGCCCATGAGCAGCGACAACGAGTTGTTGTAGGTGAACTCCGTGTCGCCGCCGGCCTTGAGGGTGACGATCCCCGGAATGAGCACGCCGGCGACCATGCCGGGGATGACGATGACCAGCGGGACCAGCGTCTTCGGGAAGGCCCCGATGATCGGCGTCATCCGGCCCGCGTTCAGGCTCTTGGCCGAGAGGGCGCGCTGGACCTCGGCGAAGTTCGTGGTCCAGTAGCCGAAGGAGAGCACGAAGCCCAGGCCGAACACGATCCCGAACACCGACAGGAAGGGGTTGGCGATCTCGGTGAGTGAGGTGCCCGGCCAGGCCGAGAGCTGCTCGGGCCCGCCCGGCCCAGCGGTGACCCTCTCCACCAGCCCGGCGTAGCCCCCGACCCGCGCCAGCCCGGCGACCGTGATCGGGATGAGCAGGGCCAGGATGACGAAGAACTGCAGCACCTCGTTGTAGATGGCCGCCGACAGCCCGCCGAGGAAGGTGTAGCTGAGCACCACCAGCGCGGAGACCGGGATGGCGAGCGCCTGCGGCCAGCCGAGCAGTGCCTCGAGCACGAGGCCGAGCGCGTACAGGTTAACGCCCGCGATCAGCAGCGAGGCCAGCGCGAACACCACCGCCTGCACCCGCTGGGTGGTCCGGTTGAACCGCAGCGCCAGGAACTCGGGAACGCTGCGCGCCTTGCTGCCGTAGTAGAAGGGCATCATCACGATGCCGAGGAACACCATCGCCGGGATCGCGCCCACCCAGTAGTAGTGCGCGGTCGGGATGCCGTACTGGGCCCCGTTGGCCGTCATCCCGATGAGCTCGATGGCTCCGAGGTTGGCCGAGATGAACGCCAGCCCCGTCACCCAGGCCGGCAGCGACCGGCCGGAGAGGAGGAAGTCGAGGCTGGAAGAGATGGACCGGCGAGCCACCAACCCGATACCGAGGACCAGAACGAAGTAGAACGCGACCAGCGCATAGTCGAGCGCGTTGGCATCAAGTCTCAGATCGGCTGGCGCCGTCGTCGTGGCCAACACCAGGTCGGCTGGTGTCGTCGTAGCCCACTGCATCGTCAAGGCCCCCTCCGTCGGACGGATCCCAAGGGATCATCGACCACTCGGTCCGGGAACGGAAGTCCTCGGCCCGCGTGGATAGTTCCAACTCCGCAACGTGTCGCACAAGTTGTTCAGGGCAGCGTGTTCCGGAAGACGTGTGGTAGGCGCGGGCCGGTTGACGAGAGATGCTTGGCGAAGCAACGGCAGCCCGGCGCGTCGCGGTAGACGCCGAAGGGCTCGACCGGGGTGTACCCGGCGCTCGTGTACAGCGTGATCGCCTCGGGCTGGCGCGTCCCGGTCTCCAGCACCGTGCGACGCCGGCCCGCGGCGGCCGCGATGCGTTCCAGCTCGGCGAGCACGGCACGCGCGAACCCCCGGCCCCGGTGCCCGGCCGGGACGAACATCCGCTTGATCTCGGCGTCGCCATCACGGAGCACTCCGTCGCCGTGGAGAGCGTCGCGGGCCCGCCATCCGCCGCAGGCGACGGGCCGGCCGTCGACATAGCCGACGACGAAGGCTCCGCGCGGCCGCGCGAACTCCCCCGGCTCCACCGGCGTGGCGTCCTCGCCGCCGTACCGTTGCACGTACTCCGCCTGCACGCCGCGCACGAGGCGCCCGACGTCAGGGTGGTCGTACGGCACGGTCCGCAGCTCCAGCACCGGCGCCAGGCTATGCCGGAGGTCAGGACGGGCTGGGCGCCTCGTCCGCGAGCACGGCGGCGCGGGTGCCGTCGCCGCCCCCGTCCGGGGCGCCGTTCCCCCCTCCCTTGGCCCGCTGCCGCCAGACCGTGAGGGCGCGCTCGGTGTAGCCGTTGGGCTCCTCCCGCCCGGAGAACACCAGATCCAGGGCTGCCCGGAAGGACGGGCTGTGCTCGAGGTCCTTGCTCATCGGCACGTAACCCGGCTCGCCGGCGTTCTGCTCGTCGACCAGCACCGCCATCCGGGCGAACGTCTCGCGCACCTGGGCCTTGTCGACCAGCCCGTGGTGCAGCCAGTTCGCGATCTCCTGGCTGGAGATGCGCAGGGTCGCCCGGTCTTCCATCAGCCCGACGCCGTCCAGGTCGGGCACGGTGGAGCAGCCGATGCCGAGCCCGACCCAGCGCACGACGTAACCGAGGATCGACTGTGCGTTCGTCTCCAGCTCGCGGCGCCGCTCGTCGTCGCCGAGCCCGGCGCCACCGTCCGGCAGCACCGGCACCACCAGCAGCTTCTCCCGGTCCGTGAGCGGGCGGTCCGCCAGCTCACGCTGGACGGCCACGACGTCCGTCTCGAGGTAGTGCAGCGCGTGCAGGGTGGCGGCCGTCGGCGAGGGCACCCAGGCCGTGTTCGCCCCGGCCCGCGGGTGGGCTCCCTTGGTGTCGAGCATCGCGCGCATCCCCGCGGGCTGGGCCCACATGCCCTTGCCGATCTGGGCGCGGCCGGCGAACCCGGCACGCAGCGCCACGTCCACGTTGCGGTCTTCGTACGCCCGCAACCAGACGGTGCTCTTCTCGTCGTCCTTGCGCACCACCGGGCCGGCCTCGAAGTCGGTGTGGATCTCGTCTCCGGTGCGGTCGAGGAAGCCGGTGTTGACGAAGATCACGCGATCGGCGGCCCGGGCGATGCAGGCCTCGAGGTTCACCGACGTGCGCCGCTCCTCGTCCATGATCCCCATCTTGATCGTGGTGGGAGGCAGCTCGAGCGCCTGCTCGACGGCGGTGAAGAGGTCTGCCGACAGGCTCACCTCGTCCGGGCCGTGCATCTTCGGCTTGACGACGTACAGGCTCCCGGCGCGCGAGTTGCGGAACCGGCCGATCCCGCGCAGGTCGTAGAGCGCCGCGACCGCGGAGACGAGCAGGTCCAGCGCCTCTTCCAGCACCGGCTCGCCGTCTCCTGTGGCCGACGGAGGGGTGCGCACGGCGGACAGCCGCATGTGGTGGCCGACGTTGCGCACGAGCAGCAGCGCCCGCCCCGGAAGCACCAGCTCGCCGCCGTCCGGAGCGGTGTAGGTCCGGTCGTCCGCGACGGACCGGGTGACCTCATGGCCGCCCTTCGGGAAGGTCGCGGTGAGCTCGCCCGTCATCAGACCCAGCCAGGTGCGGTACGCGCCCACCTTGTCCGGGCCGTCGACGGTGGCCACCGAGTCCTCGAGGTCGACGATCGTGGTGACCGCCGACTCCAGCAGCACGTCCGCGACGTGCGCGTGGTGCCCGCGACCCACCCGGTGCCCGGGGTCGACGGTGAGCTCGGCGTGCAGCCCGTGGCGGCGCAGCAGCAGGGCGGTGGGGGCGCCCGGATCGCCACGGTAGCCGGCGAACTGCGCCGGCTCGGCGAGACCGACTCTGCCCGTGTCGGTCTCGGCGACCAGCGTGCCCTCCTCCACCCGATAGGCCGAGGTGTCGGCGTGACTGCCGCGCTCGAGCGGGAAGTACGTGTCGAGCAGCCGGTCCGCCTCCGCGATCACCTGCGCCGCCCGCCGCTCGTCCAGACCGGAGGCGAGCTCGTGGTCAAGAGGCAGGGCATCGGTGCCGTAGAGCGCGTCGAAGAGCGACCCCCAGCGGGCGTTCGCGGCGTTGAGGGCGTAGCGCGGGACGGTGGCCGGCACGACGAGCTGCGGGCCCGGCACCTCCGCGATCTCGCGGTCCACGCCGGTGACGGAGAGGTGTGGCTCGGCCAGCGGCTCGAGGTAGCCGATCGCGGTGAGGAAACGGACGTACTCGTCGAGGTCGCCTTCGGGCGCGGCTCCGTGCTCGCGGTGCCAGGCGTCGATCTGCGCCTGCAGCTCGTCGCGACGCTCCAGCAGGCTCGCGGCGCGCGGGGCGAAGCGCTCGTGCAGCGCGGCCAGGGTGCCCCAGAACCAGTCCGGGGTGAGCCCGACGCCGGGCACCAGCTCGTCCTCGACGAAGGCCCGGAGCGCAGGGTCCACCTGCAGGCCGCTCGGGTTGCTCACCTGTCCACCGTCCTCGTGTTGTGTGCGCATCGATTGGAGGCCGATCGACGCGGTACCGTCCGTTCCTACCATCGGGCACCGTCGAGAGCCGGACGGATCACGGGCGTGGGCAGTTCGCGTGCTGGGTCAGCTCCAGAGAGGTCTGCGACAGTCCGTCGAGGACGGTGGGCGCGGACTCGACCATGGCCCGCCACCGTTGGCCGTACTGCGCCGGGTCCACCTGCTCCTCGGCCTTCATCATCTCGAGGTGCTGCGCCCATTGGTCGACGACGGCACCGGCCGCCGCGACCGCGGTGGAGACCGCGTCCGACTCCGACCGGCAGTCGACGAGCATGGGGTCCCCGTCGGCCGCGGCCCACTCCGGCCGTCGTGCACAGCCGTCCCGCTGCGCGTCGTAGACGTCGCGTGCCGCCCGGAAGCTCGCGATGTCGGCGTCTCCGGTGGCCATCGTGTCCGTCCAGCGCGCCCAGGCTTGCTCGGGAGTGATCGTCCCCGCGTCCAGGTCGATCTGGGCGCGCACATGGCCGGCCCAGTTGCTGTAGGACGCTCGGGCGGCTTCGACCGCGTCGCGACCCAGCGCCACACTCATCGAGCATTCCGCCACGGCCGCCGCGGCAACTGCGGTCTCGGCCCGCACCGGGACGGGGTCGGCCGGCTCCCGTGCCTCGCGAGTGAGCGCGAACAGTGTGATCCCACCCACGACCGCCAGAACGAGCAGGACGGTGCCGACGATGCGGCCTCGCCCACCCGGCCGCCGACGTCGGTGCACGCCTCGATGCGCCCTTCGAACCATGGCTCACCCGCTCGATTGCTCCGGGCTTCTCCGCGAACCGCGAAACCTACCAACCTTGGGCATGGGGCGCCGGACTTCGCGGCCAGCGGGGCCGGCACCGGCCGCGCAGGCGCGTCAGCGCGGGTCGGGGCAGTCCGCGTGGTTGGTCAGCTCGAGCGAGGCGCGGGCGAAGCGGTCGAGGTCGGCCGGCGCCGCCTGGACCATCTCGCGCCACTGCTGCCCGTACTGGGCCGGATCGATGTGCTCCTTGTCCTTCATCATCTCGATGTGGTGCGACCAGTCGTCGACAACCGCGCCGGCCGCCGCCACCGCGGTCGACACCGCGTCGAACTCCGATCGGCACGCGACGAGCACAGGGTTGACCGCGGTCGACGCCGAGGCGGGTGAGGCCAGGGAGCGGCCCTGCGCGCAGCCGTCGCCGACCGGCCCGAACGCGGCGAGGGCCGTGCTGAACTGGGCGATGTCCGCGTCGGCCGTGGCCTTGGTCGCCGCCCACCGGGCCCGGGTCTGCTCCAGGTCCGCCGCGCCCGTGTTGAAGTCGATCTGCGCGCGCACATGGCCGGCCCAGTGGCTGTAGGTGCTGTGCCGCGGCGATAAAGATCTCGCAGATGCCGGCGGGCCTCTCCTTTGGGTCCTTTGGGCTGGGGATCGGGACAACCGCGACGTACGCTGGCTCGCGGCCGGGGCAACCCGGGACGGGGAGGTGCGACGTGGCGCTGTCGTCGACGGTCCGCGCGGCGTTCGAGCAGGTGCTGACCCCGGATGGGGTCATCGCGGACCCGGTGCGGTGTCGCGCGTACGAGTGCGACGGGCTGACCGGATACCGCGTGGTTCCCGAACTGGTGCTGCTCCCCCGCGACGCCGCGCAGGTGGCGGCGGCCGTACGGGTGTGCGCGGAGCACGGGGTGCCGTTCGTGGCCCGCGGGGCCGGCACCGGCCTCTCGGGTGGGGCGCTGCCCGTCGCGGACGGGGTCGTCATCAGCCTCGCGCGGCTGAAGCGGGTGCTCGAGGTGGACCCGGTGGACCGGCGGGCGGTCGTCGAGCCGGGCGTGACCAACCTGGACATCACCGCGGCGGCCGCGCCGCAGGGGTTGTACTTCGCGCCCGACCCCAGCAGCCAGCAGGTCTGCACGATCGGCGGCAACGTCGCGGAGAACTCCGGCGGCGCGCACTGCCTCAAGTACGGCTTCACCACGAACCACGTGCTGTCGGCCGAGGTGGTGCTGGCCGACGGCTCGGTCGTGACGCTCGGCGGCGACACCGCCGAGCAGTCGGGACCGGACCTGCGCGGGGTGTTCGTCGGCTCCGAAGGCACGCTCGGGATCACCACGAAGATCACAGTGCGGCTGCTGCGGACCCCGGAGTCGGTCCGCACCCTCCTCGCGGACTTCCCCTCCGTCCGGGCCGCGGGCGATGTCGTCAGCGACATCGTCGCCGCCGGCATCGTCCCCGCCGCGGTCGAGATGATGGACACCCTCGCGATCGAGGCGGCCGAGGAGGCCGTGCACGCCGGATACACGGTCGGGGTCCCCGCGGCCCTGGTGGTCGAGCTCGACGGTCCCGAGGCGGAGTGCGAGGCGGGGTTCGCACAGGTCAAGAAGATCTGCGAGAAGCACGGCTGCACGCGCCTGCACGTCGCCGGCTCCGCCGACGAGCGTGCGGCGATCTGGCGGGGCCGCAAGGCCGCCTTCGCCGCGGTCGGCCGGATCTCGCCGGACTACTTCGTGCAGGACGGCGTGGTGCCCCGGACCCGGCTGGCCGAGGTGCTCGGTCGGATCGGGGACATGGGTGACGACGCCGGGCTGCGGGTCGCCAACGTCTTCCACGCCGGCGACGGCAACCTGCATCCGCTGGTGCTCTACAGCGCCGCCGCCGGGGAGACGGATCGGGCCGAGCACCTGTCGGGCGCGATCGCGGAATTGTGCGTCGAGCTCGGCGGCTCCCTGTCCGGCGAGCACGGCATCGGGACGGACAAGGCTTGCTCGATGCCGAAGATGTTCGGCGAGGAGGACCTCGCGACGATGGCTCGGGTGCGCACCGCCTTCGATCCGCGCGGGCTGTGCAATCCGGGCAAGGTGCTGCCCACGCCACGGCTGTGCGGGGAGCGGGCCGGGAAGTACAGACCGCATCCGCTGGAGGAGGCAGGGGTGATCGAGCGCCTGTGACCGCCCCCACGCTCCTGCGGCCGACCGACCTGCGCGAGGTCCGCGACGCTGTCCTCGATTCCGCCGGACCCCTTGGGATCACCGGAGCCGGAACGGCGGTCGGCTGGGCCGGGTCCCTCGGTTCCGTCGCCGCCGTGCTCGACACCTCGGGTCTCACCGGGGTCATCGCGCACAACCCCGGCGACATGACCGTGTCGGTACGCGCGGGCACCCCACTGCGCGATCTCGACGCCGAGCTCGCGGAGCACGGCCAGCACGTGGCCTTCGACGCGGGCCGCGTCGTCGACGGCGCGACGGTCGGCGGGCTGATCGCGACCGCGGACGCGGGACCGGGTGCGCTTGTGCACGGCTCGCTGCGTGACCTCGTCATCGGCGCGACGCTCGTGCTCGCCGACGGCACGGTGGCCCGCACCGGCGGGCACGTGATCAAGAACGTGGCGGGCTACGACCTCGCCAAGCTCGTGCACGGCTCCTACGGCGCGCTCGCCGTGATCGCCGAGGTGGTGCTGCGGTTGCACCCGCTCCCGCACGCGACGGCGACGCTGGCGCTGCCGGGCAGCCTCGACGAGGCCGCGGAGCACGCCGCCCGGGTGCTCGCCGGCGCGACGGAACCGGCGGCTCTGGAGTGGGTATCCGACCCCGGCGCGTTGCTGGTGCGCCTAGAGGGGACGCGGGCCGCACTCCCGGCCCGAGTCGAGCGCCTCGCCGCGCTGCTCGGTCCCGCTGCCGCTGTCACCGAAAGCGACCCGTGGGACGACCACGCCCGGCTCACCCGCGGCACGATCGACGACACGGTGCTGCGGATCGGCGTCCGACCGTCGCGGCTCCCCGGTGTCCTGAGCGCGCTGCCGACACGCACCATCACAGCGGGGCTCGGCACCGGGGTCGCCACCGTGACGCTGCCGGCCGACCCGGCCGCCGTCCGCGCAGCCCACGAGACCGTGCACGCCGCGGGCGGGACCTCCGTGCTGCGCGACCGGCCCGTCGGCCTGGACGCGCCTGCCTGGGGGCCGCCCCCCTCGGCGCTGGCCGTCCTGCGGTCGGTCAAGCAGGCGTTCGATCCCACCGGCCGGCTCGGGCCGGGCCGGTTCGCCCCCTGGCTGGAGAGGAACCCGTCCTGAGCACCACGCCTGCCGGCTCCGCCGAGACCTCGATCCCGCAGACCGCCCCGAGCTCCTTCGACGATCGCCGGCCGCCGGCGCGGGAGCTGCTCGACGACTGCGTCCACTGCGGCTTCTGCCTGCCGACCTGCCCCACCTACCAGCTGTGGGGCGAGGAGATGGACTCTCCGCGCGGCCGCATCTACCTCATGAACCTCGCCGAGAAGGGCGAGATCGCCCTGGACGGCCCCTTCACCGAGCACATCGACGCGTGTCTGGGCTGCATGGCCTGCGTGACGGCGTGCCCGTCCGGTGTGCAGTACGACAAGCTGCTCGAGTCCGTTCGCCCGCAGATTGAACGCAA
Source organism: Pseudonocardia sp. (assembly GCA_029266775.1). GTDB lineage: Bacteria > Actinomycetota > Actinomycetes > Mycobacteriales > Pseudonocardiaceae > Pseudonocardia. The sequence continues at coordinate 8,713 of JAQSWF010000037.1, forward strand.
CGTCCCCCGCGCGCCCGCGGACCGGGCCTTCCGCGAAGCGATCTTCGCACTTTTCCCCTACAAGCGGCGGCTGCGCGCCGCGGCGGTGCCCGGCGCGCTGTACCAGAAGCTGCGAGCGGTGCCGGCGGTCCGCGCGCTCGCCGCGCGGCTGCCCGGCCGGCTGGGTGCGCTCGAGTCGCTGCTGCCGCCGGTCTCGCTGCGTGAGGCCTTCGCCCGGCTTCCCGAGCGCACCCCGGCCGTCGGGGAGCGCCATGCGACCGTCGCGCTGCTCACCGGCTGCGTGCAGGACGTGTTCTTCCACCGCGTCAACGAGGCGACGGTGCGGGTGCTGGCCGCCGAGGGCTGCGACGTGCTCGCACCACGGGATCAGCAGTGCTGCGGGGCGCTGGAGCTGCACGCCGGGCGCGAGGACGACGCGCTCGCCCGGGCGCGGCGGACGATCGCCCGGTTCGAGGCGCTCGGGGTCGACAGCGTGGTGGCCAACGTCGCCGGCTGCGGGTCGTCGATGAAGGACTACGGCCACCTGCTCGCCGACGACCCGGAGTGGGCGGACCGAGCCGCCGCGTTCAGCGCCAAGGTCCGTGACGTGCACGAGGTGCTCGCGGAGCTCCCGCCCCGGGCGCCGCGGCACCCGATCCGCGCGAAGGTCGCGTACCACGATGCCTGCCACCTCGGCCACGCCCAGGGGGTGCGCGCCCAGCCGCGCGCGGTGCTGCGCACGATCCCGGAGCTGGAGGTGGTCGACATCCCGGAGGCAGCGCTGTGCTGCGGGTCGGCCGGCATCTACAACATGGTGATGCCGCATCCCGCCTCCGAGCTGGGAGCGCGCAAGGCGGCGAACATCAGGTCGGTGCGTCCCGACGTCGTCGTCACCGCGAACCCGGGCTGCCTGCTGCAGATCGGCAAGCACCTGGCGGCGCCGGCGATGGACGGGGAGACCGCGGACGGCCGCGCCCAGCAGGGCCCTGAACCGGATCGCGCCGGCATCCCCCTGCTGCACCCGGTGCAGCTGCTCGACGCCTCCATCCGCAGCGCGCCCATCCCCCGCACCTGATCGCCGACGCGCGACCATCATTCCGCGCGCGGCGCCGCAACTCGCGCGTGGCGCCGCAACTCGCGCGTGGCGCCGCAAGTCACGCGCGGCTCGAGGGCGGCGCGCGAGTCGCTACAAACTGGCGCGCGAGTCGACGGGATCTGCGCGCGGGTACGGAAGCTGTCGGGGGTCGGAGCTAACGTGCCCGGCATGACGACAGCATCGACCCTCGACTGGACAGATCAGCTCGTCGACCAGCTGGAACTGCACTGGCGCACGCAGCTGCGGCCGCGGCTGGACGGGCTGACGGACGACGAGTACTTCTGGGAACCCGCGCAGCCGGCGTGGAGCGTCCGGCGGGGCACCTCGACGGCGCCGACGCAGGCCGGTATCGGCGAGTTCACCGTCGACTTCGCGTTCCCGGAGCCCGACCCACCGCCGGTCACCACGATCGCCTGGCGGCTCGCACACGTGATCGTCGGCGTGCTCGGGGCCCGCGTGGCGTCCCACTTCGGCGGCCCACCGGTCGACTACGCGACGTTCGCCTACGCGGGTACCGCCGCCGAGGCGCTCACCCAGCTCGACGAGGCGTACACCCGCTGGTGCGTCGGCGTGCGCGGCCTCGATGCCGCTGCGCTCGCCCTGCCATGTGGGCCGGCAGAGGGTCCGTGGGCGGCCTATCCGATGGCCGCGCTCGTCCTGCACATCAACCGGGAGGTCATTCACCACGGGGCGGAGGTGGCGTTGCTGCGAGACCTGTACCGCAGCCGGCCGGCGTGATCCGCCGTCAGCGGGCGAAGTGGTCCCATCCGCCGTCCGTGCCATAGGGGCGACCGTCCACCAGCACGGGCGCCGATTCGTCGTCGCCGACAGGCTGCGCCGCTCCCCTCGGCTGCACTGTGCCGATGCGCACCCAACCGGAGGGCAGGAGCGCGCCGTCCGGAAAGGTTGCGGCCAGCGCGTGGTCGTCTCCGCCCGTGAGCAGCCAGTCCCGGGGGTCTGCGCCGAGGGCTGCGGCGACATCGTTGAGCCGGTCGGGCACGTCGAGCGCCGCGCTGTGCACGTCGATCACCACGTCTGATGCGCGCGCGATGTGCGCGAGGTCGGCCAGCAGCCCGTCCGAGACATCGATCATGGCCGTGGCGCCGGCGCGGGCCGCCTCGGGCCCGGCCGCGTAGGGCGGCTCGGGCACCCTGTGGGCACCCACCACGACGGCGGGCGAGCGGAAGCCGCGCTGCAGCACGGCCAACCCCGCTGCAGCCCAGCCGACCCGGCCGCGCAGCGCCAGCACGTCGCCCGGCCGTGCACCGGCCCGCGTCACCGGTGCACGGTCGTCGAGCGAGCCCAGCGCGGTGACCGCGATCATCAGCTGGGCGGAGGCGGTGACGTCCCCGCCGACCACGCCGACTCCCGCGGTCTCGGCCTCCGCCCACAGGCCGTCAGCGATCCCGGTGAGCGTCGACACCGGCGTGCTGCGCGGGCAGGCGAGCGCCACGAGCAACGCCGTCGGCTCCGCCCCCATGGCCGCGATGTCTGCCAGGTTCGCCGCCGCCGCGCGGCGGCCCACCTGCTCGGGGGTGGACCAGTCAAGCCGGAAGTGCACGGTCTCGACCAGGACGTCCGTGGTCGCGACCACCCGCCCGTCGGGCGCGGCGATCACCGCGGCATCGTCCCCCGGCCCCAGTAGCGTCGGCGCGGGCTGAGCGCGTCCCCGCACGACCTGCTTGATCAGGCCGAACTCCCCGAGCTGCCCGATTGTGCCGTCCGTATCGGTCGAGCTCTTTCCCGCCGGCGACGATGGGGTCACAGGGCCATCCTCAGGTACGGTCGTCCGACTTTCCTCTCCGGTGCGAGGACTTCAGACGGAAGGGGCACGCCGTGGTGCACGCCTACATCCTGGTCCAGACGGAGGTCGGCCAGGCCGCCGCGGTCGCCAAGGAGATCGCCGGCATCGCCGGGGTGCTCGCTGCCGAAGATGTGACGGGTCCCTACGACGTCGTCGTGCGCGCCCAGGCCGACGACATCGACCAGCTGGGACGACTCGTGGTGGCCAAGGTGCAGGCCGTCCCCGGGATCACGCGCACGCTGACCTGCCCGGTGGTCAACCTGTCCTGAGCACCGCACGCAGCGCCGCACGATCTCGCTGTGCACGGCAGGATGAGGTCGTGCGCACCCGTCCGTCGGCAGCGGTAGTGATCGCCGTCGGGCTGCCGCTGCTCCTGGCTGTCGCGGTGGCCGCGATCGGGATCACCGGGCGGCTGCACCGGGTGGAGCGGGCAGGAGGCGGCACGGCGGCGCCAGCGGTGGAGACCGGACCGCTGGCCTTGGTGCCCGTGGACGCGCCGGACGCGGCGGGGCCGGAATGCGCGGCGCTGCTCGCAGCGCTTCCGGCAGCGCTTCCGGCCGACGACGGCCCGCTGCCACCGCGTCCGATAGCCGACCCGTCGCCACCGGCCGCCCGCGCGTGGGCGGCCGCACCGCATCCGGCGGTGCTGCGCTGCGGGCTGACGCGTCCCGCTGAACTCTCGCCGACCTCAGCGCTGCTGGAGGTCAACGGCGTGCAGTGGCTGCAGCTCGACGATGGGCTGCCGGAACCGGAAATGACGTCCTGGGTCGCGGTCGATCGGCCCGTTTACGTCGTTCTCACGGCGCCGACGACGGCCGGGAGCGGAGCGCTCCAGACCGTCGCCGACGTGATCCGGCAGACACTGCCTCGGACGGATGTCGCGGTCCGCTGAACGGCGCTGTAACCCATCGGAAGTGCGCCGGAAAGCGCCCGTAGACGCGATCTAGCTGATCTTGCAGCTATTGCTGGTGCTTCTCACTTAAGGGAGCCGCAGCACTTCAGCAATCAGCGGAGGCCGAGCTTCTTCGAGCACGCCGGCCAAGCCGTCCAGCCCTGCGTGGCGAGGACGCGCTCGGCGACGGCGATCTGCTGGCTCTTGCTTGCGGTGTGCGGCATGCCGGAGCCGCCGTGGGCGCGCCACGTGGCCGGTGAGAACTGGAGCCCGCCGTAGTAGCCGTTTCCTGTGGTGATGCCCCAATTCCCGCCGCTCTCGCACTGTGCGAGGCGGTCCCATGAGGACGCAGGGGCGGCGTTCGCGGTGCCGGCGAGAGCGAGCGGAGCGCCCAGGGTGATCGCGGCGGCGATGGCGGCGCGAAGCAGGCGGCGGCCCTTGGGCGCACGGGCAGCGGTAGCGGAAGACACGGTGTTTCTCCTCGGTCGTCGTCACGGCGCTTCGGGGGAATGCGCGCTCGGTGACTGGAACGAGGACTACGCTACGGCGAGAAGTGCCATTACGGCTACGTAATGCTGCAACTCAGTGAAAATACCCTGGTCATAGCCGGTGTAATCACGAGCACATCACGAGCTGATCATGCAATTTGCTTCCGCGATGCAAGGAAATAATTTTCGTGTTGCAAGTAAAGGTGGGACGCGTATCACGGCCAGGAATACTGACACGCGTGTAGTACGAGCCCTGCGTATGTCGCCGTTCAGCGCAGGCCGGTACCCCGGGCCAGCGCGGTGTCGACCAGCGTCGTGAGCAGCGTGGGGTAGTCGATCCCCGTCACCGCCCACATCCGTGGGTACATCGAGATCGGTGTGAAGCCCGGCATCGTGTTGACCTCGTTGACCACCGGCACGCCGTCGGTGCCCACGAAGAAGTCGACACGGGCCAGACCCTGGCAGTCGAGGGCGCGGAAGGCGGCGATGGCGCTCTCCCGAACCCGGTCGGTGACGTCGTCGTCGAGCTTCGCGGGGATGTCGAACTCGCATACGTCGTCGAGGTACTTGGCGTCGAAGTCGTAGTAGTCCGCTCCGGCACCCACGATCCGGATCTCGGCCGGCAGGCTCGCCCGCACCGACCCGTCGGGAAACTCCAGCACCCCGCACTCCACCTCACGGCCGGCGACCGCGGCCTCGACGAGCACTTTCGGGTCGTGTGCCCGGCCCGCCGCGATCGCGCCGTCCAGCTCGGTCCAGTCGGTGACGCGCGTGATGCCCACCGACGACCCGGCCCGAGCCGGCTTGACGAACACCGGGAGGCCGAGCCGCTCGCGCTCCTGGCTCGTGAGGGTGGCGGTGCCGGGGCGCAACACGACGAGGTCGCCGACGGGCAACCCCGCCGAGGCGAGCAGCTTCTTCGCGAACTCCTTGTCCATGCCCGCGGCGCTCGCGAACACGCCCGGCCCCACGTACGGCAACCCGGCCATCTCCAGCAGGCCTTGGATCGTGCCGTCCTCGCCGAAAGGTCCGTGCAGCACCGGGAACACGACGTCCACACCGGCGAGCACCTCGCCCGCGCGGCCGGGTTCGAGCCCGACGAGCCCGCCGCGGGTGGGGTCACCCGGCAGGGCGAGTGCGGTCGCCGACGGGTCGACGGCGGGCAGCTGCCGGTTCTGAATCGCGAGCTGCGCGGGGTCGTCGGTGCCCAGCACCCATGCGCCCGACCGGGCGATCCCGACCGGGATCACTTCGAACCGCTCGCGGTCCAGGTGGCGCAGCACGCTTCCGGCGGAGACGCACGAAATAGCGTGCTCGCTGCTCCGGCCACCGAACACGACCGCCACCCGGGTGCGTCCCGTCACGCGGCCGAGCGTAGAGGGCGTCGCGCCATCCGACCGGAGGGGCCAACGCGACCTCTCGGCAACGACGCGCTCGGCGCGCCGCGATGCGTCGGCCTCGATCAAGGTGATCCGAGCCAGACTGCACATCATGGCAGTCGACCTCGACCCCGTCCGCCGCATGGTTGGCGGCGACCACGCCCTGGCCAGCGTCTGCGTCGTGCGCGCCGACGGCACACCACATGTCTCGCTGGTCAACGCCGGCGTGCTCGACCACCCGCGCACCGGCACACCCGTGGCCGCCTACGTCACGTACGGCCCGGTGAAGCTGCGCACCTTGCGCGCCCGACCCGCGACGTCGGTGATGTGGCGGGTCGGGTGGCGGTGGGCCGCCGTCGACGGAGCCAGCGAGCTGGTCGGCCCTGAGGACACGGACCCCGAGTCGCTGCGCCTGCTGCTGCGCGCCGTCTTCCGCTGTGCGGGGGGCACCCACGACGACTGGGACACCTACGACCGCGTGATGCGCGAGGAGGGCCGCGTCGCCGTGCTCGTCACTCCCCACCGCGTGTACGGCAACGCGTAACCGGCGCTGCCGCCGACGTCCGGAAAGCCAGTTTCGGGACGGACAGGTCCTGAAAGTGGCTTTCCGGACTCCCCAGGACGTGCTCAGCTCCGACGGGCGAGCGCCGAGCGTCGCCGCCCGTAGAACACCCAGATCACGAGCCCCAGCAGGAACCACAGCGCGAAGCGCAGCCAGGTGTCGGGCTGCAGGAAGCTGATCAGCCACAGCGAGAAGCCCACGCCGATCAGCGGCACCACCGGCATGCCCGGTGTCCGGGCCGCGGGCGATGTCGTCAGCGACATCGTCGCCGGTGCGGAAGGTGCGCGGGATGTCGGGCCGCCGGTACCGCAGCACGACCACCGCGATGCACACGACGACGAACGCCAGCAGGATCCCGATGTTCGTCAGCTCCGCGGCCTCCCCGATCGGCAGGAACCCCGCGATCACCGCCGCGATAATCCCCAGGACCCAGGTGATCCGGGTGGGGGTGTGCGTCGTCGGGGTCGTGTACCCCACCCACTTCGGGAGCAGCCCGTCGCGGCTCATCGAGTAACCGACGCGCGAGGCCCCCATGAGGAAGGTGAACAGCACCGTGAGGATGCCGAGGATCGCCCCCGCCGCGATGATCGCGCCGAGAAGCGGGAGCCCGACGTCGGCGAACGCGGACGAGAAGGCGGCCTCGCCGTCGATGTCCTGGTAGTTGACCATGCCGGTGAGCACCAGGCAGGCCAGCACGTAGAGCACCATCGAGATCGCCAGCGAGTACAGGATCGCCTTGGGCATGTGCCGCTGCGACTCCCGCGACTCCTCCGCGGCCGTGCTCATGGCGTCGTAGCCGAACACCGGGAAGAACACCGTCGCGGCGCCCGCGACCGCTCCGCCAAAACCGAACGGGAAGAACGGGTTGTAGTTGCCCGCGTCGATGTAGAAGGCGCCGACGACGATCACGAGCACCACGACCGCGACCTTGAGGTACACCAGCGACGTCTCGAACCGCGCGGCGCTCTTCATCCCGCGGTTGAGCACGAACGCGATGAGCAGGCACAGCAGCATCGCGAACAGGTCGACCCGGTACGTGCCGGGTGCGACCTCGGGACCCTCGGTGCCCGGAGCGCCGAGCATCCAGGGGGGCAGCTGGAGCCCGAGGAACCCGAGCAGGTCGTTGACGTAGCCCGAGATGCCGATGGCGACGACGGCGACGATCGCCGTGTACTCCAGCAGCAGGTCCCAGCCGATGAATCAGGCGGCGAACTCGCCGAGCACGACGTAGCCGTAGGTGTAGGCGGAGCCGGCCCTCGGGATCATCCCGGCGAATTCCGCCTAGATGACCAATTCCAAGGGTGTTGCTGCGGCGCGGCGTGTGCCGGTGGTGGTGGAGGGTGCCCAAGATCAGCGTG
>JAQSWF010000239.1 GCA_029266775.1 Pseudonocardia sp.
CTGCTGGGCCAGCCCGCGGTGAAGATGCTCGCGCGGGCGCCGGGCCTGTCCAGCGACGCGATGGTGGCGGCGCTGGCTCCGGTGGTCGGTGACCGCGCCGACCTGACGTTCTCCCACCCGCGCGGCCTCATCGAGATGTCGCCTCCCGGCGTGACGAAGGCCACCGGGCTCGAGGAGGTGGCGCGGCGGCTCGGGGTCGGTGCGGCGGACGTCGTGGCGTTCGGCGACATGCCGAACGACCTGGAGATGCTGCGCTGGGCGGGCCACGGCGTCGCGATGGGCAACGCGCATCCGGCCCTGCTGGACGTCGCGGACGAGATCACGGCGACGAACGGCGACGACGGGCTCGCGGTGATCCTGGAGCGCTGGTTCTGAGCGTGCACCCGTGCGCGAGTCGCTACAAACTGGCGCGCGAGTCGCTACAGATTGGCGCGCGAGTCGGGCCCCCTGGCTGATGCATCGACCACCAGCGCTCAATTCGCCCGCCGGATCGTAGCGACTCGCGCACCGAACCGTAGCGACTCGCGGGTGGGTGGAGACGGGTGGTGGCGGCGGCGCGCAGTACGCCGGGGAGTGAGCGGGTGAGCGAGGCAAGTAGCATGGCGGGCCGGCAACCGCCGAAATCCGTCCCACCCCTGCTGGAGCTCCGCCCGTGGCCGTCCGCCACCGCACCGTCCGCGACCGCACCGCCCCGACCGGCGGCCGACCCGCGGCTCCCGAGCTCGCGCCGCCGCTGCCCGACCTGGAGCCGATCGAGCTTCCCGTGGCCCCGGCCGAGGTCCGCGCCCTGAACGCCGTACAGCGCGGCGTCGGCCAGGCCCCCGTGGTCCGCGCGGCGCACGGGATGTCGCTCTTCGGCGAGCACGCGGCCGGGTGGCTGCTGCTGGGCGGGCTCGGCGCGCTCGTCGACCGGCGGCGCCGCCGGGACTGGCTGACCGCCACGGCCGGAGTCGCCGCCGCGCACGGTGCGTCCGTTGCCGTCAAGCGGGTGGTCCGCCGGCCCCGGCCCGCGCACCGATTGGTCCGCGTGCTGGTGGGTACGCCGAGTCGGTTGAGCTTCCCTTCCGCGCACGCCACGTCCACGACCGCCGCGGCGGTGCTGTTCGGACGCCTGCTCGGCCAGCGACTGGTCCCGGTGCTGGTGCCGCCGATGGCGCTCTCCCGCCTGGTCCTCGGCGTGCACTATCCGACGGACGTCGCGGCCGGCGCTCTGCTCGGAGCCGCCGTCGCCGCCGCCACCCCCCGCGCCGCTCGGCGCATCACCGCCACGAGGTCCCCGCGATGACCGACATCGAGGTTCCCGCCGAGCGGGTCGCGCCGACCCGGACACGGTTCGGGGTGGTCCGCGGCGTCGTGAAGACGATGCGCCCGCGGCAGTGGGTCAAGAACGTCCTGGTCTTCGCGGCGCCGTTCGTCGGCGGGGACCTGCTCGCGCCCGGCATCGTGGCGGACCTGCTCATTGCGTTCGCCGCGTTCTCGCTCGCCGCCTCGGGCATCTATCTGGTCAATGACGCGAACGACGTGGCGGCCGACCGGGCGCACCCCACGAAGCGGTTCCGGCCCATCGCGGCCGGGGTGGTGCCGCCCCGACTGGCGATCGCCGTCGCGGTGGTGCTGCTGCTGGCGGCGGCCGGGCTGGCCCTCCTCGCGTCGCCGCAGCTGGTGATCGTGCTGGTGGTCTACATCGCGGTGCAGCTGTCGTACTGCTTCTGGCTCAAGCACCAGCCCGTGCTGGACATCTGCATCGTGGCGTCGGGGTTCCTGCTGCGCGCCATCGCCGGTGGCGCGGCGACCGGGATCCCGCTGTCACAGTGGTTCCTGCTCGTGGCCGGGTTCGGGTCGCTGTTCATGGTGGCCGGCAAGCGGTACGCGGAGATGATGCTCGCTGAGCGGACGGGTGCGCGGATCCGTAAGGCGCTGGAGAGCTACACGCCGTCGTACCTGCGGTTCGTGTGGGCGCTGTCGGCGACGGTCCTGATCACGACCTACTGCCTGTGGGCGTTCGACATCGGGGTCGAGCAGCACAACACGGTGTGGTCGGTGATCTCGATCGTGCCGTTCGTGGTGGCGGTGCTGCGCTACGCGGTCGACGTCGACTCCGGCAACGGCGGCGAGCCCGAGGAGATCGCGCTCGGCGACCGGGTGCTGCAGGTGCTGGCGCTGGTCTGGGTGGGCATGCTGACGCTAGCCGTGTACGCCTGACGGGTAGCGTGGAGTGTCGTGACCTACGACGGACATGACCTCGTGGTGGTCGGTTCGGGCTTCTACGGCCTGACCATCGCCGAGCGCGCCGCCACCGAGCTGGACAAGCGTGTGCTCGTCCTGGAGCGGCGCGAGCACATCGGCGGCAACGCCTACTCGGAACGCGAGCCGCAGACCGGCATCGAGGTCCACCGCTACGGGGCGCACCTGTTCCACACCAGCAACGCTCGCGTGTGGGAGTACGTCAACCGGTTCACCGACTTCACCGGCTACCAGCATCGGGTGTTCGCCCGCGTCGGTGACCAGGTCTACCCGATGCCGATGAACCTGGCCCTGATCAACCAGTTCTTCGGGCGCAGCCACACTCCGGGCGAGGCCCGCGCGCTGATCGCCGAGCAGGCCGGCGAGATCGACACCGACGACGCGAAGAACCTCGAGGAGAAGGCGATCTCGCTCATCGGCCGACCGCTGTACGAGGCGTTCATCAAGGGCTACACCGCCAAGCAGTGGCAGACCGACCCCCGCGAGCTCGACGCGGCGATCATCACCCGGCTCCCGGTGCGCTACACGTTCAACAACCGCTACTTCAACGACACCTACGAAGGCCTGCCCGTCGACGGCTACACCGCCTGGCTGGAGCGCATGGCCGACCACCCGAACATCGACGTGCGGCTCGACGTCGACTACTTCGACGTCCGTGACGCGATCCCGGCCCGGACGCCGACGGTCTACACCGGTCCGCTGGACCGGTACTTCGACTACACCGAGGGCGAGCTCGGCTGGCGCACGCTGGACTTCGAGACCGAGGTCGTGCCCGTCGGCGACTTCCAGGGCACGTCGGTGATGAACTACAACGACGTCGAGGTGCCCTACACCCGCATCCACGAGTTCCGCCACTTCCACCCGGAGCGGGACTACCCGACGGACCGCACCGTCATCGTCCGCGAGTACTCGCGCTTCGCCGACACCGGCGACGAGCCCTACTACCCGATCAACACCGGGGACGACCGGGAGAAGCTCACGCGCTACCGCGAGCTGGCGCGCAAGGAGACGGCGAACGCGAACGTGCTGTTCGGCGGCCGGCTGGGCACGTACAAGTACCTCGACATGCACATGGCGATCGGGTCGGCACTGACGATGTTCGACAACCGAATCATCCCGTACTTCACGGCCGGCAAGCCGCTGTCGGGCACCGACTCGACCGACGACTGACCGCCCGACCGCACTTCGGAGCCGTACTGCTGTTCCTCAGGCCCTGGAACAGCACTATGGCTCCGAAGTGCGGGATGGGGTAACGGGTCGTATTCGGCCGGCGATCCACGGTGCGGACCCGGGCTACGCCGTTACCCTCGGGTGAGCGCACTGCACGTGAACCGGGCGTGACGCCCCGAACCGCAAGGACCGACCTGCCTTCATGGCCGACCCCGAGAGCATCCACGCCGCGCACGGCACTCTGCTGCAGCGGGTGATCCTGCCCCGCGCGGGCGACCCGATGACGGTGCGCGCGCTCTACATGGACGAGCGCACCGGGCTGCATATGGCCACCACTCCTCTCGTGCCGGGCGCGACCGTGACCCACCGGCTGCACCTGTCCGGCTCGGCCGTCACCGGTAGGCGGCTCCGGGTGACCTCGCGGACGTCGGCCTGCGTGCCCGAGCAGAGCGAGGTCTCCTTCGCCGCCTACTTCAACGCCTTCGCCGCCGGCTACTGGCGGCACTGGACGCCGTTGACCGAGGTGCGGCTGCGGATGCGGCTCGAGGGCACCGGGCGGGTGGACGTCTACCGCAGCAAGGCTGACGGATCCCAGATCCACGTGTGCGGCGAGGTGCTCGATGACCCCGGTCGCCACGACGTCGACATCGCGCTGGACCTGCGGCCGTTCGAGGACGGCGGCTGGTACTGGTTCGACCTGACGACGGACGACACCGAGCTGACCCTGCTCGAGGGCGGCTGGCACGCGGCCGAGCCGGCGTCGGGCCGTGCGGCGGTCGCGATCGGGATGCCGACGTTCAACCGGCCGGCGGACTGCGTGGCGACGCTCACCGCGATCGGTGAAGACCCGCTGGTGCTGGCCGCGGTCACCCAGGTGATCGTCCCGGACCAGGGCACCCGCAAGGTGCGCGACGAGCCCGGGTTCGCGCCCGCGAGCCCATGCTGGTCGGCGGGCAGATGCTCTCGCTGCAGGCCCGCTCGCAGCTGTCGACCATGGGCGAGGTCGTCGACCGGCACCGCTTCCTGTGGCGCAATGCCCCGCAGACCGACCCGCACCACGACCTCGCCGAACGCCCGCTGCGCCAGACGCCGTGGCTGCACCGGCGGGTGGACGTCGACTACAACGCCTGGTGGATGTGCCTGATCCCGCGCGCCGTCGCCGAGGAGCTCGGGCTGCCCCTGCCGCTGTTCATCAAGTGGGACGACGCCGAGTACGGGCTGCGCGCCCGCGCGTCGGGCTACCGCACAGCCACCGTCCCCGGCATCGCCATCTGGCACATGTCGTTCCTCGAGAAGGACGACACCAGCGACTGGCAGGCCTACTTCCACTACCGCAACCGGCTCGTCGCGGCCGCGCTGCACGGGCCCGACGACCCGCGCGGGATCGTCGTCGACATGCTCAAGCGGACCGTCCGGCACCTGATGCTCATGGAGTACTCGGCGGTCGCACTGCAGCACCTGGCGCTGCGGCACTTCCTCGCGGGCCCCGAGGCCCTCTTCCCGAGCCTGCCGACGATCCTCGGTGAGGTCCGGGCCACCCGGGCGCAGTACGACGACGGGCGGCCGCTGGACTCGGCCACGCAGGTCCCGCCAGGTAGCTTGGACGCGTTCGCCGCCCAGTCCTTCCCCGAGCCGCCGACGTCGAAGCCGGCGATCCTCGCCACCCTGGCGCGCAGCGTGGCGCGCAGCCTCCGCCGGCCCGACCCGGCCCACCAGGAGGTCCCGCAGCGCAACGTGCCGTCCCGCCAGGCGCAGTGGTTCGTGCTGTCGCAGCTCGACTCGGCGACCGTGGCGACCCCCGACGGCCGCGGTGTCACCTTCCGGCGCCGCGACCCGTCGCTCTTCCGCGCGCAGCTGCGCACCTCGGGGCAGCTGCTGCGAACCATCGGCCGCGAGTGGCCGGCCCTGCGCGCCCGCTACCGGGAGGCCCGGCCCTTCCTGACCGGCCGCGAGGGCTGGAAGCAGATCTTCGAAGCCGACGCCCCCAAGGACCGCGAGTTGCGCACCTCGGCACGGTGAGTTGCGCATCTGGGCGCGGCGAGTTGCGCATCTCGGTCCAGCGAGTGGCGCAGGCGAGCGTCGGTCCGGCCCGTCGAGACGAATTCAGTCGTCCGCGTCCATGCCGTAGAGCCGCGCCCAGTTCTGCCGGCTCGTGAGCTGGCCCTGCTCCGCCCGGTAGCGCGCAGCAACCTTCGGGCCTTCCGTCGCCAGCCGGGCCAGCGCACGCGCGCCGCGCCGGGCCAGCTTTAGCGCCCGCGCCTTATCCCGGCGGCGGATGCGCACGCCTGTCTCGCTCATGTCGGTCACCACCGCCCGCTCGAACAGAGACACGTGCCACCAGTGGTTGTCGCCCGCGGGCACCAGCCCGGTGCGGTGCGCGGCGCGGCCGGTCAGCTGGTAGGCCGCACGCTTGAGCCAGGTGAGCCGCTCCCTCCCCGGCGGGTTCGCGGCGCGCGTCACCTGCAGGTCACGGAAGTCGTCGTCCAGGTCGACGATCTGGTGCACGACCGTCTCGGGGTACGCCGAGCGGATCCGCCGGATCTCCGCGGCGGCAGCCACGGAGCCGTCGTGCAGGATCTCCGGCCCGTCGAGGAAGTCCTCGACGGCCTGCAGGAGCGTCGCCGTCAGGCCGTAGTGCATCGCGACCAGGTACGTCGACAGCAGCCGGCCGATCTCGCGGGTCACGCGCGGCACGGAGAAGCCGGTGTGCAGCGCCGCGGTGATCAGCCCGTTGCGCACGTTGAAGTACCGGTGCCACTCGTCCCAGTCCTTCCACCCGAAGTCGGCGTGCCAGATGCCGGCGCCGGGCAGCGCGACGGTCGGGAAGCCGTGGGCTCGGGCGCGGTAGCCGAACTCGATGTCATCCCACTGGAAGAATAACGGCAGCGGCAGCCCGACCTCCCGCACGACCGCGGACGGGATCAGGCACGCCCACCAGCCGTTGTACTCGGTGTCGACGCGCCGCTCCTGGTTGATCGGGAGCTCCCGCTCGTCGCGGCCGAGCAGGTAGGCCTCCTGCAACGCGCCCGGGACAGCGATGCCGACGGCGAGCCGCTCCGGATCGGCCTTCTCCGCGGAGATGTGCAGGTGCGCGGGGTGCAGGAGGTTGAGCATCTGGCCGCCGACGAGGGTCGGCCGGACGGTGCAGGCGGCGAAGGAGACCAGTCGGACGATCAGCTCCGGTTCGAGGAACAGGTCGTCGTCCATGAACAGGACGTCCGCCTGGTCGTCGGGTGAGCCTGTCGTGGCGTCGAACAGCCCGCGGGTGAAGCCTCCCGCCCCGCCGAGGTTGGGCTGGCGGACGTAGTGCAGCCGGCTGCCCAGTGCCGCGGCGAGCAGCTCGAAGCGGGGCCGCGACTCGAGCGGGTCCGTGCCCTGGTCGGTGACGCGAACGGTGCGGACGCCCAGCAGCGCCTCCGGGTCGTCGACCATCGCCTGGATCGTGTTCAGGCACTCCTCGACCCGGTTGAACGTGCAGATCACCACGTCGGTGGGGGCCGGACGCCGGGGTGCGAGGACGTTCCACCGCACCGCCTGCACGGTCATCTGCGACGTCTCCGTGCTCAGCTCCAGCCACATGCCACCGCCGTCGACGAACCGGTCGACGGGGCCCACGAGGCGGACCTGCTGCCGGACGGCGCCGTGGACGTCCTG
>JAQSWF010000038.1 GCA_029266775.1 Pseudonocardia sp.
CGTGGAGCCGGGCTCCGTCGTCGCGGTCTACGACCTGGGCGGCGGCACCTTCGACGCCGCGGTGGTCCGCAAGAACGGCGGCTTCACGTTGCTGGGCCGACCCGAGGGCATCGAGCGTCTGGGCGGGGTCGACTTCGACGACGCCGTCTTCTCGCACGTCCGGGAGAGCCTCGGCGATGCGCTCGACCGGCTCGACCCGGCGGACGAGGAGGTGCTGGCCGCGGTGGCCCGGCTGCGGCGCGACTGCGTCGAGGCCAAGGAAGCGCTGTCGGCGGACACCGAGGTGCGCATCCCCGTGCTGCTCCCCGGCCTGCAGACGACGGTGCGCCTGGTCCGCAGCGAGTTCGAGGAGATGATCCGGGACGACGTCGAGGCCAGCGTCGAGGCGCTGCGCCGAGCCGTCGCCTCGGCGGGGGTGGAGCCGGCGGACCTCACCGCGGTCCTGCTGGTCGGCGGCTCGTCACGGATTCCGCTCGTCGCGCAGGTCGTGTCGGCGGGGCTCGGCCGTCCGGTCGCGGTGGACGCCGATCCGAAGAACGCCATCGCGCTCGGGGCCGCCCTGGCGATCTCCCCGGCCCCGGCCCCGCTCCGTCCACCCCGCCCGGCGCCCCGCCCCTCGCCGAGTGCTGCCGCAGCGGCGACTGCCGCGGCGACGACCGGGCCGATTCCCCTGGTTCCGGCCGTAGGCCCGGGCGGCGGCCCGCCGCCGCCACCGCACGAGGCGAATGTGCCCTGGCCCCCGGCCGCGCGGCCCGCGCCGGCCATGCCCGGGGCTGACCGGCCGATGCCCTGGGACGACGAAGAGCGGCCCCGGCGCCCGGTGGGGATCTACGTCGGCGCGGGCGGGTTGCTCGTCGCGGCGCTGGCCGCGGGCGTGCTGCTCTGGCCCCGGCAGGCCGCCCCCGCTCCGACGGGCTCGACGACGACCGTGGCACCGACGTCCGTGACGACGACGGCACCAGCACCGCCGGCGCTGGTGCCGGCCGAGGTCGACGCCGAGCCGGATGCGGGCGGTGAGGCGCCTCGGCCGCGTCCACCCGCAGCCGGTGGCAACGTGGCGCCGCCGCCCCCGGCGCCGGTCGTGCCGCCGACGACGACGACACCGCGGGTCACCACGACGACCACGACCACCCCGCCGGAAACGACGACGACCACCACGACGACGACCACCACGACTGCACCGGTGGACGCACCTCCCGTTGGCAGCGATCCTCCCGGCGGTGTCACGACCGGAGTTCCGTAACCTCCGCGCGTCAGCCGGTGGCGAGACGCAGCCCCTGCCGCGCCGCCGCCCGGTCCACCACGGTCACGCTCGCCCATCCGGGCTGCGTCGCCGACCCCAGGAGGCTGGCCGTGGTCGCTGCGGCGCGCTCCGCGTGCCCGGCGAACGACGACGACGGCACGAGCCGGCCCCGGTCCCGCTGACCCTGCCGGGCGTCGGCGGGCTCGACATGCAGCCAGAGCAGGTGCGCCGTCCGGCCGGTGAGCGCGGCGAGCAGGGCGACCGCCGCCCTCGTGACCGCGTCCGTGGCCGGCAGGTGCACGACCACCGTCGCGGTGGACGACGCGGCCCTGCGCACGACGTCGAGGCGGTGGCGCAGGTGCACCAGCGGTCGGTACCGGTCGTAGGGGACGTTGGGCAGCCGGTCGGCGAGGGCGCGCCGGTGGTCGTCCGAGTCGAGGACGACGACGCCGGGTGACCGCGGCAGGCGCGCCAGCAGCGTCGACTTGCCGGCGCCCGGCGTCCCGGCCACGAGCAGGAGCGTGCGCCCCGGAACGGCCAGCCGCACCGGTCCGCAGCGGGTGATCCGCGCAGGCGGTGCCGCCCGGCGCACGACCGGCAGCTCGAGCGTGCTCACGATGTGCTCAACGCCCGATACGGGCGCTGCGTTCCACCGCGCCTGGCAGGTCAGCTGGCCGCGCCCAGCACCGCCAACTCGAGTTCTCGGCGCCGGGCCGTCGACGGCACGTCGTCGGGGTGGCCGGGCGACGCCAGGCCGAACGAGTCGACCACCGACGAACCGAGCGTTGCGACGCGCGCCCAGCGCACGTCCGTCCCGCAGCCCTCCAACGCGGCGGCGACCCGGTGCAACAGCCCGATGCGGTCCGTCGCGCGCAGCTCCAGCACCACACCGCCGGTGGCCTCGTCGTCGAACCACAGCACCCTCGCCGGGGCGGTGGCCTCCCCGGGCGGCAGGACCGGGGCGTAGTCACGCTCCTTGCGAGCCAGCGCGTCGGCCAGCGCGAGTGTGCCGTCGAGCACCCGGCTCAGGTCGCCGCGCAGCACGGCCGGGTCGGGGAGCCCGCCGAACCGTGGCGACACCGTGAATCGGGCGACCGCCGTGTCGAACTGCTCCTCCCCCTCGGCGGTGTACACCTCGAGCTCGGCCGCGTGCACCTCCAGCGAGTGCAGCGCCAGCACTCCGGCAGCCGCCGAGAGCACGCCCGGCCGGTCCGGTGCCACGACCACGGCCGTCGCCGGGTCCCGGCCCTCGAACCGCACCTGCGGGCGCCCGTCGGTGGCCACGGCGGCGACCAGCTGCGGCGCTACGGGCTCCGGCGGCGTCCGACCCACCCGCTCCCCCGCGAGCGCGGCGTGGCAGCGCCGCCCGAGGTCGGCCAGCAACCGCCGCTTCCACGGGCTCCACACGCCGGGCCCGGTCGCGAGCGAGTCGGCCTCCGCGAGGGCCTCGAGCAGGTCGAGCAGCAGCCCGGCACCGCCGTCGACCTTCCTGGCGCCCTCGGTCGCCGCGAGCGTGTCGACGACGCGGGTCACCGTCGTCGGATCGTCGAGGTCGCGGCGCGTGGCGGTGTGCGGCAGCAGCAGGTGGTGGGCGACCATCGAGCCGAGCAGGGCTGCGTCGGGCTCGGTGAACCCGAGTCGTCGGGCGATCTGCCGGGTCACCGACTCCCCCACCAGCGAATGGTCCCCGCCGCGCCCCTTGCCGATGTCGTGCAGCAGCGACCCGACCAGCAGCAGGTCCGGCCGCGCCACCCGGGTGGTCAACTTGCCGGCGTTGGCCGCGGCCTCGACGAGGTGCCGATCGACCGTCCAGATGTGCGCGCGGTCTCGTGGCGGCAGGTCGCGCACCGCGCCCCACTCGGGGAACAACCGCCCCCAGAGGCCCGTGCGGTCCAACGACTCGACGACGTCCACCAACGGGCGCCCGGCGCCCAGCAGCGACAGCAGCTCCGCCAGCGCGGCGGGCGGCCAGGGTTCGCGCAGCTCGGGCGCGGTCTCGGCGAGGTGGTGCAGGGTACCGGCCGCGACCGGCAGGCCGGTGCGCGCCGCGGTGGCGGCCACCCGCAGCACCAACGCAGGATCGCGGCCCGCTGCCACATTGCGGGCGAGTACCACCTCACCACCGTGCTCGACGACACCGGCGGCGAGCGGACGGCGCACCGGGGGCCGCCGGAGTGCGGCGAGCCCGCGCCGCGGCAACGCGGACCGGGCCGACCGCAGGCCGACCTCCGCGGCGAAGGCGATGGCCCGAGCGGCCCCGGACAGCGCGCGAGCGAGGTCGAACCGGTCGCCGAGCTCCAGCGCGGCCGCCACCTCGTCCGCGTCCTGCACCCGCAGCACGTCGCGTGCCCGCCCGGCAAGGCGGTGCAGCTCCGTGCGGACGTCGAGCAGCAGGGCGCGGGCGTCGTGCACGTCCCGGCCCGGGCGGTCGAGCAGTTGGGCGGCAGCGAGCGCATCGATGAGCTGCACGTCGCGCAACCCACCGTGGCCGTTCTTCAGGTCCGGCTCGACCCGGTGGGCGATCTCGCCGACCTTGCCCCAGCGGCCCCCGGTCGTCTCGGCGAGCTCGTCGAACCGCCCGCGGATGCCCGCCCGCCACGCTCGCCGCACGCCCGTGTGCACCCGCTCGGACAGCGCCTCGTCGCCGGCGATGTGGCGGGCCTCCAGGAGCCCGAGCGCGGCGCGCAGGTCCGTCGCGGCCACTTCCACGGCCTGCCCCGGAGTTCGCACGGAGTGGTCGAGCCCGATCCCGGCGTCCCACAGCGGGTACCAGAGCTGCTCGGCGAGCCGGTCGACGTCGCGGCGGCCGTCGTGCAGCAGCACCAGGTCCAGGTCGGACCACGGCGCCAGCTCGCGGCGGCCCAGCGCCCCGACGGCGACGAGCGCGGCCTGATCGGTCAGGCCGATCGCCGCAGCATGCGAGGACAGCCAGAAGTCGTGAAGGTCGACCAGCGCCGTGCGGAGCGCAGCCGGGTCCAGCCGGCGCCGCCCGCGCGGCTGGGCGAGCAGCACCGCCTTCGCCTTGAGGAGGTCCTGCGCTGAGTGACCTGGGCCCTGCTGACCGTCCTTGGGCCGACCGTCCTTGGGCCGACGGTCGTTGGGCTGCCCGACGAGCGACATGTTCGGGGTGTCCGGCCCGTCCGCCGCCGTCACAGCGCTTCGGCACCCCGCTCGCCGGTCCGTACACGGACCACGGTCTCCACGGGAGTCACCCACACCTTGCCGTCGCCGATCTTGCCGGTGCGGGCCGCCTGGACGACGCAGTCGACGACGCCGTCCACGGCACCGTCGTCCACGACGACCTCGATGCGCACTTTGGGCACGAAGTCGACGTGGTAGTCCCCACCCCGGTAGACCTCGGTGTGCCCCCGTTGACGGCCGTAGCCCGACACCTCGCCGACCGTCATCCCGGACACGGAGTGCTGCTCCAGGCCGGAGCGCACCTCGGCCAGGGCGAACGGCTTGACGATCGCGGTCACCAGCATCATCGGACGGGCTCCTTCGGCCGTACAGACAGGGAGACGCAGTCGGGTGGGGGCGGGAGACCCGGGGCCCGCCGCGCCCTGTCGAGCGGCACGACGGGCCCCGGGTCCTGCGTCGTCAGGTCGGGCGGCGGTCAGACCGCATCGCTGCCGCGCTCGCCCGTGCGAACCCGGATCACGCTCTCGACCGGGGTCACCCAGACCTTCCCGTCGCCGATCTTGCCCGTCCGCGCGGACTCGACGACGGCGTCGACCACCTTGTCCACGAGGGTGTCGTCGGCGACGACCTCCACGCGCACCTTGGGGACGAAGTCGACCGAGTACTCGGCACCTCGGTAGACCTCGGTGTGGCCTTTCTGCCGGCCGTAACCCTGCACCTCGCTCACCGTCATGCCGAGCACGCCAATCCGTTCGAGCGCGCCCTTGACGTCTTCGAGGACGAACGGCTTGACGATCGCCGTTACCAGCTTCATCTGCTCAGCTCTCCTTGCTCGCGTGGGCCGGGACATGCGTCGCGGCGGCGCTCGTGGCCGCGTCCGGCCGCGGGGTGCCCGCACCGCTGAGGCTGCGCAGGGTCGAGAAGTCGTACGCGCTCTCCGCGTTTTCGACCTCGTCGATGCCCGTGGCCTCGTCCTCGCCGTCGAGCCGCAGACCCATGATCGCCTTGACGATCAGCGCGATCACATAGGTCAGGACGAACGAGTAGATGAGCACCGCGAGCGCGCCGACGACCTGACGCCACAGCTGGTCCACACCGCCGCCGTAGAACAGGCCCGCGACGCCCGCCGGGCT
Organism: Pseudonocardia sp.; assembly: GCA_029266775.1. Lineage (GTDB taxonomy): Bacteria > Actinomycetota > Actinomycetes > Mycobacteriales > Pseudonocardiaceae > Pseudonocardia. The sequence goes on from JAQSWF010000038.1 coordinate 5,518, forward strand.
GCCCGGGTCGGCGAGGAAGCCGATCAGGATGGTCCCGATCAGACCACCGACGAGGTGCACGCCGACGACGTCGAGTGAGTCGTCGTAGCCGAAGCGGAACTTGAGACCCACCGCGAGCGCGCAGACCACACCGGCGATGACGCCCAGCAGGATCGCGCCCAGCGGGGAGACCGACGAGCACGACGGGGTGATCGCGACCAGGCCTGCGACGACGCCGGACGCGGCACCGAGGCTGGTCGGCTTGCCGTCGCGCACCTTCTCGGTGACCAGCCAGCCGAGCATCGCCGCGCACGTGGCGATGATCGTGTTCATCATCGCGAAGCCCGCGATGCCGTTGGCCCCCAGTGCCGAGCCGGCGTTGAACCCGAACCAGCCGAACCACAGCAGGCCCGCACCGAGCATGACGAACGGCAGGTTGTGCGGGCGCATCGGCTCGCGGGGCCAGCCCAACCGCTTGCCGATGACCAGGGCCAGCGCGAGTGCCGCAGCACCGGCGTTGATGTGCACCGCGGTGCCACCGGCGAAGTCGATCGCCGCGAGGTCGTTGGCGATCCAGCCGCCGACCACGCCCGTGTCGTCGTTGCTGAAGGCGAACACCCAGTGGGCGACCGGGAAGTACACGACCGTGGCCCAGATGCCGGCGAACACCAGCCAGGATCCGAACTTCATGCGGTCGGCAACCGCGCCGGAGATCAGGGCGACAGTGATGATCGCGAATGTCGCCTGGAACCCGACGAACACGAGCGCCGGGATCGTTCCCGAGAGCGGGTAAGAGATCTCGTCACCGGTGTACGACCCGACGAACAGTCCCTTGAGGCCCCACGCCTCGGCCGGGTTGCCCAGCAGGCCCCCGCCCACGTCGTTGCCGAAGGCGACCGAGTAGCCGTAGAGCACCCAAAGGATGCCGACGAGCCCGATCGCGCTCAGGCTCATCATCATCATGTTGAGCACGCTCTTGCTCCGGACCATGCCTCCGTAGAAGAACGCCAGTCCCGGCGTCATCAACAGCACCAGCGCGGTGCTGGCGAGCATCCACGCGGTATCGCCGGTGTCCAATCCGTCCACGGAACTCCTCCCGTCCAGGCCGCTACCCGTGCGGCAGATGGGAGAAATCGTCGGAGCGGCGTGTTTCCGGGGCCCTCCACCGGCGTTTCCTGCAAGTGAACGCGTTGCGGATCCGGGTTACATCCACATGACGCGGGGCGGTGTCGATGACCTTGGTCACGGAAACGTCCCGGAAAAGCCACTCGGCGGTCTCGGTCGCCGGCGCCCTCGCTCAGGTCAGCAGCGCGTCAACGAACGCCGCCGGCTCGAACGGCGCAAGGTCGTCCGGACCCTCGCCGAGCCCGACGAGCTTGACCGGGACACCCAGCTCGCGCTGGACCCGGAAGACGATGCCGCCCTTGGCCGTGCCGTCCAGCTTGGTGAGCACGATGCCGCTGACGTCGACGACGTCGCCGAAGACGCGGGCCTGGATGAGCCCGTTCTGGCCGGTCGTCGCGTCGAGGACCAGCAGCACCTCGTCCACCTCGGCCTGCCGCGACACCACCCGCTTAACCTTGCCGAGCTCGTCCATCAGGCCGGTCTTGGTGTGCAGCCGGCCGGCGGTGTCGAGCAGCACGGCGTCGGCACCCTCGTCGGTCCCCTCCTTGACCGCGTCGAAGGCGACGCTCGCCGGGTCGGCACCCTCGGGACCACGGACCACGGTCGCCCCGGCCCGCTCCCCCCAGGTGCTCAACTGCTCGGCGGCAGCAGCACGGAACGTGTCGGCGGCGCCGAGCACGACGTGCCGGCCGCCGGCGACGAGCACACGCGCGAGCTTGCCGGTCGTGGTGGTCTTCCCGGTGCCGTTGACCCCGACGACCAGCACGACGGCGGGCCGGCCGTCATGGGGCAGGGCGTGGACGGCACGGTCCAGCTCGGGGCGCAGAGCCTCGGTGAGGACGTCGCGCAGGAGCTGGCGGGCCTGTGCCGGAGTCCGCACGGCCCGGCGGGCCAGCTCGAGGCGGAGGGTCTCGACCAGCTCGACGGTCATCTCCGGGCCGAGATCGGCCTGCAGCAGCGTGGCCTCGACGTCCTCCCAGGACTCCTCGTCCAGCTCGCCGGCTCCGAGCAGGCCGAGGAGACCCTGGCCGAAGCCACTGCGGGAGCGGGCGAGGCGGCCGCGCAGCCGCTCGAGCCGGCCTTCGGCGGGCTCGATCGCCTCGGCGGGCGCCGGCCTGGTGGTGGCGGGCGGTGGCTCCGGCGGCGGCGACGGAGCGACCGGCGGCGGGGCTGCGGGCGGCGCGGCCGGAGGCGGTGGGGTCGCAGTGCGTGCCGAGCCGTTCGTGGAACGAGGCTCGTCGGGCTTCGCGGGGGCGGGAGGGTACGGGGTGGTGGGGAGCGTCGGCGTGGCGCGCGCGGCGGGCCGATCGGGTGCCTGTGTTTCCGGCGCCGGGGGCGGCGCAGGCGGCCGCGCGCCGGGCTCGGCGCGTGCCGGCGACGGCGCTGTCGCGTCCGGCGGCGCAGTCGCGTCCGGCGGCGCAGTCGCGTCCGGCGGCGCAGTCGCGTCCGGCGGTGCGGCCTTCCTCGGGGCTTTCGTGGGAGCAGCGGTCGCCTCCGGCGCCTGCGACGCCGCGACCTCCGTCGGGGTCAGCGGCCGTCCGGTTCCGGGCGCCAGTCCCGGAACGACCTTCTCCTCTGGAGCGGGCGCGGCCGGTGCCGGTGCGGTCGGCTCAGTGACGGCCGGCTCGGCGGGTGCGACCCGGTGCGAGCCCGCGGGCGTTGGCGCCGCTGGTGGTGCGACCGGCTCTGCCGGGGGTGGGGTCACCGGCGGCGGGACGACCGGCGGCGGTGCGGGCGGCGTGACCGGTGGCGGCGTTGCCAGGCTGGTGGGCGGCTCGGCCGGCGGGGGCACCTCCGTCCGCGGGGGTGCCGCCGTCCCCGCCGAGAACGTGATGCCGCTGTCGGCCCGATAGGTACCGGCCTGCCGCGACGGGGTGGTGCCGGGCTCACGCTCGATCTGGTCGGGTTCACGGAGGCTGATGCGGCGCCGGCGCCGCAGCACCAGGCCGAGAAGGACGGCGATGAGGAGCAGCGCCACGACGACCGCGACGACGATCCACAGGGTCTCGGTGGTCACCCCACCAGCCTGTCACGCGGGCTGCCTGCCGGCCGCCCCCGGTGGCCGCGTCACACACACCGCGTTGTGGCTCCGACGTGCGGTGCACGGCCGCCTCATCACTACACTGCCTCATCACTACACTACGGCTCCGAAGTGCGGTTCACGGCCGCCACCCATGGCTCAGGACGCAGCCGGCTCCGAACCGCGCAGCCGCTGCGAGATCACCGTCGTGATGCCGTCGCCGCGCATCGAGACGCCGTACAGCACGTCCGCGACCTCCATCGTCGGCTTCTGGTGGGTGATGACGATCAGCTGCGACGTCGTCCGCAGCTCCTCCAACAACGAGATCAGCCGCCGCAGGTTGACGTCGTCCAGCGCGGCCTCTATCTCGTCGAGCACGTAGAACGGCGACGGCCGGGCGCGGAAGATCGCCACCAGCAGCGCGACCGCCGTGAGCGAGCGCTCGCCACCCGACAACAGCGACAGACGCTTGATCCGCTTGCCCGGGGGTCGGGCCTCGACCTCGATGCCGGTGGTCAGCATGTCCGACGGATCGGTGAGGACCAGCCGACCCTCCCCGCCGGGAAACAGCGTCGCGAACACCGTCCCGAACTCCCTGGCCACGTCCGCGTACGCCTCGGTGAACACCGCGAGGATCTTCTCGTCGACCTCGCGGACGACGGTGAGCAGGTCGCGCCGGGTGTTCTTGAGGTCTTCGAGCTGGGTCGAGAGGAACCGGTAGCGCTCCTCCAGCGCCGCGAACTCCTCCAGTGCCAGCGGGTTCACCCGGCCCAGCAGCGCGAGGTCCTTCTCCGCTCGGACGGCCCGGCGCTCCTGTGCGGCGCGGTCGTACGGCATGGGCGGCGGCGCGACCACCTCGTCCCCGCGAGCCCGGGCCGCCTCGTACTCCGCCGTCTCCGCCGCCGACGCGGGGACGGGCAAGGTCGGGCCGTACTCGGCGACGAGGTCGTCGGCGGCCAGGCCGTGGTCGTCGAGGACCTTGGCGGTGAGCGCATCCAGCCGCGCCCGCAGCTGGGCCTGCAGCACCTCGTCCCGGTGCACCGCGTCGACCAGCTTTTCCAGCAGCGCCCCCAGCCGCGCGGCGGTGGTGCGCACCTCGGACAGCGCGCGTTCCCCCTCGGCGCGAGCTGCGCCTGCGGCGTCCCGTTCGGCGGCGGCCGCCGCGAGGGACGTCACGACCGCCGTGCCGGCCCGCTCACCCCCGTCCGCGACCAGCTCCGCGGTGCGCGCCCCGCGCTCCCGGGCCTCCCGCGCGGCGATGGCCCGGGCACGCGCGTGGCGTTCGGACGCGGCCTGGCGCCGCAGCGACTCGGCTCGCCCCGCGATCGCCCGCGCGCGCTCCTCGGCCGTGCGCAGCGCCAACCGCGCCTCGACCTCCTCGACACGTGCCGAGGCCAGTGCAGCGGCGGCTGCATCCCGGGCAGCGGTGTCCGGCTCGTCCCCGACCGGCTCGTCCTCCGCGACCGCCAGCTGCTGCTCGGCGGCCTCGAGCGCGACGACCGCATGCGCGCGGCGACCCTCCACCGCGTCGCGGCGCGCCCGCAGCCGCTCGGCCTCTCCGACCGCGGATCGCGCGGCCTGCTCCAGGCCTCCGACGTGCGCCGCCGCTGCGGACCGGCGCCGCTCGGCAGCCGTGCGGGCGTCCCGGGCCGCGTTCAGGTCGGCCAGCCGTGCCGCGTCCTCGGCCCGGGCTCCCTCCAGCGCGGGGCGCAGCCGCGCCAGCTCCCGGTCCACCGCCTCGCGCGCGTGGACCGCCTCGGCCATCGCGGCCTGCACGTCCAGCGCGCTCGCCGCCGGGCCCGACCCACCGGCGGCCCGTTCGGGTGCGAGGAGGTCCCCCTCGACGGTGACGGCGGTGTGGCCGCCGGCGACGACCTGACGCGCCGCATCGAGGTCGTCGACGACCGCCACGCCGTGCAGCACGCGCCGCACCGCCGCGCCGAGCGGCCCCGTGACGCGCACCAGCTCCGCGGCCCATCGCCCGGCCGGTGGCGGACCGAGAACGCCGGCCGGGCCGCCGTCCGTCCCTCCGACCAGCAGCGCGGCCCGTCCGGCGTCCGCGGAGCGCAGCAGCCGCAGCGCCCCGACGGCAGCGTCCGGGGAGTCGACGGCCACCGCGTCGGCCAGCTCGCCCAGCGCCGCCGCGACGGCCGTCCGGGCCCCCGGCTCGACGTCGAGCAGCTCGGCCACGGCGCCCACGACGCCATCCGCGCCGCCCTTCGCCAGCAGGGTGTGCGAGCCGTCCCGCCCGGCGAGCCCGACCGACAGCGCCTCCACCCGAGCGCCCCAGTGCGCACGTTGCTGCTCGGCGGCCCGCTCGGCCGCCACCAGCTCCTGCACCCGCGTCCGCGCCACGTCGTGCGCCTGTCCGGCCGCCGTCACCCGCGCCTGCAGGTCGGCGTCCCCCTCTGCCGCCACACCCGTCGCCTCGCGCGCGGCTTCCAGCTCGTCCTGCGCCTGCCGCGTCCGGTCGTGTGCTTCACCCAGCGCCTCGGACAACCGCTCGATCTCCTCGGCCGTCGCCGTGACGCCACTGCGCAACGCCTCGGCGCGCCCGGCCAGCGTCGCCAACCCGGCCCGACGGTCCGCCAGCGCGCGGACGGCCGCGACGTGCGCCCGCTCCGCGGCGGCCAGCGCAGCCTCGTGCTCGCCGCGTTCCTCCAGCACCTCCGCCAACCGCTGCCGGGCGAGGACGACGTCGTCGGTCAGCTCGGCCTCCTGCTCGGCGACGACCTCCGCCTCGGCGTCCAGATCGTCCGGGTCCCGGCCCGGCGCCCGGGTCTCGCCCGCGTCGGCCAGGTGCCGCGCGCGTTCGCGCGCCAGCTCGACGGTGGCACGCAACCGCTCGGCGAGGGTGGACAGGCGATACCAGATGTCCTGAGCAGCGGCGAGGCGGGGCGCGTCGTGCGCAAGCGCCTGCTCCAGCCGCTCCTGCTCGGCGCGCGCCACGGCCAGCTGCTCCTCCACCTCCAGCCGCCGCGCCCGGGCGGCCGCCTCGTCCGCCTCTTCGCGCGCGAGCTCCGTACGCAGCGCGACCACGTCGTCCGCGGCCAGGCGCAGCCGGGCGTCCCGCAGCTCGGACTGGACGGACTGGGCCCGCCGCGCGATCTCGGCCTGGCGCCCGAGCGGCTTGAGCTGGCGGCGCAGCTCTCCGGTGAGGTCGGTGAGGCGCGTCAGGTTGACCTGCATCGAGTCGAGCTTGCGCAGGGCCCGTTCCTTGCGCTTGCGGTGTTTGAGGACGCCCGCGGCCTCCTCGATGTAGGCCCGGCGGTCCTCCGGGCGGGACTGCAGCACGGAGTCCAGCTGGCCCTGCCCGACGACCACGTGCAGCTCCCGCCCGATCCCGGAGTCCGAGAGCAACTCCTGGATGTCGAGCAGCCGGCAGGCCGAGCCGTTGATCTCGTACTCGCCCGCGCCGTCCCGGAACATCCTGCGGGTGATCGAGACCTCGGTGTAGTCGATCGGCAGCGCACCGTCCGCGTTGTCGATCGTCAGCGTGACCTCGGCCCGACCCAGCGGCGCGCGCCCCGACGTGCCCGCGAAGATGACGTCTTCCATCTTGCCCCCGCGCAGCGCCTTGGCTCCCTGCTCGCCGAGCACCCAGCTGATCGCGTCCACCACGTTGCTCTTGCCGGAGCCGTTCGGGCCGACCACACAGGTGATACCCGGTTCGAGGCGCAGGGTGGTGGCCGAGGCGAAGGACTTGAAGCCCTTCAGCGTGAGGCTCTTCAGGTGCACGGACGCTCCCGGGGGTGAGACCGTGCGGCGAGGCTACCGGGCAGGTCCGACGGTTCCGGTCTCGCGCCCTGGTTGCACCACCGAGCGAAAGCGGCGTCGGCAAAGGTAGACCTTGCCGACGCCGCTTTCGCTCGGCTCGGCGAGGTCATTCGGCACGGAACTCGGCGAGGTCACCACGGGCGTCGTCCCAACGCGCGACGACGTGGTCGACCTGCCCCGGCGCGTCGCGGCCGTTGAGCGCCTCGAGCAGGGCGTCGCACGCCCGGCGGTCACCCTCCGCGACCACCTCGACCCGCCCGTCGAGGAGGTTGCGGGCGACCCCGACCAGGCCGAGCTCCCGGGCCGTGTGCCGGATCCACCAGCGGAACCCGACGCCCTGCACGCTGCCGTGCACCAGCGCCGTCACCCGGACGGGCCCCGTGTGGTCGCTCACAGTCGCGCGAGGCTACCCGACCACGCCGACCGGGTGACCGTCCCGACCCGCGATTACGCTCGCGCACGTCGCGGTGTCGTACGAGGAGGTGGGTCGGGATGTCTGTGGTGGACAACGCCATCTACGTCGACGGGCGCCGGAAACTGGCGCCGAGCTCGCTCGACACCGCGTTCGACGCGCTGCGCACCTGCCCGGACGACAGCCGCAGCTTCGCCTGGATCGGCATGCTGCGACCCGGCCGGGACGAGATCGACGCCGTGGCCAACGAGTTCGGCCTGCACGAGCTGGCCGTCGAGGACACCGTGAACGCCCACCAGCGGCCGAAGCTGGAGCGCTACGGCGACACGACCTTCGTGGTGCTGCGCCCCGCCCGCTATGTCGACCCGGTGGAGGTGATCAAGCTCGGCGAGGTGCACCTGTTCCTTGGGCCCGAGTTCGCCATCACCGTCCGGCATGCCGACGAGCCGGACCTCAGCGTGGTCCGCAGGTGTCTCGAGGACGACCCGGAGCTGCTGGCGCACGGCCCGTACGCCGTGTTGTGGGGCGTGCTCGACCGCGTCGTCGACGACTACGTCCCGGTGCTCGACGGGCTCCAGGACGACATCGACCAGATCGAGGAGCAGGTCTTCGAAGGCGACACGCGGGTGTCGAAGCGGATCTACCAGCTCGTCCGCCAGGTGATCGTCTTCCACCGCGCCGTCGAGCCGTTGCGCGACATCTTCGCCCAGCTGCGCTGGCGGTTCGGCAAGCAGGGTGAGGACACCGACCTCGAACTGCGGCGGCGGATGCGCGACGTCGAAGACCACGCAACGCGGGTGTTGGAGCGCATCGAGAACTACCGGGCGCTGTTGGACAACCTGGTCACCGTCAACAGCACGCTCGTCGCCCAACGGCAGAACGAAGAGGTTGCCCGCATGACGTCGGCGGGCTTCGAGCAGAACGAGCAGGTCAAGCGGATCTCGTCGTGGGCGGCGATCCTCTTCGCGCCGACCCTGATCGCCGGCGTGTACGGGATGAACTTCGAGTACATGCCCGAGCTCGGGTGGCCGTTGGGCTACCCGTTCGCGCTGCTGCTGATGGCGGTGATGAGCGCACTGCTGTTCGTGGTGTTCAAGCGCCGCGGCTGGCTGTAGCAGGCTCCCGACGATGTCCGGAACGCCACTTTCCCGGCGCGTGACGTATGGAAAGTGCCTTTCACGATATCGGCGGCCGGCGGCGCGGGCGCGGCTGGCAGCGAGGGCAGAAGTACGAGCTGCGGTTCATGAACGGTTCGCGGCGGATCGGCGTGCCGCAGCGCGGGCAGGGGCGGTCTTCTTGGCCGTAGGCGGCGAGTGAGCGGTCGAAGTAGCCCGACGCGCCGTTGACGTTCACGTAGAGGGCGTCGAACGAGGTGCCGCCCTGGGCGAGCGCCTCGTCCATCACCTCCGCGGCCGCGGCGAGCACCGCGCGGCCCTGCGCGCGGGTGAGGCGCTCGGTGGGCCGGCTGCCGTGCAGGCGGGCCCGCCACAGCGCCTCGTCGGCGTAGATGTTGCCGATCCCGGAGACGGCGGTCTGGTCGAGCAGGGCGCGCTTGAGCTCCGTACGGCGCCAGCGGATCGCAGCGACGGCATCGTCGAGGGAGAACGCCGGGTCCATCGGGTCGCGCGCGATGTGCGCGATCGGCGCAGGCAGGAACTCCCGGCCTTCGGACGTCACGGGCGCGGGAACATCACCCCGGCCGGCGAGCGAGGAGCGGCCCGCGCTCGTGAGCCGGCTGTCTGACGCTGCCGGGACGAGCGGGTGCACCGACAACCCCCCGAACGTCCGCTGGTCGACGAACCGCAGCTCGCCCCCGTCGTCGAACCGCACCCGGATCCGCAGGTGCTTCTCGTCCGGGCGCCCCTGGGATGCGACGAGCATCTGCCCGCTCATTCCGAGGTGGGCGAGCACGGCGTCCGACCCGGCCGAGGCGGGAACGGCCGGCATGGATGGAGCGAACGCGGCTTTCGGTGCATCTGACGTACCCAACGCCGCGTTCGCTTCACGGGCGCCGGCACCGCCGTCGAGCTCCAGCCAGAGGTACTTGCCCCGCCTGCGGGCGGCCGCGACCGTGTGGCCGACCAGCCGCGCGGCGAAGTCGTCACCGCCCTCCACGTGGCGGCGCACGGCGCGGGGATGTGCCACGTCCACCCGGGCGATGCGGCGGCCCACGACGTGGCCCTCCAGGCCGCGCCGCACCACTTCGACCTCGGGCAACTCGGGCATAGGGCTTTTCCCGCAGCCGGATCAGGCTCGGCCGGCCGTGGCGCCCCCGGTCGCGGCCCCGCCGGTGGACGCCTCGTCGGTCAGTGCACGCCAGGCGAGCTGCGCGGCCTTCTGCTCGGCTTCCTTCTTGGTGCGCCCGTCACCGGAGCCCAGCGAACGGCCGCCGACGACCGCGGTGGCGGTGAAGAGCTTGGAGTGGTCCGGGCCCTCCTCCGCGATGCGGTACTCGGGAACGCCGAGGTCCGACGCGGCGGTGAGCTCCTGCAGGCTCGTCTTCCAGTCCAGCCCGGCTCCGAGTTGCGGCGCGGCCGCGAGCAGCGGGCCGAACAGCCGGTGGACGAGCTCACGCGCGGTCTCGAGGCCATGCTGCAGGTACACGGCGCCGATCAGTGCCTCCGTGGCGTCGGCCAGGATGCTGGTCTTGGTCCGGCCGCCGGTCAGCTCCTCGCCGCGGCCGAGGTAGAGGTGGGCACCCAGGCCCTGGCCGTCCGCTCCGGCGGCGCCCAGCCCGACCGCGACCCCGGCCAGCGCATGCATGTTGACGACGCTGGCCCGTAGCTTGGCGAGCTGCCCTTCGGGGAGGGTCGGGTGATCCCGGTAGAGCCGCTCCGTGACGACCACGCCGAGCACGGCGTCGCCGAGGAACTCCAGGCGCTCGTTGGTGGGCAGGCCGCCGTTTTCATATGCGTACGACCGGTGCGTGAGCGCCAGGGTCAGCAACTCGTCGTCGAGATCGACGCCCAGCGCCGCGACCAGCGGGCTGCGGTCACCCACCGGACCCAGGGGAGCACGATCGGCCATCGTCCGTGGCGGTGTCGAGGAAAGGATCAGGCGGGCTTGACGACCGAGCGGCCGTCGTAGGTACCGCACGTGGGGCAGGCGGTGTGCGGCGGCTTCATCGCGCGGCACGCGCGGTTCTCGCAGCGCACGAGCGTAGGAGCCGCAGCCTTCCATTGCGCCCGGCGGGAGCGCGTGTTCGACCGCGACATCCGGCGCTTGGGAACGGCCACAGTAGATCTCCTAGCGGTGGTTCGGGGACTGATTGGCGGAGCTGCGCTCATGAAGAGCGGCCCAACGCGGATCCAGTATCTCATGCCGGTGCCCCGGCTCGAGGTCGGCCCGACGCTGCCCGCAGTCCGGGCAGAGGCCCGCGCAGTCTACCACGCGGGGCAGCTCGTCGTCGTCCGTCGTCTCGTCCGTGACACTGTCCGGGTAGGCGAACAGCTCGCCCAGCTCGACGGTGAGCTCGTCGGTCACCTCGTCCAGGCAGCGGGCGCACTCGCCGTCCAGCGGCACCGACACCGTCCCGGAGACGTAGACGCCCTCGGTCACCGCCTCGAGCCGGACGTCGAGCACGACCGGCGCGCCCGCGGGCACCGCGATCACGTCCAGCCCGATGCGCCGCTCCTCGGGCGGTGCGGGGACCTCGCGGTGGTAGGCGCGCATGGCCCCGGCGCGGCGGCCGAGTTCGCGCGTGCTGAAGACCCAGGGGCTTGCCAGGTCCGGATGCGTGTGCACCCTTCCAGAGTAGGCCCGCCGGTCGACCGGCCCCGCCGGCGCATGTTCACCCCGCACGTCGGAGCCATACTGCTGTTTTCCCCGGCCTCCGACAGCGTTGTTGCTCCGAAGTGCCGGATCAGTCGATGAGATCCATGCCCGTGCCGGACCGACCGGCCGGGACGGCGCCGTTGCCCGCGCGTGCCGGGTGGCCGCCCCCGCGCCAGAGGTGGGCCCGGCTGCGGCTCACCGTGCGCAGCGCCGTGGCGAGCGTCTCCTCGAACTCGGCAAGCTTGGCGTCCACGTAGCCGTCGCACTCGCGGCGAAGCCGCTCCGCCTCGCCGTCCGCGCCGTCCACGATGCGGGCGGCCTCACCGTGCGCCACCCGGACCACCTCGGTCTGGGCGACCAGCCGCACCTGCTCGGACCGCCCGTCGGCCACGAGGCGCTCGTGCGCGGTGCGCCCCGCGGCGGCGAGCCGCTCGGCCTCGGCCCGGCCGCGCTCGATCAGCTCCGTGTACTGCCTGCGGCCCTCGGCAACCGCGCGCTCGGCCTCGTGCCGCGCCTGCGCCAGCGTCTGCTCGGCCTCGGAGCGGGCCGACGTGACCGCGCGCTCGGCCTCCTCGCGGGCATCGGTGACCATCTGCTCCGACTCCGCCTGCGCGGTCGACCGAGCCTGCTCGGCGTCCCGCTCGGCGTCGGCGACGATCTCGTCGCGGCGGTCCAGCACGTCCTGGGCGTCGTCGAGCTCGCCGGGGATGGCCTCGCGGATGTCGTCGAGGAGCTCGAGGACGTCGCCGCGGGGCACCACGCAGTTCGCCGTCATCGGCAGGCCGCGGGCCTCCTCGACGACAGTGACGAGCGCGTCGAGCGACTCGAAGACCCGGTACACGAGCGGCATCCTCTCATCGCACACCGCACGGACGGCGGATTGCCGACGCCCGCGTGTCCGGTTCCGGCTGTAGCTCGGGCCGGTCAGGCGCGCTCGCGGATCCGCTCGAGCATCCGCCGGTACACGGGCGCGGGGACGAGGTGCGCGACATCCCCGCCGTAGGTTGCGACCTCCTTGACCAGCGAGCTGGAGACGAAGCTGTACTCGGGGCTGGTGGACATGAACAGCGTGTCCACCCCCGACAGGCGCTGGTTCATCTGCGCCATCTGCAGCTCGTAGTCGAAGTCCGTGACCGCACGCAGGCCCTTGACGATCGCGTGGATGTCGTGCTCGCGGCAGTAGTCGACCAGCAGGCCGTGGAAGGAGCCGATCGAGACGTTCCCGAACGGGGCGGTGACGTCCTCCAGCATCCCGATCCGCTCCTCGACGGTGAAGAGGCTGCGCTTGCTCTTGTTCACCAGCACGGCGACGACGACCTCGTCGAACAGCCCGGCAGCGCGCCCGATGATGTCCAGGTGACCGTGGGTCACGGGGTCGAAGGAGCCGGGACAGACCGCGCGCCTCATGCGCGGGACGCTACCCGCCCGGTGTGGACGACCGTGTCGCCGTACCGCCGCTCCCGCACACCCACGAGGGGCGCCGGCCAGGCGAACCCGTCGCCCCGCCCCCGCTCGACGACGACGGTGGCGTCGCCGGCCAGCCAACCGTTGTCGGCGGCGAGCGAGAGCCAGCGGGCCACCTCGGCGTCGGTGGTGGCGTACGGCGGGTCGACGAGGACGAGGTCGTAGCGCCGATCCGCCGCCCCGGCCAGCACGGTTGCGGCGCTCGCGGCGCGGACGGTGGCGCCGGGCAGATCGAGTGCCTCGACGTTGCGCCGCAGCACGGCGGACGCGCGCCGGTCGGCCTCGATGAAGAGCGCGTGCTCGGCCCCCCGCGACAGCGCCTCCAGCCCGAGCGCTCCCGAGCCGGCGCACAGGTCGAGCACCGCCGCGCCGTCCAGGCCGGGATCGACCGTCAACGCGCTGAACAAGGCCTCCCGCACCCGGTCCGACGTCGGACGGGTGCCGCCGGCAGGCACGGCGATCCGCCGTCCCCCGGCCCGTCCGGCGATGATCCGCGTCACCGGGCCATCCTCCCCCGCCACTTCGGGGGCACCTCGGCGCGCCGGTCCTGCGGCGCCTCAGGTTGTCGTCCGGCTGCAACGCCGGCAAGCACCACCGTCGCGCGCCTCGCTCTCGTCATTCCAACGCCAGCAGGAGATCACCGCCCTCCACCTGCTGCACCGGCTCGATCGCCGTCCGCGCCACCGTCCCCGCCCGCGGAGCGGTGATCGACGCTTCCATCTTCATCGCCTCGATCGTCGCCACCGTCTGCCCCTGCTCGACGGCGTCGCCCGGCGCGACGGCGAGGGTGACGACCCCCGCGAACGGCGCCGCGACGTGCCCGGGATCGGAGCGGTCCGCCTTCTCCGCGGTCTTTGTCTCCACGGCGATCGACCGGTCGCGCACCGACGTCGGACGCAGCTGCCCATTCAGGGTGGCCACGACGGTCCGGTAGCCGCGGGCGTCGGGCTCGGAGACCGCCTCCAGGTGGATCAGCAACGTGACGCCGGGCTCGAGCTCGACGGTGTGCTCGACGTCGGGCTCGAGCCCGTAGAGGAAGTCCTTGCTCGACAGCACCGACGTGTCGCCGTACGCCTCGCAGTGCGCGGTGAACTCGCGGGTCGGTCCGGGGAACAGCAGCCGGTTCAGGGTGTGCCGCCGGGTGGCCGGGTCGGTGGCCGCAAGGCCCGCGCGGTCGTCGCCGGTCAGCGGGGTCAGCGCCCGCGGCGCGGCGCGGCCCTCCAGCGCCCGGGTGCGGAACGGCTCCGGCCAGCCGCCGGGCGGGTCGCCGAGCTCGCCGTGCAGGAAGCCGACCACCGAGTCCGGCACGTCGAAGGCCCCGGGCGACGCCTCGAAGTCCTTCGGCTCCACGCCCGCACCGACCAGGTGCAGCGCCAGGTCGCCCACCACCTTGGACGACGGCGTGACCTTCACCAGCCGCCCGAGGATGCGGTCCGCCGCGGCGTAGTAGTCCTCGATCAGCTCGAACCGGTCGCCCAGACCGAGCGCGATCGCCTGCTGGCGCAGGTTCGACAGTTGCCCGCCGGGGATCTCGTGGGTGTAGACGCGGCCGGTCGGCGACGCCAGCCCCGACTCGAACGGCGCGTAGACCTTCCGCACCGCCTCCCAGTACGGCTCCAGGTCCGCGACCGCCTGCAGCCGGAGCCCGGTCGCCCGCGGCGTGTGGTCCGTGGCCGCGACCAGCGCGGAGAGCGACGGCTGGCTGGTGGTTCCGGCCATGCTTCCGACGGCCCCGTCGACGGCGTCCACGCCGGCGTCGATCGCGGTGACGAGCGTGGCAAGTTGACCGCCTGCCGTGTCGTGGGTGTGCAGGTGCACGGGCAGGTCGAACCGCTGCCGCAGGCCCGTGACCAAGGCACGTGCCGCGGGTGGACGCAGCAGCCCGGCCATGTCTTTGATCGCCAGGATGTGCGCGCCCGCGTCGGCGATCCGCTCCGCGAGCCGCAGGTAGTAGTCGAGGGTGTAGAGCTGCTCGGCGGGGTCGGACAGGTCGCCGGTGTAGCAGAGCGCGACCTCCGCCACGGCCGTGCCGGTGGCGCGGACCGCGTCGATGGCCGGGCGCATCCGCTCGACGTCGTTGAGGGCGTCGAAGATCCGGAAGATGTCCATGCCGGTGGCCGCGGCCTCGGCCACGAACGCGTCGGTCACCTCCGTCGGGTACGGCGTGTAGCCGACGGTGTTGCGCCCGCGCAGCAGCATCTGCGTGCAGATGTTCGGCACCGCCTCGCGCAGCGCGGCCAGCCGGCTCCACGGGTCCTCGGCGAGGAAGCGGAGTGCGACGTCGTAGGTCGCGCCACCCCAGCACTCCAGGCTGAGCAGCTCCGGGGCCAGCCGCGCGACGTGCGGGGCGACGGCGAGCAGGTCCCGCGTGCGCACGCGGGTCGC
>JAQSWF010000240.1 GCA_029266775.1 Pseudonocardia sp.
GATCCGCCGCTTGATCAACCGAGCCCGCACGACCCATCGGTGGCCGACCCGCCCCACAACCCGCCGACTCCGCTGACGATCAATCGCCGGGCGCTCTAATGGTGAGCTCGCAAGCTCGCTCACGTCACCGCTCCCATCGCCTTCTCGCGCAACGCAATGCGGTACTGCTCGAGCGGCACGAGATCGCCGAACAGCTCGAGGTACGCGTCGGCGTCGTCCACCGGGTTCGTGCGCTGCAGGCGCGACTTGATCTCCGAGATCTGCGCGTCCACCATGGCCAGGCGGACGCCGGCGACGACGCTGCCGACGTAGCGCGCCTCGTCCGGGTTCTTCAGCGGCAGCTCGAGGGGCTCGACGGCCAGCTCGCCGACCAGCCCGCGGAGCTCCCTCGGGCACTCGGCGACGACGGCGTCCAGCCAGGCCGCACCCTCCCGCCCACCGCACACCCCGCCGGCGGCCTGCACAGCGCGGTGCAGCTGAACGTAGGCCGGGTGCGTGAACGCCTGCTCGGGAAGCTCGTCGTAGCCCGGCCCGGCGATCGCGGGAACCTGCAGCGCCGCCTTGAGCGCCTCGCGCTGTCGGTGCAGGCGGGGGTCGTCGCGCGGCGGCGGCGACGGGGCGGGACGGGCGGTGCGAGAGCGCTCAGCCGGGACACCGGCCGTCTCGCGCACCCGGCGGACGACGGCGAACTCGTCAGCCCAGCCCGTCCACCCGGCCAGCCGGCGGGCGTACTCGTCGCGCAGCTCCTCCCGCTTGATCCGAGCCACGATCGGCACGCACCGCTGCAGGGCGGCCACCCGACCCTCGGCGGTGTCGAGGTCGTGCTCGCGCAGCTCGGCGCGGATCGCGAACTCGAACAACGGTTCGCGCCGGGCCACGAGGTCCCGCACGACGGTGTCACCGGCGCTCAACCGCAGGTCGCACGGGTCCTGCCCGTCCGGCGCGACGCACACGAACGTCTGCGCGGCGAAGCTCTGGTCGCCGTCGAAGGCCTTGCGGGCTGCGGCCTGCCCGGCCGCATCGCCGTCGAAGGTGTAGATGACCTCGCCGTGGTCGAACGAGTCGTCGCCCAGCAGCCGGCGGATCACGCTCACGTGCTCGGCGCCGAACGCCGTGCCGCAGGATGCGACGGCCGTGGGCACCCCGGCGAGGTGCATCGCCATCACGTCCGTGTAGCCCTCGACGACGACCACCTGGCGGCGCTTGGCGATCTCACGCTTGGCCAGGTCCAGCCCGAACAGCACGTGGGTCTTGCGGTAGACCGGCGTCTCGGGGGTGTTCAGGTACTTGGCCTCGATCGGGTCGTCGTCAAAGACACGGCGGCCGCCGAAGCCCACGACGTCCCCGCCGAGGTCCCGGATCGGCCACAGCAGGCGGCGGTGGAAGCGGTCGATCGGGCCACGCCTGCCCTCCTTGCTCAGCCCGGCCTTCATCAGCTCGTCCAGGGAGAACCCGGCGGCGAGCAGGTGCTTGGTCAGCGCATCCCAGCCGGTGGGCGCGAACCCGCAGCCGAACCGCAGGGCCGCGGCCTCGTCGAAGCCGCGGGAGGTGAGGAATCGTCGGGCGGGCTCGGCCTCGGGCGTGCCTAGCGCCGCCGCGTAGAACTCGGCGGCCTCGCGGTTCGCCTCGAGCAGCCGCGTGCGGGTGCCGCGGTCGCGCTGGACCGACGAGCCGCCGCCCTCGTAGGTGAGCCGGTAGCCGATCCGGTCGGCCAGCCGCTCGACCGCCTCGACGAACCCGACGTGCTCGATCTTCATGACGAAGTCGAAGACGCTGGTGCCCTCGCCGCAGCCGAAGCAGTGGAACGTGGCGTGCGTGGGCCGGACCGTGAAGGAGGGCGTCTTCTCGTCGTGGAACGGGCACAGGCCCTTGAGCGACCCGGCACCCGCGCGGCGCAGCGCGACGTACTCGCCGATCACTTCGTCGATCCGGGTGCGGTCGCGGACCTCCGCGATGTCGCCGTCCCGGATCCGCCCTGCCACGGTGCCCGAGTGTAGGTGCGAGCCGCGACGGTTCCGGCGGCTGCCCTTACGGCGTCATGCGGGTCGGGCGGGCCACCGGCCACGCCGCCTCCTGCGGGATACCCCGCTTCTGCTCGATGTCGACGACCCGGGTGCCGAGCGGGACCATCGCCAGCACCGACAGCTTGAACGCGGCAATTCCGAACGGGATGCCGATGATGGTCAGGCAGAGCAGGATTCCGGCGGCGACGTGCGCGAGGGCGAGATGCCAGCCGAAGAGCACGATCCACAAGACGTTCCCGAGCACCGACGGAATGCCGGCGTCGGGTGCCACGACCACCGTGCGGCCGAATGGCCACAACGTGTAGCCGGCGAGGCGGAACGCCGCGATGCCGAACGGGATCGTCACGATGAGAATGCAGGCCAGGAGGCCGGTCACCACATACCAGAGCGCGAGCCACCACCCCGCGAGGAGCAGCCACAGGACGTTCCCGATGGTGCGCATCGTCAGCGGCCCTCCGAGTGCAGCGGGAGGTCGATCAGCAGCGGGATCGTAGCCATCAGCAGGAGCACGACGACCGCTGTCACGGTGCCCACGGCGGTGAGCAGTTGGGTAACCACGGCCATGTGCTCACTGTGCGCCTTTCGGCCGTGTCCGTGCTGGGAAATTTCTGAGGGGAGGCTGTGACCTCGCGACGCCGTGGTCCTGCGCATTCCCTGCGTGTCGTTCAGTGCTCCTGATGCCTACCGACGGCGATCATGTCGGTGTGCGGAATGCGGTGGTGTTCGTCGTGATCGCCGTGACGCTGATGTCCGGGTGTTCACTTGCGCTGGATCACGTTGCCGTCACCGCCGCTCCGGCGCCCGGGGACGCGGCGTCGGCGCTGGCGGCGCTGCCCGTCAAAGGCCGGGCTCCGAAGACCGGGTACGAGCGGGAGCGCTTCGGTTCCGCCTGGACCGACGTCGACCGCAACGGCTGCGACCAGCGCAACGACGTGCTGCGGCGGGATCTGGACGACGAGACGCTGCGGCCCGGCTCGGGCGACTGCGTCGTGGTCGGCGGCACGTTGTCGGATCCGTACACCGGGAAGACGGTCGTGTACCGCAAGGGTGCCGGGGACCAGGTGCAGGTCGACCACGTCGTGGCGCTGTCGAACGCGTGGCAGACCGGCGCGCAGCAGCTCGACGAACCGACGCGGACCGCGCTGGGGAACGACCTGCTCAACCTGATGGTGACCGAGGGTGCCACCAACCGGACCAAGGGCGACGGCGACGCGGCGACCTGGCTGCCCCCCTCACGGGGCTACCGGTGCGCGTACGTCGCGCGACAGGTTGCGGTGAAGGCGAAGTACGGGCTGTGGGTGACGCAGGCGGAGAAGGACGCCATCGCGCGGCTGCTGTCGGCCTGCCCCGGCGAGCCGCTACCCGTGTGACCGCACTATGTCTCCGAAGTGCTGTTGACGGGCACTTCTGACCGCGCTACGGCGCCAAAGTGCGGTTCAGAAGAACGGCGTGCCGCGTGACGGCCTGCTGGTCGGTCAGCATCGCGACCTGGTCCACGACGACCCGGAGGCGGGCAGCCTCGTCCGGGGCGGCGGCGAAGGACGGCGCCAGCACCGGGTCCAGCGACTCCGGCGCCCCGGCCAGCAGCGCGGTGCCGAGCTCGGCGAGCAGCTCCCGCTGGCGGGCCTGCACCGCCAGGCGGCGCGGGTCGCTCATCACGTAGCGCACCGCGACCGCCTTGAGCAGCGCGACCTCCGCCCGCACGCCCGGTGGGACCACGAGGTCCGCGGCGTAGCGGCACAGCGGCCGGTCCCCGTGCCGCTCGCGGGTGGCGTCGGTCGCGGCGACGACGAAGCGACCGACGAGCTCGCTGGTCATCCTCTTGAGCGCCACGTGCTCGGCGACCGACGCCGCCACCGGGCGGAACCCGCGAACCGCTTCCACCACCGGCAGCGCGAGCAGCGCGTCGGCGGAACGGGCCAGCGCCCCGGGCTCGCCGCCGAAGTGTCGTGCCACGAGCTCCATCAGCGCGTCCCGCTCGGCGGACTCGGCCAGCGCGGCCAGGTCGATGCGTCCGGAGAGGATGCCGTCCTCGACGTCGTGCACCGAGTAGGCGACGTCGTCGGCCCAGTCCATGACTTGCGTCTCCAGGCAGCGCCGGTCGCCGGGAGCGCCTTCGCGGAGCCAGGCGAGCGTGTCCGCGTCCTCGTCGTAGGCGCCGAACTTGTGCAGCCCGGTACGGCGCTGCCAGGGGTACTTGCACGCGGCGTCGAGGGTGGCGCGGGTGAGGTTGAGCCCGGTTCCGTCGACCTTGGGCTCGAGCCGGGTGAGGATCCG
>JAQSWF010000241.1 GCA_029266775.1 Pseudonocardia sp.
ATCGTCCACGGGTCCGTGCGCCGTGCCGAGACGCGGACCTCGACGCTACCGCCCAGCGCGGCCCGGAGGATCTCGGCCGCCTGCGCACACCAGGGCCACTCCGATGCCCAATGCGCGACGTCCACGAGCACCGGCCCGTCCGGGTGGGCGAGGACGTGCTCGGCCGCCGGATGGTGGCGCAGGTCCGCGGTGACGTACGCATCGACGCCGGCCGCAACCGCCGCCGGCAGCGCCGAGTCTCCCGACCCACCGCAGACGGCGACCCGCCGGATCGGGCGGTCGGCGTCGCCGGCCGCCCGCACGCCCCACGCCGTTGCGGGCAGCGCGGCCGCGACCCGGTCGGCGAACGCGTGCAGCGGCTCGGGCTCGGTGAGCGTGCCGACCCGCCCGAGGCCCTGCATCGCCGGCAGGTCGGCCAGCTCGAGGACGTCGAAAGCAGGCTCGTCGTGCGGGTGTGCAGCTCGGAGCGCGGCGACGACCGCGGCCCGGCGCCGTCGCGGCAGCACCATCTCCAGCCGCGTCTCGGCAACGCGCTCCATGTTCGCCACGACCGGGTTGGCTCCGGACGTCGGTTTGACCTGACCGGTCCCGGCCGAGGCGAACGAGCGATGGCTGTCGTCGCCGACGGCGCCCGCGCCGGCGGCAGCCAGCGCCTGGTGTACGGCGGGGATGGCCGGGCCGACCGGCACGAACGTCACGATCTTGTCGAGCGGCGGCCCGGGGGCAGCCTCCAGCGGCCCGTCGACCGTGACGCCGATCGCGTGGGCGAGCGCGTCGGAGACGCCGGGGTTCGCGGCATCGGCGTTCGTGTGCGCGGTGAACAGCGCCGCACCGCCGCGGACGAGCCGGTGGACGAGGGCGCCCTTCGGGGTGTCGGCGCCCACCCCGTGCACGCCGCGCAGCAACAGCGGGTGGTGGGTGAGCAGCAGCTGGGCCCCGGTCTCGAGCGTTTCGTCGACCGTCTCCGGGACCGGGTCGACCGCCACGCGGATCGACGCGACCACGTCGTCGGGGTCGCCACAGACCAGGCCCACGGCGTCCCAGTCCTGCGCGAGCCCGGGTGGGTAGGCCGCCTCCAGGGTCGCGATGACGTCGGCGAGCCGCACCGTCATGCGGGCACCCGGGTCAGCGCTGCCGCCACAGCCTCCACGAGCTGCCGCACGGCCGCGGCCGGGCGCACGGCGACGCGCAGGTGGTCAGGGCCCAGTCCGGGGAACGTGTCCCCGCGGCGTACCGCCACGCCGGCAGCGCGCAGGTCCTGGCGGACCCGCTCACCGTGACCGGCGGGCAGGCGCAGCAGCAGGTACGGCGCGACACCGGGCAGCACCGTCACCCCGGGCAGCGCGGCGAGGGCGACTGCCTGGGCGGCCCGCTCCGCGACCAGACGGCGCGCGGCGCGCTGGGCCTCGGCGACGGCCGCGGGTGAACTGCAGGCCGTGACAGCCTCCAGGGCGAGGGTCGACACCGGCCACGGCGGGCGCGGGCGGGCGAGCCGGGTCAGCAGGTCCGGCGGGCCGAGGGCGTAGCCGGCGCGGAGACCGGCGAGCGCCCACGTCTTGGTCAGGCTGCGGAAGATCAGCAGCCCGGGGACGTCCGCGCAGCCGGCGAGGGACTCGGGCTCGCCCGGCAGCGCGTCGGCGAAGGCCTCGTCGATCACCACGACACGACCCGGCCTGGCCAGCTCCTTCAGGTGTTCGGCCGGGTGCAGCACGCCCGTGGGGTTGGTCGGGTTCCCGACGACGACCAGGTCTGCGGCCTCGGGCACCTGGTCGGTGTCGAGCCGGTGGCCGGCGCCCTCGTCGGTGAGCACGCGAATCACCGGTACCCCGGCCGTCCGCAGCGCGGCCTCCGGCTCGGTGAAGCCGGGATGGACGACGGCCGCGAGCTCCGAGCCCAGGGCCGGGAGCAGCGCAAACCCCTCTGCGCTGCCGGCTAGTACGAGCACCTCGTCGGTGCGGCGCCCGTGGCGGTCGGCCACCGCTTCTCGCGTCCTGGTGTCGGCGGCGGCAGCGGGATAGCGCGCGAGGTCGTCCATGGCGGCGACGAGGCGGTCCCGCAACCAGCGAGGCGGGGCGTCGCCCTGCACGTTGACCGCGAAGTCGAGGAGCCCGGGCGCGGCGTCGGCGTCGCCGTGGTGGCGAAGCGCTTCCTCGTCGCGCTGCAGGGCTTCCGACATGCTGCCGACCCTACGGGGGAGGGCCTGCGCCGCCGGTCGGCAGGCGGGGGTCGGGCGCTCGGCTTGTGATCGCCAGTTGGGTGCGTCTGCTGCTGATGATTGCCCATGTTGGTCCAACTACCGTGGAGACACTGAGTGGCGATCGCCAGCAGCAGATGTACCCAAACTGCGATCATGGGCGGCCACTTGCGCGCGACCGATCACCAGCGTCGCGGCGCTCGTCGGCGGAGAACACCCGGGCCGAGGTGGTGCTGACACCACCCGAACCGACGGGGAGACACGGTCGCGGAGGTATCTCGAGAGGGCCAGGGTTTCTCTAGACAGGGACACGTCCACTCGATCGCCGACCACGACGCCCACCCCGCGGGGGGAGCAGGGCCGGCGTCGTTCAAACCGAGCCGTCCGCCCCGGGGGGAGCCGGGGTGGACGGCTCGGCGATTCTGCGCGCAAGCGCCGCGGAACAGCCGCTGCACGGTTCGCCGTCCATCTGGCCCCGCTTGATCGCGTGGCAGGCTAGCGGGTGCGACGACGCGGCACACTGGGCCGGTGAATGCGCACGACAAGAGGTTCCACGCAAGCTTCGTCTGCTCCGGCAACATCTGCCGCTCCCCCATCGCCGAGAAGGTCTTCGCGGCGGAGATCGCCGACGCCGGTCTCGCGGACCGCGTGCGCGTGACGAGCGCGGGCACGGGCAGCTGGCATGTGGGCGGGCCTGCGGACGAGCGGGCCGCGGCGCTGCTCACCGCGCACGGCTACCCCGACGCGCACGTCGCTCGTCAGATCGACGATGAGCTGCTCGACGCGGACCTGCTCGTCGCCCTCGATACCGATCACCTCACTGCACTACGACGCCTGGTGCGGGACCCGGACCGGGTGCGGCTGCTGCGCTCCTTTGACCCCGATGCCCCGGAGGGCGCCGGTGTGCCGGACCCGTACTACGGCGGGCCGGACGGCTTCACCGAGGTGCTCACCATGATCCGGGCGGCGATGCCGGGCCTCGTGGAGCACGTACGGTCCCGGCTGTGACCGACGTGCTCGGCGTGGCCGTGCGGCGGTCGTCAAGGCTGGCCGGTGGTGCCGCGAAAGTCGAGCTGGACGACGGCCGGACGGTGGTGGTCAAGCGGGGACCGACGGTCGGCGCCGAGGCGGCCGGCCTAGCGTGGCTCGCCGTACACGACGGCCCGCGGCTCCCGACGGTCCTCGACCTCGATGAACACCAGCTCGTCACCGAGTACGTGCCCTCCGGGCAGCCGTCACCGGCGGCGGCCGCGGAGCTGGGACGTCGGCTGGCCGTCCTCCACGCCGCAGGCGCGCCGGCGTGTGGCGCCGGGCCACCCGGGACGGTCGACGACGCCTGGATCGGACAGGCGCGGATGCGCAACGTTCCGGCGCAGGCGTGGGCGCCGTGGTACGTCGAAGACCGCGTCCGGCCCTACCTGACGGCGGCTCGCGACGCCGGCGACCTGACGCGGGCCGAGGCGGACGTCGTCGAGCAGGTGTCCGCGCGGCTGCCGGAGCTGGCCGGACCGCCCGAACCGCCGGCGCGGCTGCACGGGGACCTGTGGTCGGGCAACGTGCTCTGGTCGCCGTCCGGCGCGTGGTTGATCGACCCTGCCGCACACGGAGGGCACCGCGAGACGGACCTCGCGATGCTCGCGCTGTTCGGCTGTCCCTACCTGGAGACCGTGCTGGCGGCCTACGACGAGGCGGCGCCGCTGGCGGACGGCTGGCGTACCCGAGTCCCGTTGCACCAGCTGTTTCCGCTGCTGGTGCACGTGGTCCTGTTCGGCCGCGGGTACGCCGCCCAGGCCGTCGGCGCCGCCCGCGCGGCTCTCCGCGCCGCCTGATGCGCTGTCGACCCGCGCCAGGTTGTAGCGACTCGCGCGCCAGGTTGTAGCGACTCGCGCGCCAAGTTGTAGCGACTCGCGCGCCGTTTCGTAGCGACTCGCGCGGGGTCAGGTCGTGGCGGCGTTCACCAGCTCGGCGAGCGCATCGCTCATCGCAGCGGCGAGCACGTCGACGTCGGGCATCGCGTCGCGGTCCGCGTTGAGCCCGTAGTGCATCACGCCGT
>JAQSWF010000039.1 GCA_029266775.1 Pseudonocardia sp.
CGGCTGAGGGAGGGCGCACGCAGCTCGTCCGGCGCCGACCCGACGGCTCCGTCGACGAGCTGCTGCCCGACTGGGCGAACGCCCGCACCGCGGTGCACGAGTACGGCGGGGCCGGCTGGTGGGTGCGCGGAGGCGTCGTCTGGTTCAGCAACTGGTCCGACCAACGCCTCTACCGTCTCATCCCAGGCGAGGAGCCCGTTGCCCTCACGCCGGTTCCGGCGCGGCCTCGTGGAGACCGCTACGCCGACGGGATGGTGAGCCCGGACGGAACAATGATCCTCTGTGTCCGTGAGCGTCACCTCGGGGAGCACGCCACCCAGGTCCACAACGAGGTCGTCGTGCTCCAGGCCCACGCTCCGAGCGAACCGGAGGTGCTGGTCAGCGGGCCGGACTTCGTCGCGGCACCACGGCTGTCACCCGACGGTCGCACGCTCGCCTGGCTGCAGTGGAACCACCCGGCCATGCCCTGGGACGCCGCGCAGCTCGTCGTCCGGAACCTCCAGACGGGGGAGGAGACCGTCGTCGCCGGCGGCGCCGGAGAGTCGGTGGGCGAGCCGCACTGGCGGCCGGACGGGTCGCTCTGGTTCCTGTCCGACCGGACGGACTGGTGGAACCTCTACCGCTGGCTGCCGGGCTGCGACATCGAGTCGATGGTACGGACGGCGGCCGACATCGGCGTACCGGCCTGGCGGCTCGGTACGTCCCGCTACGCGGTGCTGGACGCCGGCCGGATCGTGGTCGCGCGGTGGCGCGACGGCGTCGACGGACTGGCCCTGCACGACCCCACCGGCGGCACCCGCGACCTCGACCTCCCGTTCACAGCGATCAGTACCGTCGTCGCCGCCGGTCCGGAGGCGGTCGTCGTGGTGGCGGGGAGCCTGACCGCCGAGCCCGGCGTGCACCGGTTGCGGCTCGGCGAGACGAGCGCCGAGATCGAGACCCTGCGCGCGCCGAGGGACCTCGGTGTGGACCCTTCGACGCTGTCGGTGCCCGAGCCGCTCCGCTTTCCGTCGGAAGACGGCGCCGGCACAGCCCGCACCGCGCATGCGCTGTTCTACCCGCCCACCAATGCGCGCTTCCGCGGCCCCGCGGGCAGCCGGCCGCCCCTGCTGGTGATGGTGCACGGTGGGCCGACGGGTAAGGCTCAGCCGGTGCTGTCGGTCGGGGTTCAGTATTGGACCAGCCGCGGCTTTGCCGTGGTCGACGTCGACTACGGCGGCTCCTCAGGGTACGGCCGGCCCTACCGGGAGGTGCTCACGGGCTGCTGGGGCGTCGTGGACGTCGCCGACTGCCTCGCCGCGGCACGTGCGCTGGCCGATCAGGGGCGGGTGGACCCCGACCGGCTCTGCATCCGCGGCGGCTCGGCCGGCGGCTTCACCGTGTTGGCGGCCCTAGCCCGCGTCGACACGCCGTTCGCGGCCGGCGCGGACCACTTCGGCGTCGCTGACCTCGCTGCCCTCGCGGCCGACACCCACAAGTTCGAGAGCCGTTACCTCGACGGGCTGCTCGGCCCGTACCCGCAGGCGCGCGACATCTACGTGCAGCGCTCGCCGCTCACGCACGTCGACCGATTCACGCGGCCATTGATCGTGCTGCAGGGTGCCGAGGACAGCGTGGTTCCGCCGGCCCAGTCCGAGGCGATCGTCGCGGCACTGCGCACGAAGGGCGTCCCGGTGGCCTACCTGCTCTTTCCGGACGAACAGCACGGCTTCCGGCGCGCCGAGAACGTGCGCCGGGCGCTTGACGCCGAGCTGTCGTTCTACGCCCAGGTACTGGGGTTTCCGCTGCCGCCGGAGGAGGACATCCCGACAGTCGCGGTGGAGAACCTCTCCAGGCACGATGGCAGGCTCGGTGGGGGAGGACGGAGACGGCATGACTGAGGAGCGGCCGCCGCTGCGCATCGGCACGGCCGAGCGCAACGCGGCGTTGCGGGCCCTCGACGAGCACCTGGCCGCGGGCCGACTGCAGATCGAGGAGTACGGCGAGCGATCCGCGCTGGCGGCGAACGCCGTCACCGCGGCCGACCTCGCCGCACTGTTCGCCGACCTGCCGGCGCCGCACCCCGACGTGCCCGTGCCGGTCGTCGCGCCTGTACCGGCCGAGGCCTCCCCGCCAGCCGCAACCACGGGGAGCCGTCGGCCGGCCTGGGTGCCGCCCGTGCTCCTCGCCCTGCCCGCCTTGGCCGTCGCGTTGTTCCTGCTCACCCGCTCGCCCGCCTGGTTCGTGCTCCTCCCGATCGTGGCAATCTTGATCCACGCCGGGCAGCGGCACTCCTAGGCCACTCCTAGGCCCCCACCAGCTCCGGTTCGACGCGCTCGGGCGCTGTGGGCGGCGGGGTCCCGCGGCGGCGGGTGCGGGAGCGGCGCTCGAGGTAGTTGGCCAGCCACGACAGCATCAGGCACATCGAGATGTAGATCGCGGCAACGACGATCGCCACCGGGATGATCGGGAAGTCGAACTGGCCCTGCGAGCCGAGCGTGCGGGTGGTGAACAGCAGCTCCGGGTAGCCGATCAGGAAGCCCAGCGCGGAGTCCTTGAGCACCACGACGAGCTGGCTGACGATCGTGGGCAGCATCGCCGTCAGCGCCTGCGGGAGCAGCACGTTCGTCATGACCTGCGTCTTGCGCATGCCCAGGGCGTACGCAGCCTCGCTCTGGCCGCGCGGCAACGCCACCACCCCGGCCCGGAAGACCTCGGCGAGCACCGAACCGTTGTAGAGCGTGAGCCCGACGACCACGGCCCACAGCGTCGAGATGGTGATCCCCACCGACGGCAACCCGAAGTAAATCGTGAAGATCATCACGAGCACCGGGATGGCCCGGAAGAACTCGACGACGATGGTGGCCGGGGCGCGCAGCCAGGCGTGGTCGGACAGCCGTGCCGCAGCGAGCAACGCGCCGAGGAGGAGCGAGAGGACGGCCGCCAGCGCGAACGCCTTCAGCGTGGCCAGCAGAGCGCCCAGCAGCAGCAGCTGGATGTTCTCGTAGAGGATGAACGACCACTTCTGGCTCTCGAACTGGCCGGTGGCCGCGAGCCGGTACAGCACGTACCCGACGAACGCCACGACCAGCGCCCCGCCGCCGGCGGCGAGGATGCGGTTGCGCCGGCGGGCCCGCGGACCGGGAACGTCGAACAGCACGGCGGTCATCGGGCCACCCTCCAGCGACGCTCCAGGTACCGCTGCAGGAGCGTCAGCGGCACGACGAGGATGACGAACCCGAGCGCGACCCACAGACCGCCGACCAGGACGTTGTACCCCCGCTCGGACAGGCTCGGAATGATCGACCCGGCTTCCACGACGGAGAACCCGGCAGCGATCGTCGTGTTCTTGAGCAGCGCGATCTCGACGCTGACCAGCGGTGGCACCACCGCTCGCAGCGCCTGCGGCATGACGACCTGGGACAGCGTCAGCCCGAAGTTCAGGCCGAGGGCGCGGGACGCCTCGGCCTGCCCGACCGGCACCGTGTTGACCCCCGAGCGCAGGACCTCGCACACGAAGGCTGCGGTGTAGACGATCAGGCCCGACGCAGCGAGGGCGAAGAACGGCAGCGTCACGATGTCCAGGCGGTTCCACGCGAACGCGAAGAAGAACAGCACCAGGGTCAGCGGGGTGTTGCGGACGATGTTGACGTAGGTCATGCCGGCGCCGCGCAGGAACGGGACAGGGCTGACCCGCATCGCGGCCAGCACGCCGCCGACCACCAGCGACCCGATCGCGGCGATGACGAAGAGCTGGATGGTGCCCAGGAAACCCCGGATGAACAGATCGAGGTTGTCCAGCAGGACGGACATGAGCTCGCCCTCTCACTCAGTCACTCGGACGCGACGGCCGGCGCTGCCGGGGGGACGAGGCGGGGAACCGAGGCCGGATGTCCGTCTCGAACTGGCCCGGCCTCGTCCCCCGTTCGACGCCCCCGCGAACGGCGTCAGTAGCGCTCGACCTGCGGCGCGGAGGCCGGTGAACCCGACAGGCCCAGCGTCGCGTCGTAGATCTGCTGCCACGTGCCGTCCGCGTACGCCTCCTCCAGGATGTCGTTGACCTTGTTGCGCAGCGCGGTGTCGTCGCGCGGCACGCCGATGCCGTACGGCTCGGTGCTGAAGGTCTGGCCGACGACCTTGAGCTCGTCCGGCCGCTGCGAGGCGTAGCCCTTGAGGATCGCGTCGTCTGTGGTGACGGCGTTGACCTGGCCCTGGAGCAGCTGGTCCACGCACTGCGTGTAGGTCTGGAACTCGACGATGTTCTCCGGCTGGGTCAGCCCCTGGTCCCGGACGCGCTGGATGGGCGTCGACCCGGTCACCGAGCACACCTTCTTGCCCTGCAGGGTCTGCGGCCCGGTGATCGAAGTGTCGTCGGCACGGACCAGCAGGTCCTGGCCCGCGACGAAGTACGGTCCTGCAAACCCGACGCGCTGCTTGCGGTTGTCGTTGATCGTGTAGGTGCCGACGTAGTAGTCGACATCGCCGCGGGAGATCGCGTCCTCGCGGGCGGCCGACTGGACGACGACGTAGTCGATCTCGCTGGTGGGGTCGAAGCCGAGCTTCGCGGCCACCAGGCGTCCGATCTCGACGTCGAACCCGCTGTACGTGTTCGTCGTCGGGTCGAACTGACCGAGGCCAGGCTGGTCGTTCTTGACACCCATGATGACCCGCCCGCGCTCCTGCATGCGCTGGAAGGTCGGCGAGTCGGGCAGCTGCACGTTCTCCGCGACGGCGAAGGTGGGTGCGGCGGCGGCCGCGGTGCCGCCGTCGCCTGCCGGGGCGCCGGGTGCAGGCGGAGCGCCCTCCCGGCCGCAGCCGGCCAGGACCAGGGCACCGGCGACGAGCGCCACGGCCAGAGAGCGGAACTTCATCGGTTGCTCCATCTTTCGGGGTGGAGGTGCGGGGTTGTCCGTGGTCTTCGGGTCGTCAATGCGTGAGGATCTTCCCGAGGAAGTCTTTCGCGCGGTCCGAGCGCGGGGCGGTGAAGAACTCGTCCGGTGGAGCGTCTTCGACGATCTCGCCGGCGTCCATGAACACCACCCGGTTCGCCGCCTTCCGGGCGAACCCCATCTCGTGGGTGACCACGAGCATGGTCATGCCGTCGCGCGCCAGCGTCGTCATGACGTCGAGCACCTCGTTGACCATTTCCGGGTCCAGGGCCGAGGTCGGCTCATCGAACAACATGATCTTCGGTCGCATCGCCAGCGCCCTGGCGATCGCCGCGCGCTGCTGCTGGCCGCCGGAGAGCTGAGCCGGGTACTTGTCGGACTGGTTGGCGATCCCGACCCGGTCCAGCAGCTCCATCGCCTGCTTCTCGGCCTCGCCCTTCTTCGACCTGCGGACCTTGCACGGGGCGAGCGTGACGTTGTCGAGGATGGTCTTGTGGGCGAAGAGGTTGAAACTCTGGAACACCATGCCGACGTCCGCGCGCAGCCCGGCCAGCGCCTTCCCCTCGTCCGGGAGCGCCTGTCCGTCGACCTCGATGACGCCGCTGTCGATCGGCTCGAGCCGGTTGATCGTCCGACACAGGGTCGACTTGCCCGAACCCGACGGCCCGAGCACGACGACCACCTGACCTCGGTCGACCTTCAGGTCGATCGCACGCAGGACATGCAAGGGGCCGAAGTGCTTGTCGACGTCCTTCATCCGGATCATCGGCGGGCTGTCGGTCATCGGAAGCTTCCGGGCATGGCGGGACGCTAGGGCGAACCGGACAGCACAGTCCAGCACCTGGAGCACCCCATCAGGTCTCCGGTTGATAACGCTCGCGGCGTTCGACCCGGCCCAGCTGGTCAGCCGGCGGCGGGGACGGGGCGTGCGCGGCGGCCGAGCAGTGCCCAGGCCAGTGCGGCGGCCGTGCCGAGCGTCAACGCGGTCGCGGCCGCGAGGGTGACGGCGTCCGGTGCGAACAGGGGCTGTGCGCGCAGGGCCTGGTAGGCGAACAGCGCGATCGACCCGGTCCACGCGGCGGCGGCGATCCATACGACCTGCAGACGGGTGGCCTCGTCGCACCGTGCACCCAGCCGGCCGTCGGACCGGGACAGCACCGCGAGGCCGGCGGCGAGCAGCGGGAGCCCCTGCAGGGCGTGCATGCCCACGAAGTGCGCTATCCGGAGGTCGCCGCCGGTCGTGCTCCAGCCCACGAGGGGCAGGCCGGGTCCGCCGTCCGGGACGCCGACGGCGTGGCCGCCGATCTGAATCATTGCGAACCCTTCGAGCATTCCGATGAGCGCGACCACCAGGCCCAGCTTGACGGCCGTGCCGGTGACGCGGTCACGTCCGGGCTCGCGGAGGAAGCGCAGGGCGATCGCGAGCGTCGCCAGCCACAGGACGACGATCGTCGCGCCCATGATGCTGAAGAGCATCGCGCCGAGGCCGTCGTCCTCGTTGAAGTGGCTGCGGTTGCCCACCGCGGCCTGCCCGGTGATGATCGCCATCTCGACCACGGACGCGATGACGATCACCCACCCGGTGATCTGGAGAGCGCGGTCGCGCAGCTGGCCCAGCAGCCATGCCAGTGCCGCCGAGTACGCGACGAAGGAGAGCGCGAACTTCAGCGGCTTGAGCCACAGCGGCGCACCCAGCACGAGCCGGTCGTCGACGACCGCGAGCACCGCGAGGACCGGGGCGAGCACGGCCATGGCGACGGCGAACCCGAAGAGCCCGGGGTGGCCCCGTCGGGCGTCGGTGAGCACGCTGGTCATGTCGGGAGCTCCTTGACACTGTTAGGCTTAGCGAGCACAGCCAGTCTGCTGAGTCTGCCTAACAGTGTCAAGGGAGTTGAACAGTGTCAGTCGAGTCCGTGCGGGACCGGCGGCGTGCCGACACCGTCGCCGAGATCAAGGAGGCGGCGCTCGCTCAGCTGGCGGAGGCCGGGCCCGGCGGGTTCTCGCTGCGCGGCGTCGCCCGGGCCGTCGGGATGACCGTGCAGTCGCTCTACCACTACTTCGACAGCCGGGACGCGCTCCTCACGGTCCTGGTCGCCGACGCCCACCACGCCGTGGCCGATGCCGTCCAGGCCGCGGCCGATCGCACCCGCGGGCAGGCACCGGAGGAGCGCCGCGTCGCCGCAGCCCAGGCCTTTCGCGAGTGGGCGCAGGCCAACCGCCCGGCCTTCTTGCTCATCTACGGGACGCCGGTGCCCGACTTCACACCGTCTGCCGATGGTGGCACGGCGGCCGCGGCGGCCCGCCTCGCGCGGCCGTTCGCCGACGTCGTGTTCGACGGCTGGTCGGCCGCCCAGCTCGCGGCGGTGCCCCTGCCCCCAGGCGCCGCCGAGCTCGCCGACGCCACGCCGAGCACGGTGCCGGGAGTATCGCTTCCTCCGGGAGCCATGGCCCTGTTCATCGAGCTGCGCGCGCGGGTGCACGGGCTCGTGACGCTCGAGCTGCTCGGACACCTGTGGCCGTTCAACGACCACGGGACGGCGCTGTTCGAGGGCGCCATGCGACGGCTGTCTGCCGAGACGGACGTGGTGCAGCGCAGTGCGGCCCGCGGCGGCGTACTCCGCTAGTCGGGGCACTGGCAGGTCGCGGTCCTCGCCGGTCAGGCGCGCACCCGGGCGTCTACCCTCGACGAGGTGGGACGCAGCTACACCATCCGCACGTACGGGTGTCAGATGAACGTGCACGACTCGGAGCGGATGGCCGGGTTGCTCGAGGCTGCGGGCTACCGGCGGGCCGACGGCGCCGACGCGGCGGACGTCGTCGTGTTCAACACGTGCGCGGTGCGGGAGAACGCGGACAACAA
This sequence comes from Pseudonocardia sp., assembly GCA_029266775.1. Taxonomy (GTDB): domain Bacteria; phylum Actinomycetota; class Actinomycetes; order Mycobacteriales; family Pseudonocardiaceae; genus Pseudonocardia. The sequence goes on from JAQSWF010000039.1 coordinate 7,729, forward strand.
GCTCTACGGGAACCTGGGGCACCTTCGACCGGTCAAGGCCCGCAACCCGAAGATGCAGATCGCCGTCGGCGGTTGCCTCGCGCAGAAGGACCGCGACGCCATTGTGTCCCGCGCGCCCTGGGTGGACGTGGTGTTCGGCACGCACAACATCGGGTCGCTGCCGGTGCTGCTGGACCGTGCCCGGCACAACGCCGCCGCCGAGGTGGAGATCCTCGAGGCGCTCGAGGTGTTCCCCTCCACGCTGCCGGCGCGCCGCGAGTCGACCTACGCGGGCTGGGTTTCGATCTCCGTCGGCTGCAACAACACGTGCACGTTCTGCATCGTGCCCTCGCTGCGCGGCACCGAGCGGGACCGGCGGCCGGGCGACGTGCTCGCCGAGGTGCAGGCGCTGGCCGCGGAGGGAGTGCTGGAGGTGACGCTGCTCGGGCAGAACGTCAACTCCTACGGTGTCGAGTTCGGCGACCGCGGCGCGTTCGCGGCGCTGCTGCGTGCGTGCGGCGGCGTGGACGGCCTGGAGCGGGTCCGGTTCACCTCGCCGCATCCGCGGGACTTCACCTCCGACGTGATCGCCGCGATGGCGGAGACCGCGAACGTGTGTCCGCAGCTGCACATGCCGCTGCAATCCGGCTCGGACGACGTGCTGCGCCGGATGCGCCGTTCGTACCGGTCCACCCGGTTCCTGGGCATCCTCGACGAGGTGCGCGCCGCGATCCCCGACGCCGCGATCAGCACGGACATCATCGTGGGGTTCCCCGGCGAGACCGATGACGATTTCGCCGCCACCCTGGACGTCGTCGCGCGTGCTCGCTTCGCGCAGGCGTTCACCTTCCAGTACTCGCCGCGGCCCGGCACCCCGGCCGCGGAGATGCCCGACCAGCTGCCCAAGGCCGTGGTGCAGGAGCGGTACGAGCGGCTGGTCGCGCTGCAGGAGGCGGTTTCCTGGGCGGAGAACCGCCGGTGGGAGGGGCGGACGGTCGAGGTGCTGGTCGCCGCCGGCGAGGGCCGCAAGGACGCCACCACGGGCCGGGCATCCGGCCGAGCCCGCGACGGGCGGCTCGTGCACTTCACGCCGTGCGAGCGGGTCGTGCGGCCGGGTGACGTGGTGACCGTCGAGGTGACCTACGGCGCCCCGCACCATCTCGTCGCCGACGGCCCTGTGCTGACCCACCGGCGCACGCGTGCCGGCGACGCCTACGAAGCCGGACTGCGTCCGGCGGGAGCGCCGACCGGCCTGGGCCTCCCCGGTTTCGGCGCCCCCGCCCCGGTGGCGGCCGCGGCAGCATGCGGGAGCACGTCGTGACCCGGCCGGGCGAACCATCGGACGGCCAGCCCCCGGACGACCTCGCCTCGCTCGAGGCCGAGCTCGCAGACGTGGAGCGGCGGGTCGTCCGCCAGGTCGAGCCGGGCACGACCGCGCTGCCGATCACGGTTGCCGTGCTGGTCGTCCTCGGTTCGGTGATGCTGCCGTGGACCGGCGACGTGGCCGGCTGGCAGGTGCTCGCCGGCGTCGAGAACGTCGGCGTGCTGCCGCGGCTGTTCACCGCGACGGCGATCGGGTTCGGCGTGCTCGGCTCCGCCGTCGCGCTGGCTACGCGGTACTGGGCTGCGGCGTTCGTGTGCGCGGTGGGGTGCGGCTTCTCCGTGGTGAACGGCGTGTGGGCGATCTGGTCACGGCAGGTCAACGTGCCGTTCGGCGGCACCGGTCCCGCCGTCGGCCTTATTCTGGCGGTGTTGGGAATGATCGTCCTGACCGCGTGCTGGGTGCGCGTCGCCGGCCGCCGAGGCTGACGCCGCGTCGGCGGCCCTCAGCGCTGCTGGACCGCGCGCTCCGCTGTCGCCAGCCACTCCCGCCACTGCTCGGCCTGGCTGTCGGCCTGGGCCGCGCGCTTCACGTCTCCCGCCGCACGCGCCTTCGCCGCCTGCGCCTCGAACTGGGTGACACGTTCGCGAAACTGCGCCACCCGTGCCTCGGCTTCCGGATCGGTCCGTCGCCACTGCTGGTCAGCGGCCTCCCGCACCCGCTCCTCGATGGCACGGATGCGCGCCTCGAGCGGGCGGATGTCGTCGCGCGGAACCTTGCCGACGGCCTCCCACCGCTCTTGGATGCTGCGGAGGGCGGCCCGGGCGTCAGGGTCCGCCACGTCGATCTTCTCGGCCTCGTCGAGCAGTGCCCGCTTCGCCGCGGCGTTCGCGCCGAACTCGGCGTCGCGTTCGGAGAAGGTCCGGGAGCGGCGGGCGAAGAAGGCGTCCTGGGCTGTGCGGAACCGCTGCCACAGCGCGTCGTCGGCGTCCTTCTGTGCCCGGCCGGCAGCCTTCCACTCGATCATGAGGTCGCGGAATCGAGCCGCGGTGGGGCCCCAGTCGTCGGAGTCGGCGAGCTTCTCGGCCTCGAGCGCCAGCTCCTCCTTGCGGGCGCGGGCGGTGGCCCGCTGGCGGTCCAGGTCCGCGAAATGCGATCCGCGGCGCCGGTTGAACGCCTCACGCGCCTTCGAAAATCGCTTCCACAGCTGCTCGTCGGTCTTGCGGTCCACTCCACGGACGGTGCGCCACTCGTCGAGGATGGCCTTGAGGCGGTCGCCCGCCTGCTTCCACTGGGTCGCCTCGGTAGCCAGCGTCTCGGCCTCGGCGACGAGCTCCTCCTTGCGGCGTACTGCCGCCGTCCGCTGTGCGTCACGCTCGGCGCGCTGCGCGCCGACCGCCTGCTCGGCCAGTGTGATCAGGGCGTCCAGCCGGGCCCCGAGGCCGACCAGGTCGCCGACGACGTGCGCCTCCCCGAGCCCCTCGCGCAGCGTGCGTGCGCTGGTGAGCGTCTGGCGCGGCTCGCCGCCGCCTGCGGCCAGCCGGGCGGCCAGGAGCTCGACCTCGGTGAGCAGGTCGTCGAAGCGGCGCGCGAAGTGCGCGAGCCCCTCGGCCGGCCCACCCGCCTGCCACGACCCGATGGCGCGCTCGCCGTCCGGCATGCGGACGTAGACGGTGCCCTCTCGGTCGACGCGGCCCCACCGAGCCGGTTGGGTGCTCGCCGGCGACACCGTCGGGACGGGCGCGGCGTGCGGCGGCCCGGGCACGGGGTGCCCGGTCGACTGCGGGGCCGGCGGAACGGGCTTGTGCGGGTGCAGCGGGGAGGGCTCGGACGGCACGGCCTCGACCTCATCGGTGCCTCCCGGCTCGACTCCGGGCCCGCCGTGGTCGGTGACGCGCTCGTCGTCGGGGTGTCGCTCCGACTGTGCACTGAGATGGTCCGACCCGAGATGGTCCATGGTCGTCTCCCCTTCTCCGGCCCGTCCCGCAGGACGGGCGCCCCGCCGGAGCGGGGCCCGAGTTGCGCAGGCCGTCCGCGGTTCACCGACCGCAGGCCCACGTTGGATTGAAACAGCTCCGCGACGGGACGGGAACCGGGGCGGTCCCGGCGTGGTTCCAGCGGCGGCCAGGTGGCGCCCAGCCGTCGGCCGGCTGATGCGGCTCGTCACCTACCCCGGGGGGCCCCGCCGCTGCGCCGCTGCGGGGTCGATCCCTCAGGGGCACGCGTAGCCTCACGCCCGTGCCAACCCGTGCCGTGGGGCCTCGTCCCCCGGGTGCGGCGCCGCCGCTGGTCGTCGTTGTCGGGCCGACCGCCTCCGGCAAGTCGGGTCTCGGAGTCGCGCTCGCCAGGGCGCTCGGCGGCGAGGTCATCAACGCCGATGCGATGGCGCTCTACCGGGGGATGGACGTCGGCACGGCCAAGCTGCCTGCGGCCGAGCGGGCGGGGGTGCCGCACCACCTGCTCGACGTCCTCGACGTCACCGAGACCGCCTCGGTCGCTGCGTACCAGCGCGTGGCCCGCGCGACGATCGAGAGCCTGCGAGCCGCCGGCTGCACCCCCGTCCTGGTCGGTGGGTCCGGGCTGTACGTGCAGGCCGTGCTGGACGAGCTGGACTTCCCGGGGACGGATCCCGCACTGCGGGCCGAGTTGGAGGCGGAGCTGGCCGCCGTCGGACCGCATGCCCTGCACAACCGTCTCACCGTCGTCGACCCGGCCGCAGCCGCGGCCGTGCTGCCGGGCAACGGCCGGCGCATCGTGCGCGCGCTCGAGGTCGTGATGGTGACCGGCCGGCCCTTCTCGGCGCGGCTGGCCGTGGACGGCTCACCCCGCTACGACGCCGTCCTGCTCGGCGTCGACCGGCCCACGCCCGAACTTGACGCCCGGGTGGCCCGACGGGTCGCCCTCATGTTCGCCGCCGGGCTGGTCGACGAGACCCGGAGTCTCCTGGACCGCGGGCTGCGTGAGGGCAGGACAGCCTCGCGAGCGTTGGGCTACCAGCAGGTCGTCACCGCACTCGACGACACCGGGGACCTGTCGGCCGCGGCCGCCGACACGGTGCGTGCGACACGTCGGTTCATCCGCCGGCAGCGCTCCTGGTTCCGCCGCGACCAGAGAATCACATGGCTGGAGGCCGGGCCCGACCTCGTCGACCGGGCCCTCGACCGGCTGTCCGTAGACTCGGCGCGGTGAGCGCCGGCGTCCCTTTCGCGAAGGGACATGGCACAGGGAACGACTTCGTCGTGGTGCCCGACCCGGACGGCGTGCTGGACCTGACCTCCGCCCGGGTCACCGCACTGTGCGACCGGCGCCGGGGACTCGGTGCCGACGGAGTGCTCCGGGTGGTGCGCTGGGCGGCGCTGAAGGACGACGCGCATCCCGCCGAGCCGGGCGTCGAGTGGTTCATGGACTACCGCAACGCGGACGGCGGTGTGGCGCAGATGTGTGGAAACGGTGTGCGCGTCTACGCCCGCTACCTGGCGCACGCCGGCCTGCTGCCCGATGGCGCGGACGCGCCGCTGCGTCTCGGGACCCGCTCCGGCGTGCGCGACGTCTGGTTTCGCGGCGACGAGGTGGCCGTCGACATGGGACCGGCGCGGGTCGGGCCGGACTCCACCGCCCGGCTGGCGGACGCGACGTTCGCCGGGACCGCCATCGACCTCGGCAACCCGCACCTGGCGTGCGTCACCGACGCGCCGCTGGAGGCGCTCGACCTCGCGGTCGCGCCCGGTTACGACACCGCGTTGTTCCCCCAGGGCGTGAACGTCGAGTTCGTCTCCGCGGTGCAGGACGACGAGGTGACGATGCGCGTGCACGAGCGAGGAGTGGGCGAGACCCGTTCGTGCGGCACCGGCACCGTCGCCGCGGTCGTTGCGGCGCTGCGGGCCGCGGGCCGCGAAACGGGCGACGTCGCCGTGCGCACTCCCGGCGGACGACTGCGGGTCACGGTCCACGCCGACACGACCGTGCTGCACGGGCCGGCGGTGCTTGTCGCGTTCGGTGAGGTGGCTGCGGGCTGGTGGGCGGCACCCCGATGACCGGCGCGAACGGAATCTGACGGGACTCCGCAGCGTTGACCTGACAGTATGACTTTCACAATGACCGAACTTTCGCAGCCCACCCGCCTCGACGCAGACCGGCCCGTCCAGGAAGTCCTTTCGGCCGGTGACCTGGAACTCGAGGAACGCGGATCCCTGCGTCGCGTCGCCGGGCTCTCCACCGAGCTCGCCGACATCAGCGAAGTCGAGTACCGCAGGCTGCGCCTGGAGCGTGTGGTGCTCGTCGGCGTCTGGACCGAGGGCAGCGCCGAGCAGGCGCGCGCCTCCCTCCTCGAGCTGGCCCGGCTCGCGGAGACCGCCGGGTCGCAGGTGCTGGACGGCCTGATCCAGCGCCGCGGTCGCCCGGACCCCGCCACCTTCATCGGGTCCGGCAAGGTCGCCGAGCTGCATGAGGCCGTGCAGGCCTCCGCCGCGGACACGGTCATCTGCGACGGCGAGCTCTCGCCCGGCCAGCTACGCCAGCTCGAAGACAAGCTCAAGGTCAAGGTAATCGACCGGACCGCCCTGATCCTCGACATCTTCGCCCAGCACGCCCGCTCCCGGGACGGCAAGGCGCAGGTCGAGCTCGCCCAGCTGTCCTACCTGCTCCCGCGTCTGCGTGGATGGGGTGAGGCGCTGTCCCGCCAGGTCGGTGGTCGCGCCGCCGTCGGCGTCGGCATCGGTGGTCGTGGCCCCGGTGAGACGAAGATCGAGCTGGACCGCCGCCGCATCCGTCACCGCATGTCCAAGCTGCGCCGCGACATCGCCGCGATGCGCCAGGTCCGCGAGACCCAGCGCGGTGGGCGCCGTCGCAACGAGGTGCCGAGCGTGGCCATCGTCGGCTACACGAACGCCGGCAAGTCGAGCCTGCTGAACGCGCTGACCGGGGCCGGGGTGCTCGTCGAGGATGCGCTGTTCGCGACCCTCGACCCGACGACGCGCCGGGCCGTCACCCCGGAAGGGCACACCTACACTCTTACCGACACCGTGGGGTTCGTCCGCCACCTGCCCCACCAGCTCGTCGAGGCCTTCCGCTCGACGCTGGAGGAGACCGCGGGCGCGGACCTGCTCGTCCACGTCGTCGACGCGTCGGACCCGCTGCCGGAAGACCAGATCGCGGCCGTCCGGACGGTGCTCGTCGAGATCGGCGAGGAGAAGGGCGGTCACATGCCGCGCGAGCTCCTCGTGGTCAACAAGACCGACGCGGCAGGCGATGTGGCGCTCGCACGGCTGCGTCACCTGCTCCCCGACGCGGTGTTCGTCTCCGCGCGGCGCGGCGACGGCATCGCCCGGCTGCGTGCGCGGATCGCGGAGCTCCTGCCGCGCCCGGAGGTCGACGTCGAGCTGTTGCTGCCCTACACCGAGGGCGCGCTCGCCGGACGGGTGCACGCCGAGGGCGAGGTCCTCGCCGAGGAGCACACCGCCGAGGGGACGCGGCTGAAGGCCCGCGTGGGCGCCGAGCTGGCCGCGGCCGTGTTGCCGTTCGCCCGCGGCGATGGCGGGACGGCCGGATCGCCGCAGGGCTCGGACACCTGAGCCTGGTGGTCCTCCTCGCCGCCGTCGCCGTCGGCCTCGTTCCGGGGGTGCCGGCAGCACCCGTGACGCAGTGTGCCGTCGACGACTCCCGCCTGGCTGAGCTCTCCGGGCTCGCCATCACGGGGGAGGGCCTGTGGGCGATGGCCGACGGCGGGCGCCGGGTCGAGCTGCACCGGCTCGACCCGTCGACGTGCTCCGTCGTCGAGACGCGGATCGTCCCCGTCGACCCGTATGACGCCGAGGACCTCGCCAGGGGTCCCGACGGCTCCCTGTGGGTGGGCGACGTCGGCGACAACGAGCGACGGCGACCTACTGTCGCGGTGATCGTCGTGCCCCGGACGGGAGAGCCGCAGGTGCGCCGCTTTACCTATCCGGACGGCGCCCACGACGCGGAGGCGCTGCTCGTGGGTGCCGACGGTGTCCCGACAGTGATCACCAAGGAGATCGGCCGCGCCACGGTCTACCGGCCCGAGGGCGCTCCGACTGCCTCGGGGCCGACCCCGCTCGTCCATGTCGCCGACATCCAGCTGCCCGGCTCCGACACGGTGGGTGGGCCCATGGGCCAGCTCGGCGCGCGCACCGTCACGGGCGCCGCGTTGAGCCCCGACGGCAGGGTGGTGGCCCTTCGCACCTACACCGATGCGTGGCTCTTCGCCGTACCCGACGGCGATCCCCGACGGATCGGCGACGCGCTGCGTGAGGTACCGGTGCGCGTGCCCCTGCCGGACGAGCCGCAGGGCGAGGCGCTCGCGTTCAGCGCTGACGGCGCCCTGCTGTCGGGCTCCGAGACGCGCGGCACGGCGAGCGGCGAGATTCGGGAGGTGCCCGGAGCAGTCGCCCTGGTGATATCCGCGAGCTCCGGACGCACTGCTGGTCCTGCCGGTCCTGTCGCTGCCGGCGGCTCGCCGGGCGCGCAACCCGTGCCGGACGAGGCAGGCGCGGGCCGGCCGGAACCGGCCTCCCCGTCACCGTGGCTCCCGGCCGCCCTCGGCGCAGGCGCGCTGATCGCGCTCCTGGGCCTGGTGGCCGGCGTGATGCTGCGCCACTCCTCGCGCCGCAGGTGAGGCCGGCGGAGAGAACGTCTCCTAGCCTAGGACGGCGCTGAACAATCAGTGTGTCGGACCGGGGATGCTGGTCGGGCGGCTGGGACGATGTTTTGGTGCAGGGACGGGCTGATCCGCAGCGCGAG
>JAQSWF010000242.1:0-2878 GCA_029266775.1 Pseudonocardia sp.
CGGCCTGTCTGGGCCGAACCGGACCCACAGCTCCTTTTCGCCGGTCGGTGGATAGGGACGCTTGTCCAGGTCCGACGGCCCGGACACCGCGGCCTCGAAGCGCCGACGCGCGGCGCAGCCAGGGCATTCTTGTCGAGTGATTCGAGTGTCGTCGGACCTCGCGGCGTCCAGGCTGCTTGCGGTGGCGCGATCTGTCCGACCGGGGCGCTGATCGTTCTGCCTCAAGCCGGCTTCCCGTTCAGGTTGGCAGCGTCGTGGAGCGAGGTGAGCCACGCCTCGACGGTCGTGCGGTCGTAAAGGACCCGACGGCCAACGTGGAAGTGACCTCCAGGAGGTTTTCCGACGTTGCGCCAGTAGCGCACGGTTTCCGGTGAGGTACGTGCAAGCTGCGCGACCTCCTCTGTCGTCATTTACGAAAGCCAACGGGACCTCCTGCCCGAGTACGTATGAGACCTACTCGTTCATCAGATCACCGTTGATCGTCGAGTACCACCGTTGACGTACTCGGTATCTGAGCTAACCTACTCGTCATGCGACTGAGCTTCGGGATAGCCGGCTGGGTAGCCGTTGACGGTCTTGGCCTGCCCGGGCCCCTCTACGTCCGGGTGCGACCAGAGGTGAACGGGGGCCGGCTACGGATCGTGGAGCTGTATCTCGACGCGAGCCTCAACGAGCAATCGCCGATCACGAGCAGCGACATCCGCGAGCTTCCCGTGACTCGTATCGAAGCAATGATCAACGCGCGCCCGGAGCCGGCAAACCTCCGGATCCGGTCGGTCGGCCCGGACCTGTCGACGCTGGCGAGCTACTACAGCACGGACTTCTGGAACGAGGCCCAGCAGATTGAGGAGCGGAACTGGGTCGTCCTCAACTACATGTGCCAGCTCAATCCAGATCAACTCAAGGGTCTGCCTCCGTTCAGCCACGTGCAGCGGATGAACCGACGCAACTGGCGCCGCTTTCGTGATGTTGATGTCGGCTTCCGCCTCGCGACCGGTCCTCAGGACGGTCTGACCGATGCCTTCCTTGGCGACGTCGCGCGGGCGTACGCGTCCGCGGTGGCGCGTGGAGAGCGTCCGAATAAGGCGATCGCGGAGCAGACTGGCTACCCGCTCAAGACCGTGCAGCGATGGGTCTACACGGCGCGACAGCGTGGCATCATGCCTCGCGGCAGCAAGGGCAGGCCCGGCTGATGGGCAACATCGCGAAGCGCCCGGGCGGCCGCTGGCGAGCGCGCTACCGCGACGCAGACGGCCGGGAGCACGCGCGCCACTTCGCCAGGAAGATCGACGGGCAGCGCTGGCTCGACGAGGTCACCACCTCCGTCGTCACCGGGCAGTACGTCGACCCGCGGGCGGGCCAGGTGACATTCCGCGAGTACGCCGAGCGGTGGCGCACCGCGGCGCCGCATGGCCCGGCCATGCGCGACAAGGTGGCCCGCGCGCTGACGCTGCACGCCTACCCAGTGCTCGGCGACCGCCCGGTGAGCGGGATCCGCTCGAGCGCCGTATAGGCGTGGGTGGCCGGGCTGAGCGTCGCGCCGGCCACGGCGAAAGTGATGCTCGGCTACGTCTCTGCGGTGTTCCGCGCGGCTGTGCGCGACCGGCTGATCGCTACCAACCCGGCCGAGGGTGTGCGCCCGCGGTCCGCGCGCAAGCCAGAAGTGTTCATCCCCGACCTCGCGACCGTCGCCGTGCTGCGCGAGCACCTGCCGTCCCGCTTCCGCGCGGCCGTCGACCTGGTGATCGGGTCAGGGCTGCGGCAGGCCGAGGTGTTCGGGCTCGAACTCGACGCGTTGGACTTCCTGCGCGGCCGGTCGGTCGCCGTGCGGCAGCAGCTCGTGAGCCTCTCGCCGGAACCGCTGCACCTTGCCGGGTGCAAGTCGGAGTCCGGGCGGGTGGTGCCGCTCGCGCAGTGCACGCTCGATGCGATGGCCGCGCACCTCGCGGCATACCCCCCTCGCCCGGCCGCCATTGAAGACCGGATCGACCCACGGAAGCCGACGACGCGGCCGGCGGCCCTGGTGTTCACGAGCGACCGGGGCCACCCGATCAGCCCTTCGATGTGGTCGCAAATCTGGCGGCCCGCCGCGCGGGCGGCGGGGCTACCGGAGCGGACCGGGCTGCACGCGTTGCGGCACTTACCTACGCATCGCTCCTCATTCACCACGGCGAGTCGGTCAAGGTGGTGCAGCGCAGGCTCGGGCACTCCTCGGCGGGGATCACGCTCGACACCTACGCTCATCTTTGGCCCGACTCCGACGACCGGACTCGCGATGCCGTCGAGGCAGCGCTCTCGGCCGTCGCGGACCCTGTGCGGACCGAGCGCGTGCAAGATGGCCTCTGAGCAGCGGAAACAGGACAGGGATGCGCTTCTTCTACGACTGCGAGTTCATCGAGGACGGAACCACCATCGACCTCGTGTCGATCGGCGCCGTCGGCGAGGACGGGCGCGAGTTCTACGCCGTCTCCACCGAGTTCGACCCGTCGCGCGCCGGGCCATGGGTTCGCGCGAACGTCCTGCCCAAGCTCCCCCCGCCCGCGGACCGGGCGTGGCGGTCGCGGCGTCAGCTCCGCGCCGAACTGCTGCAGTTCCTGACGTCGGCGCCCGGGGACGTCGAGCTGTGGGCGTGGATCGCGGCATACGACCACGTCGCGCTCTGCCAGCTCTGGGGTTCGATGCCGGCCTTGCCGCGCGCGTTGCCGCGGTTCACGCGGGAGCTCAAGCAGCGCTGGGAGGACGCGGGATACCCACCGCTGCCCGCGCCCACGTCGGACGCGCACGACGCGCTCGCAGACGCGCGGCTGAACCTGTTGCGCTGGAACGCGATCGAGGCGGCGGGCCCCCCCCCGGGCGGGTCCCGGCGGGGTCCGCCCCC
>JAQSWF010000242.1:2887-7100 GCA_029266775.1 Pseudonocardia sp.
GTGACCGGGCGGTGACCGCCCCCCGTCAGACGAAGATGCTCACCCCGCCGGGGCCGACGAGCAGGCCGACGATGATAAGGACGACGCCCCACAGCACCTGGCGGCGCACGATCGCGAAGATGCCGGCGACGACAAGGACGACGGCGAGTATCCACAGGAGGGTTGCCATACCGGAGGAGTAGCCGGAGACGTTCTCAGTGGAATCGATGCATCAGAGTGATCATTTGGTCCGTTCGGGTGATGGCGAGCCGTGCGGTCCTCGTCGCGTCGGGCTGCGAACCCCGAGGCGCATGCGACCGGGTAGCGCCTACGCTTGGGCACCGTGAACTGGACCGTCGACGTGCCGGTGGACGCTCTGCCCGAGCTCCCCCCGCTCCCCGCGGAGCTGCGGGCCCGCCTGGACGACGCTCTGGCCCGGCCGGCGGCCCAGCAGCCGGACTGGCCCGACCCTGCCCACGTCGCCCACGTGCGTACCGTGCTCGAGAGCGTGCCGCCGGTGACGCTGCCGCCCGAGGTGGATCGGCTGCAGAACCGGCTCGCCGATGTCGCCCACGGTCGCGCGTTCCTGCTGCAGGGGGGCGACTGCGCCGAGACGTTCCTCGACAACACCGAGCCGCACATCCGCGCGACGATCCGCACGCTGCTGCAGATGGCCGTCGTGCTGACCTACGGCGCGAGCATGCCCGTCGTGAAGGTCGGCCGGATCGCCGGGCAGTACGCCAAGCCGCGCAGCGCGCCGATCGACGCCCTCGGCCTGCGCTCGTACCGCGGTGACATCGTCAACTCGCTCGTGGCCGAGCCCGCCGCGCGCGTGCCCGACCCGTCGCGGATGGTGCGCGCCTATGCGAACGCCGGTGCCGCGATGAACCTCGTCCGGGCGTTGACCGGTACGGGCATGGCCGACCTGTCGATGGTGCACGACTGGAACAAGGACTTCGTGCGGACGTCCGCGGCCGGGGAGCGCTACGAGGCGGTCGCTGCCGAGATCGACCGGGCGTTGCGGTTCATGGACGCGTGCGGCGTGCAGGACCACAACCTGCACAGCGTCGAGTTCTACGCCTCGCACGAGGCGCTGCTGATGGACTACGAGCGGGCCATGCTCCGGCTGGACAACCGCTACGAGCCCCGGCTCTACGACCTCTCGGCGCACCTGCTGTGGGTCGGCGACCGCACCCGCCAGCTCGATGGCGCGCACATCGCGTTCGCGGAGCTGCTGGCGAACCCAATCGGCGTCAAGATCGGCCCGTCGACGACTCCGGAGCTGGCCGTCGAGTACGTCGAGCGGCTCGACCCCGGCAACACGCCTGGGCGGCTGACGCTGACCAGCCGGATGGGCAACAACAAGGTGCGCGACGTCCTGCCGGCCATCGTCGAGAAGGTGGAGGCGTCGGGACACAAGGTCATCTGGCAGTGCGACCCGATGCACGGCAACACGCACGAGTCCACGACCGGTTACAAGACCCGCCACTTCGACCGGATCGTGGACGAGGTGCAGGGCTTCTTCGAGGTGCACTCGGCGCTGGGCACCCACCCGGGTGGGATCCACGTGGAGGTCACGGGTGAGGACGTCACGGAGTGCCTCGGTGGCGCGCAGGAGATCTCCGACGCCGACCTCGCCGGGCGCTACGAGACGGCGTGCGACCCCCGCCTCAACACCCAGCAGTCCCTCGAGCTCGCGTTCCTCATCGCGGAGATGCTGCGCGACTGAGCGCTCGCCTCCCGAAGTGCGGCATCTAGAGCGTGTCGAGGGTGACGGTGGTGCCGCGCTCGACGAGGCTCCCGGCACCGTGGCTCTGCCGCACCACGACGGCCTCGTCCTCGTCGCGGAGGCGGAACCCCTCGCGGAGCTCTCCGCGCAGCCCGGCGTCCTCGAGCACATCCACGGCGTCGTCGGCGGGCCGCCCGAGGAGCAGTGGCACGCGGACGTCGCGGCGGGGTTCCGGACCGCGGCTGACGACGAGCCTGACCTCGCCTCCGCTGCGCAGCTCGGTACCGGCCGGAGGATCGGTCTCGATCACCGTTCCGGCGGGGACGGACGCGCTGTACTCGTCGTCGCTCCGAGAGCGTCTGGGCTCGAGCCCGGCCTCCCGGACCGCGCGCTCCGCCGCAGGGACGGCGGTGCCGGCGGCGATGTCCGGGACCACGGGCGGGCCGGTGGACACGACCAGCCGCACGCTGCTGCCGCGGGTGAGCTGCGCGGCCGGGGCGGGATCCACCGCCGCGACGAGGCCGGCGTCGACCGTGTCGTCGTGGGCGAGCTCGACGGCGGCGACGAGGTCCGCAGCCACGACGAGTCGCTCCGCGGCCGCGCGCTCCACACCGACGACGGACGGCACCTCGGTCCACCGATCGGCGCCGGCCCGCCACGCCGCGGCGCCGGCGAGCACCACCAGGAAGACGACAGCGGCGACGGCAGCCGGGATGATCCCGGTCCGCCGGCGTCGGTAAGGCCACTCTGGGGACGTCTCGGGTCCGGAAAGTGGCTTTCCGGACACCGGGGACGGCCGCGCGGGTGCCGGCAGCGCGGGCCAGGAGAGAGCCCGCGTGCCGCCCGGCCCCGGCCCGACCGCCGAGGGCCCGCCGGCGTCGTCGACCCGCGGGGGCGGCAGCGGCGGCGGCACGCTCGGTACGCCTGCGCGGGCGGCCGCCTCATCCAGCGCTGCCAGGAACGTCGCCGCGTCGGCCGGCCGCTCGGCCGGATCGCGACAGGTGGCGCGCACCACCAGGTCGTCGACGGGCGCCGGCACGTCGATCCCGCTGCGCGAGGGCGGCGGCACGTCGTCGTGCACGTGCCGGTAGGCGACGGACAGCGGCGTGTCCCCGGTGTAGGGCGGCGCGCCGGTGAGCAGCTCGACGAGCATCACACCGGCGGCGTAGACGTCGCTGCGCGCGTCCGCGGATCCGATCGTGACCTGCTCCGGCGACAGGTAGGCCACGGTGCCCAAGATCATGCCGGCGTGGCTCGCGCCTGCCTGCGCGACGGCGGTGACGAGCCCGAAGTCGGCCACCTTCACATCGCCGGTCCGGCTGATCAGGACGTTCTCCGGCTTGACGTCGCGGTGCACGAGGCCGCGGCGGTGCGCCTCGGCGAGCCCGGCCAGCACGGAGCGCAGCACGGCCACCGCGGACGGAAGGTCGAGCCGGCCCCGCGCGGCGAGGACATCGCGCAGCGTCCCACCTTCCACGAGCTCCATCACCAGGAACACCACCGGCTCGCCGGCGACCTCGCCCGTGCCCTGGTCGTGCACGTCGACGACCGCGGGGTGGTTGATCCGGGCCGCGCTGCGGGCCTCCCGCTCGAAACGGGTGCGGAATGCCGGGTCGGCGGCCAGCCGCGGGTCCATGATCTTTACGGCGACGGGGCGGTCCAGCCGCGTGTCCATCGCCCGGTGCACCGTCGACATACCGCCACGGGCCAGCACGGGCCCCAGCCGGTAACGGCTGTCGAGCAGCACGTCGGTGCGGGTGCCGGCGGATGCGTTGCCGCCGCCCGGGCGCTCCTCCACGCGGGGGACGGTACCGCCCGACCGGATGCTGCCCCGCCACCCCCGTGCTGTGGCAGGGTGTCGGCCGTGAACGAGCTCGCTCCCGTGGCGCTGTCCGACGACGTGGCCGTGCTGTCGGTGGCCGACGTCGCGCAGATGCTGTCGATTCCGGTGTCCCGCGTGCACCAGATGGTCCGCGACGGGCACCTGCTGTCGGTGCGCCGCGACGGCGCCGTGTGGGTGCCGTCGGACTTCTTCGACGGCGCCGCCCCCGTCAAGGGCCTCTCCGGGACGATCATGCTCCTGCGCGACGGTGGCTACGCGGACGCCGACATCCTGCGCTGGCTCTTCGCGGACGACCCGTCGCTTCCGAGCAGCCCCGTCAGCATGTTGCGGGCCGGCCGCCACCGCGAGGTCAAGCGCCGCGCCCAGGCGATGGCGTTCTGACTTCTCAAGGTGCGGTGTCAGGTCCGGGCGGTGCGGGCCCGGGCGGTGAGGGCTCGCGCCAGGCCGGGCAGCGCGACGGACGCGCGCCGTCGGTTCGGTACGGCAACCCGCCGCCACAGCACGTCGTAGTCGGCTGCCTCGATCTCGTCGAGGATGCCCTGGTAGAGGGTGAACGCACAGGCGACACAGGCCCGTGACACGGGTTCCAGCATCGGGAGGCCGACCTCGGCGCGCCGGTAGGTGCCGCGCGTGCGGGCGACGAGGTGGGCGAGGGCCCGCCG